>NZ_JBSFRK010000002.1:153572-316212 GCF_053589195.1 Streptomyces sp. NPDC003379 | reverse complement strand
AAGCATCTAAGCGGGAAGCCTGCTTCGAGATGAGTATTCCCACCCCCTTTGAGGGGTTAAGGCTCCCAGTAGACGACTGGGTTGATAGGCCAGATCTGGAAGCCCGGTAACGGGTGGAGGTGACTGGTACTAATAGGCCGAGGGCTTGTCCTCAGTTGCTCGCGTCCACTGTGTTGGTTCTGAAACCACGAACAACCCCATGCCCGGGGCCACCGGGTGTGGTGCGGTTGACAGTTTCATAGTGTTTCGGTGGTCATAGCATGAGGGAAACGCCCGGTTACATTCCGAACCCGGAAGCTAAGCCTCATAGCGCCGATGGTACTGCAGGGGGGACCCTGTGGGAGAGTAGGACGCCGCCGAACTAATTCTGAAAAGGCCTCAGGCCCCGGACAATGTCCGGGGCCTGAGGCCTTTTTGCGTTTGGGCCCCTTCCTTCTTCTGTCTTCTCTTAACTCTTAAAGGCGGCCGGCTGCCTTGAGGGAAAGGTATGCGTCGGCCAGGGCGGGGGCCAGGTTGGTCGGGGTGGCGTTGACGACTGTGACGCCGTGGCGCGTGAGTTTTTCCGCCGTGCGGTGTCGTTCCGATTTCGCTTGGGCTGCCGCTGCCGCGTCATAGACCGCTTCCACCGATCCTCGGGCGGTCGCCATTTCTTCGATGTGGGGGTCGGCCACCGATGCGACCAGGACTTTGTGGTGCTTGGTGAGACGAGAAAGTACGGGAAGCAGGCCCTCTTCGACGGGAGCCGTGTCGAGGCTGGTGAGCAGCACGATCAGGGAACTGCGAGGCGCTGTGCGCAGGGCCGTCGATGTCAGGCCTCGCGCGTCCGTCTCGATGAGTTCGGGCTCCAGGGTCGCCAGGGCATTGACCAGGGAGGGGAGGACGTCGCCTGCTGAGCGGCCCTGGACCAGGGCGCGTACTCGGCGGTCGTATGCGAGGAGGTCCACACGGTCACCGGCGCGGGAAGCCAGGGCTGCCAGGAGCAGCGCGGCGTCCATGGAGGCGTCGAGGCGGGGTGCGTCGCCGACGCGGCCGGCTGAGGTGCGGCCGGTGTCGAGGACCAGCAGGATGTGCCGGTCGCGTTCCGGGCGCCAGGTGCGGATCGCGACGGTGGACTGGCGGGCTGTGGCGCGCCAGTCGATGGAGCGGGTGTCGTCGCCGGGGACGTAGTCGCGGAGGCTGTCGAACTCGGTGCCCTGGCCGCGGGTCAGCACGCTGGTGCGGCCGTCGAGCTCGCGCAGGCGGGCCAGCTTCGAGGGAAGGTGCTTACGGCTGGCGAAGGGTGGCAGGACGCGCACGGTCCAGGGGACTCTGTGGGTGCCCTGACGGGTGAAGAGGCGCAGGGGGCCGTACGAGCGGATGGTCACGCGGTCGGAGTGGCGGTCGCCGCGGCGGGTGGGGCGCAGACGGGTCGTGAGGCGGCGGCGTTCGCCGGCCGGGATCGACAGGCGGTGGCGGGATGCGGCGACTTCCGTGCCGGGCTGCCAGCTGCTGGGGGGCCAGGCGTCGCGGAGGTCGGCGCGCAGGGGGCGGCCGGAGGGGTTGGTGACGGTGAGCTCGACGTCGGCGGTTTCCCCGAGGCGTACGGAGGTTTCGCCGGAGCGGGTCAGGCCGAGGCGGCGTACGGGGGCGGCAAGGGCGAAGTCGCAGGCGCAGGCCACGGCCAGGGGGGCGTTGACGGCGAGGATGCCGGTCCAGCTGGGGTCCCAGAGGCCTACGGGGAGGGTGCCGAGGGCTGCCAGGAGGGCGGCGCGTCCGGTGAGGGCCATCAGCGGGGGACCGGGACGTGGGCGAGGATCGCGTTGATCACGGAGTCCGCGGTGACGCCCTCCATCTCGGCCTCCGGGCGGAGCTGGACGCGGTGGCGGAGGGTGGGCAGGGCGAGGGCCTTCACGTCGTCGGGGATGACGTAGTCGCGGCCGGTCAGCCAGGCCCAGGCGCGTGCGGTGGAGAGCAGCGCCGTGGCGCCTCGGGGGGAGACGCCGAGGGTGAGGGAGGGCGATTCGCGGGTCGCGCGGCACACGTCCACCACGTAGGCGGTGATCTCGGGGGAGACGGAGGTCTTGGCGACCGCGGCGCGGGCGGCTTCCAGGTCGGCGGGGCCCGCTACGGGGCGTACGCCGGCGGCGCGCAGGTCGCTTGGGTTGAAACCCTCGGCGTGGCGGGTGACGACGGTGATCTCGTCCTGGCGGGAGGGCAGAGGGACCGTCAGTTTGAGGAGAAAGCGGTCCAGTTGGGCTTCGGGGAGGGGGTACGTGCCCTCGTACTCCACGGGGTTCTGTGTGGCCGCCACGAGGAAGGGCTCGGGGAGCGGGCGTGGCGTGCCGTCGACCGTGACCTGGCGTTCTTCCATCGCTTCGAGGAGCGAGGACTGGGTCTTGGGCGGGGTGCGGTTGATCTCGTCGGCGAGGAGGAGGTTCGTGAAGACGGGGCCGGGCTGGAAGGAGAACTCGGTGGTGCGTGCGTCGTAGACGAGGGAGCCCGTGACGTCGCTCGGCATGAGGTCGGGGGTGAACTGGACGCGCTTGGTGTCGAGTTCGAGGCTCGCGGCGAGGGTGCGGACCAGCAGTGTCTTGGCCACCCCTGGGACTCCTTCGAGGAGGACGTGTCCGCGGCACAGGAGGGCGACGACGAGGCCGGTGACGGCGGGGTCCTGGCCGACCACGGCCTTGGAGATCTCGGCGCGCAGGGCTTCGAGGGAAGCGCGTGAGCTGGTGCCGGAATCTCCGGTGGGCCCGTTGTCAGTGGTCGGGTCCATCATGAATGGCGTACCTCTCTTTCGAGGGCGTCGAGTTGGTCGGCGAGGGCGATGAGTGCTGCGTCGTTGGCCGGGGGTGGTCCGAAGAGGAGGGGGTGCGGGTCTTGGCCGGGGGTGCGAAGGCGCGTGGACAGCGCGGGGATCAGGGTCTCGGGTGCGTGCGCCTGGGCGGGAGATACGCCGACGAGGGGGGCGAGGCGGGTGCGGGTGGCGGTGCGCAGTGCGGTGGCCGCGCGGTCGCGGGCGTTCGCTCTGCGATAGAGACGGGCACGGCCTTCGACGGTCTCTGAGGCGCGGATGGCCACCGGGAGGCGTTCGGTGACGAGGGGGCCGAGGCGGCGGGCGCGCCACAGGGCGGCGAGCACGGCGGCGGTGGCGAGTTGCAGGGTGCCCCAGCGCCAGCCGGAGGGGATCAGGTCGAAGAAGCCGCGGCGCTCGGATCCGGTGGCTGCCTGGTCGTCGGAGAGTGAGGGGAGGTACCAGACCAAGTGGGAGTGGCGGCCTAGGAGTTGGAGGGCGAGCGAGGCGTTGCCCTGCTTGTCGAGGCGGTCGTTGTAGAGGATGTCGGGGGCGCCGAGGAGGACGGTGTCGCCTTTTCCGCGGGGGGCGGGGAGATGCAGAAGGCTGGGCAGGCCGTCGCTGAGGTAACAGGGCTCGGCGTTCGGCGCGAGGGTGTCGTAGCGGATGCCGCCCACGTCGGCGGTGCCGGCTCGGCGGGCGGCCGGGAGGGGGCAGCCGGGGGCGAGGGTGGAGTGGGCGCTGGGGGTGGCGTTGGCGGTGACCCCGGGGGCGAGGGCGCCGATCGACGGGGTGCCGGGTGTGACGAGGACGGTGCGTCCGCCGGAGTCCTTGGTGGCGGCGTGGAGGCGGGTGCGTTGGCCGTCGGTGAGCAGGTCGGGGTCGGCCACGAGGAGGGTTGTGTCGGGGCCGGCCGCGGCTCTGGCCTCTTCGGTGGTGGTGACGACGCGGGTCGACACGCCTTGGTCAGCGAGGAGTTCGGCGACGGCTCGGCTGCCGTGGGGGTCGGCGGAGCGCGGGTCGAGGCGGCCGTGCTGGGCGCCGGAGCGGACCGCGGCGATGGCGACGGCCGCCACCAGGAGGACGACCACGGCGAGGACGATGCCTCGGGAGCGGGTCCAGAGCTGGCGGAGCGTGGGCGAGGCCGAGGTCGAGAGGGGCGCGGGTCCGGGCTGGGCGGAGGCCAGTTGGGGTGCGGCGTTGGGCCGCGCGGAGGCCCGGGGGGGCGTGGGCGAGGTGGAGAGAGGGGGCGCGGGTCCGGGCTGGGCGGAGGCCAGTTGGGGTGCGGTGTTGGGCCGCGCGGAGGCCCGGGGGGGCGTGGGCGAGGTGGAGAGAGGGGGCGTGGGTCCGGGCTGGGCGGAGGCCAGTTGGGGTGCGGTGTTGGGCCGCGCGGAGGCCGGGAGGGGCGGGGCCGAGGTCGAGAGGGGCGCGGGTCCGGGCTGGGCGGGCGCCGGGTGGGGCGTGGTGTCGGGCTGTTGTGTGGTGGTGGGCGGCGCGGTGGGCTCGGGTGGTTCGGCCGCGCGGGGGGAGCCGGTCATTCGGCGGCTCCCTGGGCGCTGTCGCTGCTCGCTGTGGTGTGGGCGGTGCTGGTCAGGTCCGGTTTGGTGTGTTGCAGGTCGCGGTCGAGTCCGGCCAGGCGGAGGTACGCGGCTTCGTCGGCGGTGCGGCCGCCGTACGTGACGTCGTCGAACTCGTGGGCGGCTGTGCGGAGTCGGCCGGTGTGGGCGGGGAGGGTCCGGCCCGCCTCCGCGGCGGCTTCGTCGGCGGTGCGGCCGGGGCGTGGGTCCAGAAGGGCGCGTTCCTCCAGGGCGCGGACGATGGCACGCATGCGTTCCTGGACGGCTTGGTTCCAGTGGGCCTGGGCGGCGTGGGCCTCGGAGGACGCGCGGTGTTCGGCGGCGCTGCGGGGGCGGTCGTCGAAGAGGGCCGGCGCGGAGGCGGGGGTCCGGTGCGGGGTGCCGAGGCGCCACCAGAGGGCGACGGACAGGAGCACCACCGCCAGGGCTATGACGAGGAGGCCGAAGCCGCCGCCCGGGGTGGCCCCCGAGGCGGCGGAGAACAGGGCGTCGACCCAGCCCCAGAAGCGGTCCAGGGCGCGCTGGAAGAGGCTGGGGTCGTTCTCGTGGTACATCGGCTTGGACAGTTCGCGCTCGGCCGCCTCACGTGCGGGGTCGCGTGGGATCGTCACCGGTGGCTCGTCACCGGTGCGCGGCAGGAGCGGTGCCGCTGCGAACCCCATGAGCGCTGCCCCCGCCGCGGTCACCGCATCAGCTCCCCGGTGTGCCGGACGGGCCGGTGCCCTGGCGGGGGATGCCGGCGGCGCGGGCGAGTTCGAGGTCGAGGGCCTCGCGCCGGATCCGCTGGTCGATGTAGAGGAGCACGGTGACTCCGGCCGTGATCGGGAACGTCAGCATGGAGCCGATCACGGAGCCGACGCCGCTGACGATCAGGAACGTCCAGCCCAGTTCTCCGGTGCTGTTGAGGAAGCTGGTGACGCCTTCGCCGCTGAGTGCGCCGGCGATGAAGGTGAACGGGATGACGATGATCGACGCCACGACGTTCGCGATGATGGCGGCGAGCAGCTGGATGCCGAAGACCCGCCACCAGGAGCCTCGGACCAGCTTGGCGGAGCGGATCAGGGACTTCTTGACGCCCTGCTTCTCCAGCATGAGCGCCGGGGAGGCGAGCGAGAAGCGGATCATGAGCCAGACGGCGGCGATGCCCGCGGCGAGGCCGCCGAGTACGGCGAGGCTCGCGCCGGCGTCGGAGGAGCCCGCCACCGCGATCAGGACGCCGGGCAGGATGCCGACGGCGACGACCGCGGCGCCGATGAGCGGGATGAGCAGGGTCAGGCCGAACAGCCTGGCCAGCTGGGGGCGGGAGTCGCGCCATGCCTCCGAGGTGGTCACCGGCTTACCGAGCACCGCGCGGCTGGTGACCATCGTGAGCAGGGCTGTGGCGACGATCGTGCCGAGCAGGGTGATCACGAGGACCACTCCGGAGTTGAGCATGGTGTCGCCCATGGCGCGGGTCAGCTCGCCGACGGTGGCGCTCGGGTCGTTGAGGGCGTCGGTGTCGACGGACTCGTTCAGGACGAGGCCCTGGAGGAGGACGACGATGATCTCCGTGAGCACGGCCACGGTCAGGGCGATGCCGAGGACGGTGCGCCAGTGGGCGCGCATCGTCGACACCGCGCCGTCGAGGATCTCGCCGACGCCGAGCGGGCGGAGCGGGATGACGCCGGGCTTGGCGGCGGGCGGCGGGCCCTGCCAGGAGCCCCAGCCGCGGTAGCCGCCGCCGGGTGTGCCGGGGCCGCCCGGCGCTCCGGGGCCTCCGGAGGGTGGTCCGCCCCAGCCGCCGCCCTGGCCGGGCGGAGAAGGTGGCGGAGGTGGGGTCTGGCCCTGGCCCGGGTTGGTGGGCGGGGACCACTGGGCGGGCGGCGGCTGCTCCTTGGACCACTTGGACGGGCCGCTCTGCCGGCCGGCGTCCGCGGGCTCGGCGGCGTCCGGCCTGCCGGAGTCCTGTCCGTCGGAGGGGGCGGATCCGGGCGAAGCCCAGCCCGGAGTGTCGTTCATCGTCGCTCCTTCACGGTGCCCGTCCGCGGGTGCGGCGGCAGGTTGCCAGCCATCGTGCCACGGGGCACCGGCCGGGTGACCGGGTGCCGTAGGGGCGGAACACCTTCAATTGTCCGCCGGGTACGGGGCAGACTGGGCGGATGGCTGATCAGTACGCGCAATCCAGCGAGGACATACGGCCGACCGAGACCCCGGCGATCCCCGCGATCCGCTGGGACGACCCACCTGAAGGCCCCGTCCTGGTCCTCCTCGACCAGACCAGGCTGCCGGGCGAGGAGATCGAGCTGGTGTGCACCGACGCACCGGCACTGGTGGAGGCGATCCGCGCGCTCGCGGTGCGTGGGGCGCCGCTTCTGGGAATCGCGGGGGCGTACGGCGTCGCGCTCGCCGCGGCCCGTGGGTTCGATGTGGACGAGGCGGCGGACTCGCTGGCGGGGGCGCGGCCCACCGCGGTCAACCTCGCGTACGGCGCGCGCCGGGCTCAGGCGGCGTACCGCACGGCGGCGGTGGGCGGTGCCGGGCGTCAGCGGGCGGCCGCTGCGGCGCTGGAGGCGGCGCGGGCGCTGCACGCCGAGGACGCCAGGGCCAGCGTCAGGATGGCGGCGCACGGTCTGGCACTGCTCGACGAGCTGCTGCCGGGCGGTGGGCACCGGATCCTGACGCACTGCAACACGGGGGCGCTGGTCTCCGGTGGGGAGGGCACGGCGTTCGCGGTGGCGCTCAAGGCGCATCGGGCGGGGAGCCTTCGCCGGCTGTGGGTGGACGAGACGCGGCCGCTGCTGCAGGGGGCCAGGCTCACCGCGTACGAGGCGGCGCGGAACGGGATGGCGTACACCTTGCTCACGGACAACGCGGCAGGTTCGTTGTTCGCGGCCGGGGAGGTGGATGCCGTGCTGATCGGCGCGGACCGGATCGCGGCCGACGGTTCGGTGGCGAACAAGGTGGGGAGCTATCCGCTCGCGGTGCTCGCCCGGTATCACCATGTGCCGTTCATCGTGGTGGCGCCGGTGACGACCGTGGACCCGGGCACCCCGGACGGGGCGTCCATCGAGGTGGAGCAGCGTGGGAGTCATGAAGTGACGGAGGTCACGGCGCCGCATGTGCCGGTGATCGGGATGGAGGCGGGAGGAGGGATTCCGGTGGCGCCGCTGGGGACGCAGGCGTACAACCCGGCGTTCGATGTGACGCCGCCGGAGTTGCTGACGGCGATCGTGACGGAGGAGGGCGTTCTGTCGCCTGTGACGGCGGAGGGCCTTGCCGAGATGTGTGCCAGGTCGCGGCAAGTGGCCATGGGATGACGGCCTGGATGGGGTCGCCGTAGGCGCGGGGGCCTCGGACCGGGGTCGGAGGCCGGGGTCGGAGGCCGGGGTCCGGGTCGGGGCCGGGAGCGTGTCGGCGCCGGGCCCGGATCGGGCCGACGTGTCACGGGTGGTCCCGCCCGGCGTCCGTTACCGACCCCGGCGGGGAGCGATCACCGCAGACAGTGTTGGCCCGATACGACTATCGTCACAGGTCAGTGACCTCTCTCACCAGCAGCCCAGTCACTGTTACGAGAATGGGATGATGTCAGGCATGAAGGGACGAGTCCTTGTCGTCGACGACGACACCGCACTGGCCGAGATGCTCGGGATTGTGCTGCGTGGTGAAGGTTTTGAGCCGTCGTTCGTAGCTGATGGCGACAAGGCGCTGGCCGCTTTCCGGGAGGCCAAGCCGGATCTTGTGCTGCTCGACTTGATGCTGCCGGGACGCGACGGCATCGAGGTGTGCCGCCTGATCCGTGCCGAGTCCGGGGTGCCGATCGTCATGCTCACCGCCAAGAGCGACACCGTGGATGTGGTGGTCGGTCTGGAGTCGGGGGCGGACGACTACATCGTCAAGCCGTTCAAGCCGAAGGAGCTCGTGGCCCGTATCCGGGCGCGGCTGCGGAGGTCGGAGGAGCCCGCGCCCGAGCAGCTGGCCATAGGTGACCTCGTCATCGATGTGGCGGGGCACTCAGTGAAGCGGGACGGGCAGTCGATCGCGCTGACGCCGTTGGAGTTCGACCTGCTCGTGGCGCTGGCGCGCAAGCCGTGGCAGGTGTTCACGCGTGAGGTGCTGCTCGAGCAGGTCTGGGGCTATCGGCACGCGGCGGACACCCGTCTGGTGAACGTCCACGTCCAGCGGCTCCGCTCCAAGGTCGAGCGGGACCCGGAGCGGCCGGAGATCGTGGTGACCGTCCGGGGCGTCGGTTACAAGGCCGGACCGAGCTGACGTGTCCCGGGACAGTTCCTCCTCGGCGCCCGGCGGTCCGGGGGCTCGCTCGGAGCGGACTGGACCGGCGCGGCGCGCGTCCCGGTTCGGGCGGCTCGTCGACGGCGGGCTGCTGTTGCAGGGCGGAGTGCAGGGCAGCCCCGTGCTGCGGCTCTTCGTACGCTGGGTGCGCCGCCCGCTGCTGCCCGCCGTACGGCTGTGGCGGCGCAACATCCAGCTGAAGGTCGTCGTCACGACCCTGCTGATGTCGCTCGGCGTGGTCCTCATGCTGGGCTTCGCCGTCATGAGTTCGGTGAACAACGGCCTGCTCAAGGCCAAGGTGAAGGCGTCGCAGAGCCAGGCCGACGGAGGTTTCCGGGCCGCCCAGGACAGCGTCAACGCCGCGCGGCAGAGCACCGAGCAGGGCCAGGGACAGGGGCCGGACGGCAGCACGGTCGACGGGCGGAACGCCGCCGTGTGGATGTCCGACCTCGTCGAGCAGCTGTCCAGCGGCGGGCAGAACGCGTTCGCCGTGGTGACGCTGACGTCCACGAGTGACGCGGGAAGTGTCCGCGGTTCGCGCGCCTCCGGTGGCGTGGAGCCGATCCTGAGCGTGCCGGAGGAGCTGCGGGGCCGGGTGGACAAGGGCTCCGAGGTCCTCCAGGCCAATACGCGCATCGTCTACGACGACGGGCGTGAGCCGCAGCCGGGCCTGGTGATCGGCAAGCGCCTCAACGACCTGAACGGCGACCCGTACCAGCTCTACTACCTCTTCCCGCTGACGCAGGAGGAGGAGTCGCTCAACCTCGTCAGGACCACCCTCGCCACCGCCGGGCTCTTCGTCGTGGTGCTCCTCGGTGCCATCGCCTGGCTGGTGGTGCGCCAGGTGGTCACGCCCGTGCGGATGGCCGCGGGCATCGCCGAGCGGCTGTCCGCCGGGCGCCTTCAGGAACGTATGAAGGTGACCGGTGAGGACGACATCGCGCGCCTCGGTGAGGCGTTCAACAAGATGGCGCAGAACCTCCAGCTGAAGATCCAGCAGCTGGAGGAGTTGTCGCGGATGCAGCGGCGGTTCGTGTCCGATGTCTCGCACGAGCTGCGTACGCCGTTGACGACCGTGCGGATGGCCGCCGATGTCATTCATGAGGCGCGGGTGGACTTCGATCCGATCACCGCGCGGTCGGCGGAGCTGCTCGCCGATCAGCTGGACCGGTTCGAGTCGCTGCTCGCGGACCTTCTGGAGATCAGCAGGTTCGACGCGGGGGCGGCCGCGCTGGAGGCGGAGGCGATAGACCTCCGTGAGGCCGTACGCAGGGTCGTCGGCGGCGCGGAGATGCTCGCGGAGCGCAAGGGAACGCACATACGGGTCGTCGGGGACCAGCAGCCCGTGATCGCCGAGGCCGATGCCCGGCGGGTGGAGCGGGTGCTGCGCAACCTCGTGGTCAACGCCGTGGAGCACGGCGAGGGCAAGGACGTCGTGGTGCGGCTCGCGGCCGCGGGCGGCGCGGTGGCCGTCGCGGTGCGGGACTACGGCGTGGGGCTCAAGCCCGGCGAGGCGGCCCGGGTGTTCAGCCGCTTCTGGCGGGCGGACCCGGCACGCGCGCGTACCACCGGTGGTACGGGGCTCGGGCTCTCCATCGCCCTGGAGGACGCGCGGCTGCACGGCGGATGGCTCCAGGCGTGGGGCGAGCCGGGCGGCGGCTCGCAGTTCAGGCTTACGTTGCCGAGGACGGCGGACGAGCCGCTTCGGGGTTCGCCGATCCCGCTGGAGCCCGATGACTCGCGGCGCCACCGCGGGCTGGACGACGCGGGGCTGCCGCTCGGGGGTGCGAACAAGCTCGCGACCGTTCCCGCGCAGACGTCCGTGGTCTCCGAGCGGGTGCCGCCGCCCGTGCCCGCGAAGGGGCCGATAGCGCCTCGGCTCGCGCAGACCGCGACCGTGGACCCGGCGGCGCTGCCCGGCAGCGGGTCACGGGTCGTGCCGCGTCGGCCGTTGGACGACGAGCCGCTGAACGACGAGCCGGGAAGCGGCGTGGCGCGGGGCGGTGGGCCAGGGACCGCAGGGACCACGGCGCCCGGGTACGGGACGGGTTCGGCGAGGGAAGGGGAGAGCACACGTGGGCGCTGACCGGGATGGGCGCGGCCGTGGGGCGCGCCGGAGGCGGCCGCTGCGTACCGGGCTGCTGCTGGGCGGTTGCGGGGCTCTCCTGGCCGGTTGTGCCTCGATGCCCGACAGCGGAAATCTGAAGTCCGTCGACGCCTCGCAGCGGCCGGACTCCCAGTCGCAGGTCCGGGTCTACGCGATGCCGCCGCGCGAGGGCGCGCAGCCCATGGAGATCGTGCAGGGCTTCCTTGAGGCGCTGACCAGTGATGATCCGCAGTTCGCGATGGCGCGCAAGTATCTGACCAAGGAGGCGTCGAAGGACTGGAGCCCGGAAGGGTCCACGACGGTGCTCGCGGACGGCCCGAACACGGACGCGGGCAACGCGGGCAACGACGCCGACGGCAGCCGCCGTTTCACCCTGACCGGCCAGCAGGTCGCGACGGTGGACAAGCAGCACGCGTACCACCCCGAGGACGCCTCCTACAGCCAGTCCGTGCACCTGAGTGAGGTGGGCGGTCCGGGCCGCGAGGAGTGGCGTATCGACAAGCCGCCGCCGGGTGTGGTGCTCGGCGAGTCGGACTTCCAGCGCATCTACCGGTCCGTCAACAAGTATTACTTCGCCGGGCCTTCGGGGGCGGGCGCGGATGGCCAGACGGGGCTCGTCGCCGACCCCATCTACATACGTCAGCGGATCGACCCGATGACGCAGACGGTGAAGGCGCTGCTGGAGGGGCCGACCGACTGGCTGGACCGGGTGGTGGACTCGCAGTTCCAGGGCGGTACGCGGCTCAAGAACCCGGGCGAAGCACTGACGCCGGACGACCAGAACCGGCTGACCGTACAGCTGAGTAGCAGGGCCGACGACGCCAGCCAGACGAGATGCCGGGAGATGGCGGCGCAACTGCTCTTCACGTTGCAGGATCTGACGCCTTCGGGGGTCGAGCAGGTGACTTTGCAGCGCTCCAACGGCTCGATGCTCTGCGTCCTGAGCCAGAGCCACGCCGAGAGCGTCGCGGCCCACCGCAGCGCGGACCGGCCCGACTACCAGTACTTCGTCGACGAGAAGCACCGCCTGGTCCGGATGCCGGCCAACGCCGGGA
This sequence comes from Streptomyces sp. NPDC003379, assembly GCF_053589195.1. Classification (NCBI taxonomy): domain Bacteria; kingdom Bacillati; phylum Actinomycetota; class Actinomycetes; order Kitasatosporales; family Streptomycetaceae; genus Streptomyces; species Streptomyces sp. NPDC003379. The sequence goes on along the minus strand of NZ_JBSFRK010000002.1, from coordinate 304,431 downwards.
GTACCGCCGATCCCGAGCGGGTGAACGGCATCCTCGGCACCGGCGACCAGCCGCTGCGCTCGGCGGCGGTCTCGCGCGACGAGAGGCGCGCGGCCGGGGTGTCGCTCGACGGGAAGTCGCTGTACACGGGGTCGTTGACGCTGGAGGACACGCTCGGCAAGGCGCAGGTGCGCAGCAAGGCCAAGGCGGAGGAGGACCGCCTCTCCACGCCCAGCTGGGACGGCAGGGGCGACCTGTGGGTGGCCGACCGTGACCCGAAGCGGCCGCGGCTGCTCTGGCTCGGCCGGGGTGAGGGCAAACCGGTCCAGGTCGAGGTGCCCGGTCTCGACGGGCGTATCGAGGCGGTGCGGGTGTCGGCCGACGGCGTACGCATCGCGCTGCTGGTGAAGAAGGACGGCAAGACGTCCCTGTGGATCGGCCGGGTCGAGCGGGGCAGGGGTGAGCGGCCCGGGATATCGGTGGTCGACCCCAGGCAGGCCGCGCCGCGGATGGAGGAGGTCACGGCCATGTCGTGGGCGGGTGGCAGCCGCCTCGTGGTGGTCGGGCGGGAGTCCGGCGGGGTGCAGCAGATGCGGTACGTCCAGTGCGACGGATCGGTGCTCTCGGGCACTACGCTGCCGGGGCTCACGGGCGTCAAGGAGATCGCGGCGTCCGAGAGCGAGCAGCAGCCGCTGGTGGCGCACTCGGACGACGGGATCGTGCGGCTGCCGACGGGTTCGCAGTGGCAGACGGTGGTGAAGCAGGGGTCGGCTCCGGTCTATCCGGGGTGAGTGGGCGGGCCCCCGGTGGGTGAGTGGACCGGCCTCCGGAGAGTTATCCACAGGTGGTTGTCCACAGGGGTGGTCGCGCCGTCCCCGCCTTGGCACAGTGGGGTCATGCGGGGGTGGTGGCAGGACCTGACCGATCTGCTGCTGCCGGCCGAGTGCGGAGGCTGCGGGAGGCCTCGTACGGCGCTCTGCGCCGAGTGCCGTGCGGCCCTGTGCGGGGCGGTGCCGCGCCGGGTGCGGCCGGTGCCGGAGCCGCCCGGGCTGCCCGTGGTGCGCGCTGCGGCGGCGTACGAGGACGCGGTGCGGGCCGTGCTGCTCGCGCACAAGGAGCGTGGCGCCCTGGGGCTGGCCGGACCGCTCGGGGCCGCGCTGGCCGGGGCCGTGCGCGGCTGTCTGCGGGCCGAAACGTGGGGTCGGGGTGATACGGGCGAGCGATCGTGGGTAGGCGGCACCCACGGCGGTTCACAGGGGCGCACGGTGCCGTTGTCGCTCGTCCCTGTGCCGTCGGCGCGTGCCTCGGTGCGGGCGCGTGGCCATGACCCGGCGCGGCGGATCGCGCTCGCCGCGGCGGGTGAGCTGCGGCGGGCGGGAATCCCGGCCCGGGTGCTCGCGGTGCTGCGTCAACGGCGTGCGGTGGCCGACCAGTCGGGGCTCGGCTCCCGGGAGCGGCAGGCCAATCTGGCGGACGCCCTGGAGGTGACCGCCGGGGGCGGCCGACTGCTCGCGGGCGTGGGCCGGATCGTGGTCGTGGACGACCTGATGACCACGGGCGCCTCATTGGCGGAGGCCGCGCGCGCATTACGTGAACTGCACACGGAAGAGAGCGGCGGGAACACGATCAGCGCGGCCGTTGTCGCCGCGTCACCGGATTCTTTCGGAATAAACCGGAACTGATGGAGAACGTGCGTCGTTGCAGGTGATGAGAGGGTTGTTACACCTGAATGGAGGTACGTGGCAGTAGAGGGTGACGACATCCGTCCGGGCGAGATATGTTCGGTTGTGAGGAATGGCGAACGCCGCGCCTCGCATATCGGAATGCCGGTCCATGGGTTTTCCGCAATCACCCGGGCCGGTGGGGTGGAGATCTTGCCCGCGGGGGAGGAGGAGGTGGAAGTCACCGAGTCCGAGGCTCCGGGTGTCACCGGGGTCTGGTGCAAAAGGGAGAAGCTCCGCCGCCGAAGCGGAGCGATCCGGGAACGGAGTTCTGCGTGGACATCGTCGTCAAGGGCCGCAAGACCGAGGTGCCCGAGCGGTTCCGCAAGCACGTGGCCGAGAAGCTGAAGCTGGACAAGATCCAGAAGCTCGACGGCAAGGTGATCAGCCTCGACGTCGAGGTGTCCAAGGAAACCAACCCGCGTCAGGCCGACCGTTCCGACCGCGTGGAGATCACCCTCCGCGGGCGCGGACCCGTGATCCGCGCGGAAGCCGCGGCAGCCGATCCGTACGCGGCGCTCGACCTGGCCACGGCCAAGCTCGACGCCCGGCTGCGCAAGCAGCACGAAAAGCGCCACAACCGGCGCGGCAGCGGCAGGCTCTCCGCCGCCGAAGTCGCGGAGCGGGTGCCGGACGCGGCGTACCTCAACGGGGACGGCAGCATCGCACGCGACGAAGAGCCGGACGGCGTGCCGGTCAAGAGGATCGGCTCGCTGGAGATCCAGGGCGAAGGCCCTCTCGTGGTCCGCGAGAAGACACACGTCGCGGCACCCATGTCGCTCGACCAGGCCCTCTACGAGATGGAACTGGTCGGACACGACTTCTATTTGTTCGTCGACTCCGAATCCAAGGAACCCAGCGTCGTCTACCGGCGGCACGCCTATGACTACGGCGTCATCCGCCTCAACACCGACCCCATGGTCGCCAACGCCGAGACGGCCGGTGCGGGCGGGGCTCTCGGCGGCTGAACCGCCGCTCCCCTGACCGCCGTCGTGGTGCCCCTGGAGCGTGTGTGCGACCCCAGGGGCACCATCGTGCGACCAGTGCGCGCACCGCACCGGCGCCGGGCATGAAATCATGGGCGGGCCGGCCAACCGGCGTGCTGCCGCCTCGGGTTGGCGCAGCAGAGGCACAACAGGCCACGGCCTTCATGGGGGAGGAACGATGGCGGACAGCTTCGGACCGATGCGTCACGGGGATGCCGCGGACGGCATCGGCATCGGCACGGACGCCGGCGCCCCGCGCAAGGAGCCCATCCGGGTCCTCGTGGTGGACGACCACGCCCTCTTCCGTCGCGGCCTGGAGATCGTCCTCGCCGCCGAGGAGGACATCCAGGTCGTCGGCGAGGCGGGCGACGGCGCCGAGGCGGTGGACAAGGCCGCCGATCTGCTGCCCGACATCGTGCTCATGGACGTACGCATGCCCAAACGCGGCGGCATCGAGGCGTGCACCTCCATCAAGGAGGTGGCGCCGAGCGCCAAGATCATCATGCTGACGATCAGCGACGAGGAGGCCGACCTCTACGAAGCGATCAAGGCGGGCGCCACCGGCTATCTCCTCAAGGAGATCTCCACCGACGAGGTCGCCACCGCGATCCGCGCGGTGGCCGACGGGCAGTCGCAGATCAGCCCCTCGATGGCATCGAAGCTGCTCACGGAGTTCAAGTCGATGATCCAGCGCACCGACGAGCGCAGACTCGTGCCCGCGCCCCGGCTGACCGACCGCGAACTGGAAGTGCTGAAGCTGGTCGCCACCGGGATGAACAACCGCGACATCGCCAAGGAGCTGTTCATCTCCGAGAACACCGTGAAGAACCACGTGCGCAACATCCTGGAGAAATTGCAGCTGCATTCCAGAATGGAGGCCGTGGTCTACGCGATGCGGGAGAAGATCCTGGAGATCCGCTAGCCGACCGCGGCGATCAGCGGCACCGCGAGCTCCGGGCGGTTCACCCGCTCCACCCGTATGGAATCGCAGCCGACCCAGGACGCCGCCTCCAGGAGTGCCTGGGCCATCGGCTCGACCGCCTTCGGGGTGTCGAGGGAAACCTGCTTGGCCACCAGCGTGCGGCCCTCGCGCGCGGGGTCGACCCGGCCGAGGAGCTTGCCGCCCGCGAGCAGCGGCATCGCGAAATAGCCGTGTATCCGCTTGGGCTTGGGGACGTACGCCTCGAGGCGGTGGGTGAAGCCGAAGATCCGCTCCGTGCGCGCCCGCTCCCAGATCAGGGAGTCGAAGGGGGACAGCAGCGTCGTGCGGTGCCGGCCGCGGGGCGCCGTCCGGAGGGCCTCGGGGGCCGCCCAGGCGGGCTTGTCCCAGCCCTGGACCGCCACCGGCACCAGACCCGAGTCCGCGATCACCGCGTCGAACTGCTCGCCCTTCAGGCGGTGATAGTCGGCGATGTCCGCCCGCGTGCCGACGCCCAGCGCCTCACCGGCCAGGCGCACCAGGCGGCGCACGCACTCCGCGTCGCCCAGGTCGTCGTGGAGCAGCTCGTCCGGGATGGCGCGCTCCGCCAGGTCGTACACCCGCTTCCAGGAGCGGCGCTCCGTGCACACCACCTCGCCGTACATCAGCGCGCGCTCAACGGCGATCTTCGACTCGGACCAGTCCCACCACTCGCCCTTGTTCTTCGCGCCGCCCAACTCCGTGGCGGTCAGCGGGCCTTCGGCGCGCAGCTGCTTGATGACCTGGTCGTACGCGCCGTCGGGCAGGTCGTGGTGCCACTGCGGGCGGGAGCGGTAGGCGCGGCGGCGGAAGGCGAAGTGCGGCCACTCCTCGACGGGGAGGACGCACGCGGCGTGCGACCAGTACTCGAACGCGTGGGTCTGCGTCCAGTACGCCGCTTCGACGGTGTCGCGGCCGACGGCGCCCAGGCGGGCGTACGGAACGAGTTCGTGAGAGCGGGCCAGGACCGAGATCGTGTCGAGCTGGACCGCGCCGAGGTGGCGCAGCACGCCCCGCACCCCGGACTTGCGGTCCGGCGCCCCCAGGAAGCCCTGGGCGCGCAGCGCGATGCGGCGGGCCTCGTCGGCGGAGAGTTCGATGGCGGGGCGCGGCAGGCTCGTCATGGTCGAAACGATAGGCGGCGGCACTGACAGTCGGGTGGGCTGTCCCACGGCCTCAGGTCTTCGCGGGCAGGTACGGCAGCGACGACGGCATGCCGAGATCCGAGGGGAGCAGGGCGCCCACCCAGCCGTCCCGGAGCGTGCCCTTGTTCAGCAGGCCCGCGCGGAGCACGCCCTCGACGGTGAAACCGGCCTTCTCCACGACCGCCCGCGACCCGGTGTTGCCGACCTCCGCGCGCCACTCGAGACGCGGGCAGCGCAGAGCGGTGAAGGCCCAGCGGGCGAGGCCGAGCACGGTCTCCGTCATGTAGCCGCGGCCGCGGTGCTCCTTGGCCGTCCAGAAGCCGACCTCCCAGGTGCCCGACCGCGGGTGGTGCAGGCTGGCGGCGGCGATCAGCGGGCCGCCTTCCCTGGGGCGTACGGCGAAGGTGTACTCCTGGTCGCCCCGCCAGCCGTCCGGGACCATGCGGTGGACGAAGTTCTCGGCGTCCACGCGCGCGTACGGCGAGGGAATCGTGGTCCAGCGCTGGATCTCGGGGTCCTGGCAGGCCTCGTGGACCTCGTCGATGTCCTCCGGGGCGAAGACGCGCAGGGTCAGACGTTCGGTGGTGAGTGTGACGGGCTCCATCAAGCGATGATGCGGGGGCGTTGTCCTGGGAGCCAGTGTTTTTCGCCGTCCTTGGCGAGCACCACTCGCAAGGCGCTTTCGAGCGCCACTCGCGAGGCACTTTCGAGAACCACTCGCGAGGCACTCATGAGCGCGACCCGGCACCTTCGGCGCCCCTCGCCCGTTGACCTCATGGCACACCTCCCGGGGCGGCCGGGTCCTCGCATACGATGGCCGTTGCCCGACGAGTAAAACCGACCATGCCAGGCCCGACCGGCAAGGAGACCAACCCCCGTGTCCGTCCTCTCGAAGATCATGCGTGCAGGCGAAGGCAAGATCCTGCGCAAGCTGCACCGCATCGCGGACCAGGTCAACTCCATCGAAGAGGACTTCGTCAGCCTCTCCGACGCCGAGCTGCGCGCGCTGACCCAGGAGTACAAGGAGCGTTACGCCGACGGCGAGACCCTCGACGACCTCCTGCCCGAGGCCTTCGCGACGGTCCGTGAGGCCGCCAAGCGCGTCCTGGGCCAGCGCCACTACGACGTCCAGATGATGGGCGGCGCCGCGCTGCACATGGGCTATGTCGCGGAGATGAAGACCGGTGAGGGCAAGACCCTCGTCGGCACGCTTCCCGCGTATCTGAACGCCCTGTCCGGCAAGGGCGTCCACATCATCACGGTCAACGACTACCTGGCCGAGCGCGACTCCGACATGATGGGTCGCGTCCATAAGTTCCTGGGCCTGAGCGTCGGCTGCATCCTCGCCAATATGACGCCGGCCCAGCGCCGCGAGCAGTACAGCTGTGACATCACGTACGGCACGAACAACGAATTCGGCTTCGACTACCTCCGCGACAACATGGCGTGGTCGCAGGACGAGCTGGTGCAGCGCGGCCACAACTTCGCGATCGTCGACGAGGTCGACTCGATCCTCGTCGACGAGGCCCGTACGCCGCTGATCATCTCCGGCCCCGCCGACCAGGCCACCAAGTGGTACGGCGACTTCGCCAAGCTGGTCACCCGCCTCACCAGGGGTGAGCCCGGCAACCCCCTCAAGGGCATCGAGGAGACCGGGGACTACGAGGTCGACGAGAAGAAGCGCACCGTCGCCATCCACGAGTCCGGCGTGAGCAAGGTCGAGGACTGGCTCGGCATCGACAACCTCTACGAGTCGGTGAACACGCCTCTGGTGGGTTACCTCAACAACGCCATCAAGGCCAAGGAACTCTTCAAGAACGACAAGGACTACGTCGTCATCGACGGCGAAGTCATGATCGTCGACGAGCACACCGGCCGTATCCTCGCCGGCCGCCGCTACAACGAGGGCATGCACCAGGCGATCGAGGCGAAGGAAGGGGTGGACATCAAGGACGAGAACCAGACCCTTGCGACCATCACCCTCCAGAACTTCTTCCGCCTCTACAAGCGCGAGGGCTACGACAGCGGCCTCTCCGGCATGACCGGTACGGCGATGACCGAGGCCGCCGAGTTCCACCAGATCTACAAGCTGGGCGTCGTGCCGATCCCGACGAACCGGCCGATGGTCCGCGCCGACCAGTCCGACCTGATCTACCGCACCGAGGTCGCGAAGTTCGCCGCCGTCGTCGACGACATCGCGGAGAAGCACGAGAAGGGGCAGCCGATCCTGGTCGGCACCACTTCCGTGGAGAAGTCGGAGTACCTCTCGCAGCAGCTGTCGAAGCGAGGCGTCCAGCACGAAGTGCTGAACGCCAAGCAGCACGACCGTGAGGCGCCGATCATCGCCCAGGCCGGCCGCAAGGGCGCCGTCACCGTCGCCACGAACATGGCCGGCCGAGGCACCGACATCAAGCTCGGCGGCAACCCCGACGACCTCGCCGAGGCGGAGCTGCGCCAGCGCGGCCTCGACCCCGACGAGCACGTCGAGGAGTGGGCCGCCGCGCTGCCCGCCGCCCTGGAGAAGGCCGAGCGGGCCGTCAAGGCGGAGTTCGAAGAGGTCAAGGAGCTGGGCGGCCTCTACGTCCTCGGAACGGAACGGCACGAGTCGCGTCGTATCGACAACCAGCTGCGTGGCCGTTCGGGACGTCAGGGCGACCCCGGTGAGTCGCGGTTCTACCTCTCGCTGGGCGATGACCTGATGCGCCTGTTCAAGGCGCAGATGGTCGAGCGGGTCATGTCGATGGCCAACGTCCCCGACGACGTGCCGATCGAGAACAAGATGGTGACGCGCGCCATCGCCTCCGCCCAGTCGCAGGTCGAGCAGCAGAACTTCGAGACCCGTAAGAACGTCCTCAAGTACGACGAGGTCCTCAACCGCCAGCGCGAGGTCATCTACGGAGAGCGTCGCCGCGTCCTGAAGGGTGAGGATCTGCACGAGCAGATCGCGCACTTCATGGATGACACCATCGACGCGTACATCGCCGCCGAGACCGCCGAGGGCTTCGCCGAGGAGTGGGACCTGGACCGGCTGTGGAGCGCCTTCAAGCAGCTCTACCCGGTCGCGGTCACCGTCGAGGAGCTGGAGGACGCGGCGGGCGACCGCGCGGGTCTCACCGCCGAGTTCATCTCCGAGTCCATCAAGGACGACATCCACCAGCAGTACGCGGCGCGTGAGGAGCAGCTCGGCTCCGACATCATGCGTGAGCTGGAGCGGCGGGTCGTCCTGTCGGTGCTCGACCGCAAGTGGCGTGAGCACCTCTACGAGATGGACTACCTCCAGGAGGGCATCGGCCTCCGCGCCATGGCGCAGAAGGACCCGCTGGTCGAGTACCAGCGTGAGGGCTTCGACATGTTCAACGCCATGATGGACGGCATCAAGGAGGAGTCCGTCGGCTACCTGTTCAACCTGGAGGTCCAGGTCGAGCAGCAGGTCGAGGAGGTTCCGGTCGAGGACGGGGCGCGTGCGGCCTCGCTGACCAAGGACGGCGTGCAGGACGCGGTTCCGGCCGGTGCGGGTGGCGGATCTCCGGCGCGGCCGGAGATCCGGGCCAAGGGGCTTGAGGCTCCGCAGCGGCCGGACCGGCTGCACTTCCAGGCGCCCAACGCCGAGGGCGGCGTCGACGAGGGTGACTTCGCCACGGATGGCGCGGGTGTGCGGTCCGAGGCGGACGGCATGACTCGGGCGGAGCGGCGTAAGGCGCAGAAGGGCGGGCGGCGGCGCAAGAAGTGACGTTGCGCTGACGCCGTCGCTGTGACGGGGCGGTTGGCTCGCTGAGCCTCGTTCTGTGGCCTGATCGAGAGGGGCCGGGGGTTTCCCCCGGCCCTTTTGGCTTGGGTTCTCTCGGTCAGGTCTTCTCCATTTCCACTGCTGTGCAGCGCCACTTCCGGTCTGCCCCCAGGGCCAGGCGGAACGCCAGTGCGCGCAGTCTCGGGCCCGTCGCGATGCGGGCGAAGACCTCGTATGCCTCGGGGTGCGGCTGGTAGTGGCCGATGCGGTGGATCGTGGGGCGGTGGCCGTCCGTGCAGAGGGGGCTGAGCTCTGCCAGGCGCGCCAGTTCGTCGTACGCGGTGTTGGCGATGTGCCGGGCCACCCAGTACAGGGGGCGTTGGCCGCTGAGGACCAGGAGGAGGCGTTCGGCGAAGAGCTCCGTGGGGTGTGGGGGTGGCTGGGCCGGGATCGTCCTGGTCGTCCTTGGGTGGGCCGGGGAGCGGTCCGTGGGGCGACGGGAGTCTTTGCGGGTGGGTGGGCGGCCTGTGGGCGGGCGGGTCGCTGAGGGGCGCGTTGCCGAGAGGCGGGGGCGGGGCCTTGTCATTACCTTGCGCATGAGGTGCCTCCGTTTTACCGGGGAGTAACTTTTTGTGTTGGGGATCTTGTACGGGGGTGGGGGCGAGGTGCGCAAGGGGCTGCGGGCGGGGTGGGCGAGGCGGCGGCGGTTCACCTATCAGGGGTCTCGGAGGGGCTGGGAGTGCCGTGCCGTCTGGGGAGTGGGGGGTGAATCCGCGGACGGGTGTGGACGGCTCCATGGGCGGTGGGCTGAGCTCGATCGGGGACTCCCGCACGTATCCTGAAGGTCTTCTACGGCCATGAAGGTCCGTCTTCGAACGGACACGAACGAAAGCGGTCAGCCATGCGCGTCTACGTTCCTCTGACCCTGCCCCGGCTCGCCGAGGCGTACGAGGCGGGCGAGCTGGGACCCGGGCCGCTGGTCGCTTACGCCGTGACTCCGGCTCTGCGGGAGTGGTACGTCTCCGATGACATCGAGGAGCTCGAGTACGCGGCGCTGAACCGGGCGGCGCTGGCGTCGCTGCGGATGCTGGCGGGGGAGCCGGGGGCGGCGCGGCGGCGGGTCGTCCTCGCGGCCGACGTGCCGGACGGGACGGCCGTGGTGACCGTCGCCGATTCCGACCGGGGGCCCGATGAGGGGGCGCTCGGGGAGGTGCGGATCCCTGCGGGGCTTTCCTTGGGGAAGGTGGCGGCGGCCGTGCATGTGGACGCGGGGGATGCGGAAGGGGACGTGGGGGCGGCGGTCTCGGCGTTGGGGGCGGCGGATCAGGGCGATGCCGATGCGCGGTTCGTGGTGGACGGGGCCGAGGATCATGAGCTGCTCTGGTTCGCTACGCAGGAGATTCCTGGGCTGATCGGGTAGGGGCTTGGTGGGACTTGGTGGGACTTGGTGGTGGTGGGGTGTGTCTTTGGGAGCCGTCGTCCCTTCGGTCGTGTGCGGGGTGCGCCGCCGGTCCGGCGGCGCTGGACCGCCGCTTCGCGGCGGGAAGGGTAGGTTTTGGGGATGGGGAGATTGCGCGGGGCGCATATTGTCTGGGACTGGAATGGGACGCTCCTGCATGACATTCATGCGGTGATCGAGGCGACCAACGCCTCCTTCGCGGAGATCGGGCTCGAGCCGATCACGCTGGAGCGGTATCGCGAGCTGTACTGCGTGCCGATTCCGCAGTTCTACGAGCGGCTGATGGGGCGGCTGCCGAGTGAGAGCGAGTGGCGGGTCATGGATGCCGTCTTCCACCGGCACTACTGGGCCCGGGCCGAGGGGTGCGGGCTCACCGAAGGCGCCGCTCAGCTGCTGGCCGAGCGGCGCGCTGACGGGCGTACGCAGTCGTTGTTGTCGCTGGCTCCGCATGAGCGTCTGGTGCCGATCGTGCGCCGGCACGGAATCCAGGAGCACTTCGTGCGGATCGACGGGCGCACCGACGACTCGCATGCTGGCAAGGCCGAGCGGATGGTGCGGCACCTCGCCGCGCTGGAGGGCGTCGTCGCCGCTGCCGAGCGGGTCGTCGTGATCGGGGACGCCGTCGATGACGCGGTCGCCGCCGCGCACGTGGGCGCGCGGGCCGTGCTCTACACCGGGGGCTCGCACAGCCGGGGGAGTCTGGAGGCGGCCGGGGTGCCCGTCGTGGACAGTCTGGCGGAGGCCGTGGTCGTGGCGGAGCGGTTCGCTGCCTGAGGCCGTGGTCGTCGCGGAGCGGTTCGCTGCCTGAGGCGTTCCGCCTGCTGCCGGACGACGTGACAGGGGCGGTGGCGCGACGGGCTCCGGCTTCGGGCGGCGGCGGGGCGGGCGGCTGCCCGGCGAGTTGACCCGCGGGGCTCGGGATCGGTTTCCGACGGGGTCCGGCCGGCCGAGCTGTCGGCGCCGCGGGACCCCGAGCGCCGGACCGCCGGCACCCCGCCGCCCGTTCCCGCGGCCTCCCCGTGAGGCGGCGCAGGAGGGACTGCCGTCCGCGTCCGTCTCCCGGTATCGGTATCGGTATCCACGAGGATCGGCATACCGATGTGGGACGGGTGTGCGTACGGCTCCCGAGGGTGTCGGCTACCGCAGGCGCACGCGTACGCCGTCCCTCACGTCACCGGCGCCTTCGCCCTCAGTACCGTCAGGAACTCCCTCATCCACCCCGAGTGATCCGGCCACGCCCTGGCCGAGACCAGCGTGCCGTCGACCACCGCCTCCGCGTCCTGGAAGGTCGCGCCCGCCGCCTGCATGTCCATCTCCAGGGCCGGGTACGCCGTGACCCTGCGCCCGGTGAGGCCGCCGATCGCCGCCGTCAGGAGCGGGCCGTGGCAGATCTGCGCGACCGGCTTGTCCGCGTCGAAGAAGGACTTGAGGATCTTGCGGAGCTCCGGGTCGTTGCGCAGGTACTCCGGGGCCCGGCCGCCCGGGATCACCAGGGCGACGTACTGACCGGGCTCCACTTCGGCGAAGGCCAGGTCCGCGGGCCAGGTGTAGCCCGGCTTCTCCGTGTACGTGTCGAAGCCCGGCTCGAAGTCGTGCACCACGAACCGCAGCTTCTTGCGGGCCGGGGCGGCGATGTGGACGTCGTACCCTTCCTCGCGCAGTCGTTGGTAGGGGTACAGGACCTCCAGCGACTCCGCCGCGTCGCCGGTCACTATCAGGATCTTGGCTGCCATCGGTGCTCGCTTCCCGAGTCCGTCACGGATGTCCGCTGTCCGTCGTGCGTGTCCGTCGTGCGTGTCCGTTGTCCGTCCCGCTCAACGTGCATCCCCGCGTCCGGTTTGCCAAGAGGGCCGACAGCAGGGCCGCGCCCCAGCCGCACTGTGCAGACTGTCCAGGTTCTGCCCCTGCTTTTGTACACATACGGCTCATGACGGTTCCCGGGTCCGGGGCGATAGCCTTGACCCGTGATCAGCGCGATATCCCGCGGAGGCATCGGTGCCTCCGCCCTGCGCCCGGGAAACACGGAGGACATCCGTGCCCGGGCCCTCGCTGACGCCTCTTCGCGGTGCGGACGATCGGGCCGAGCAGGCCATCTGTCAGCGGAACAGCCGCATCTGTCAGCACATCCGCTGCATCTGTCGGTGGAACCGCTGAAAATGGCGGAAAGCCGACCGCTCTTCCCGCACCGCGGCATAACGTCGATTCCGGCCGGAGACCCCGGGCTGCGGCGTTACGTCACATCACTTCCTTCTACGTCGCGCAATGGCGCGCGGCAGGAGTCAGAGGACAATGCAGACCAAGCTGGACGAAGCCAAGACCGAGCTGCTCGCGCGGGCCGCCCGGGTAGCTGAGAACAGCCCGGTCGGGGGGCGCCTACCGAGCGGTGCACCGACCGGGACGACGAGCGAGGCCACGCCGGATCAGGACATGGCTCTCGCGTTCCTCCAGCGCTACTACCTGCACACCGCCCCCGAGGATCTGGCCGACCGCGACCCGGTCGACGTCTTCGGTGCCGCCTTCTCCCACTACCGGCTCGCCGAGAACCGCCCCCAGGGCACGGCCAACGTGCGGGTCCACACCCCGACGGTCGAGGAGAACGGCTGGACGTGCAGCCACTCCGTCGTCGAGGTCGTCACCGACGACATGCCCTTCCTCGTCGACTCCGTCACCAACGAGCTCTCCCGCCAGGGCCGCGGCATCCATGTGGTGATCCACCCCCAGGTCATCGTGCGCCGTGACCTGACCGGCAAGCTCCTGGAGGTGCTGCCCGGCGAGGCGGGCGCCGAGCGGCCGCACGACGCGCTCGTGGAGTCGTGGATCCACGTCGAGATGGACCGCGAGACCGACCGCGCCGACCTCAAGCAGATCACCGCCGATCTGCTCCGGATCCTCAGCGACGTACGCGAGACCGTCGAGGACTGGGAGAAGATGCGCGACGCCGCGCTGCGCATCGCCGACGAGCTGCCCTCCGAGCCCACCGCGGACGACCTGCGCGACCAGGAGGTGGAGGAGGCCCGCGAGCTGCTGCGCTGGCTCGCCGACAACCACTTCACCTTCCTGGGCTTCCGCGAGTACAACCTCACGGACGAGGACTCCCTGGCCGCCGTGCCCGGCACCGGCCTCGGCATCCTGCGCGCCGACCCGCAGCACGGCGACGACCACCACCCGGTCAGCCCGTCCTTCAACCGGCTGCCCGCCGACGCGCGTGCCAAGGCCCGCGAGCACAAGCTGCTCGTCCTGACGAAGGCCAACAGCCGGGCGACCGTCCACCGCCCCAGCTACCTCGACTACGTCGGCGTGAAGAAGTTCGACGCCGCGGGCAACGTGGTGGGCGAGCGGCGCTTCCTCGGGCTCTTCTCGTCCGCCGCGTACACCGAGTCCGTGCGGCGCGTGCCGGTCATCCGCCGCAAGGTGCAGGAGGTGCTGAAGGGCGCCGGGTTCTCCGCCAACAGCCACGACGGGCGCGACCTGCTCCAGATCCTGGAGACGTACCCGCGCGACGAGCTGTTCCAGACCCCGGCCGACGAGCTGCGCTCCATCGTGACGAGCGTCCTCTACCTCCAGGAGCGGCGTCGGCTCCGGCTCTACCTGCGCAAGGACGAGTACGGCCGCTACTACTCCGCCCTCGTCTACCTGCCGCGCGACCGCTACACCACCGGCGTCCGGCTGCGGATCATCGACATCCTCAAGGAGGAGCTGAACGGCGCCAGCGTCGACTTCACCGCCTGGAACACCGAGTCGATCCTCTCCCGCATCCACTTCGTGGTCAGGGTGCCGAAGGGCGCCGAGGTCCCCGACCTCTCCGACGCCGACATCGAACGCATCGAGGGGCGGCTCGTCGACGCCGCCCGCTCCTGGGCCGACGGCTTCGCCGAGGCGCTGACCGCCGAGTGCGGTGAGGAGCGCGCCGCCGAGCTGCTGCGCCGGTACGGGTCCGCCTTCCCCGAGGGGTACAAGGCCGACCACACGCCGCGCGCCGCCGTCGCCGACCTCCAGCACCTGGAGCAGCTCGCGCAGGGACCCAGGGACTTCGCGCTCTCCCTGTACGAGCCGGTGGGCGCCGCGCCCGGCGAGCGCCGCTTCAAGATCTACCGTGCCGGTGAGCAGGTCTCCCTCTCCGCGGTGCTGCCCGTCCTGCAGCGCCTCGGTGTCGAGGTCACCGACGAGCGTCCGTACGAGCTGCGCTGCTCGGACCGTACGCACGCGTGGATCTACGACTTCGGGCTGCGCATGCCCAAGTCCCCGAACGGCAACGGCGACTACCTCGGCGACGACGGCCGCGAGCGCTTCCAGGAGGCCTTCGCCGCCGCCTGGACCGGCGCGGCCGAGGTCGACGGCTTCAACTCGCTGGTGCTGCGCGCGGGTCTCAACTGGCGTCAGGCGATGGTCCTGCGGGCCTACGCCAAGTACCTGCGCCAGGCCGGTTCCACCTTCAGCCAGGACTACATGGAGGACACCCTCCGCAACAACGTCCACACCACCCGGCTGCTCGTCTCGCTCTTCGAGGCACGGATGTCGCCGGACCACCAGCGCGCCGGGACCGAGCTGACCGACGGGCTCCTGGAGGAGCTGGACGGAGCGCTCGACCAGGTCGCGTCGCTCGACGAGGACCGGATCCTGCGGTCCTTCCTCACTGTCATCAAGGCGACCCTGCGGACGAACTTCTTCCAGAAGACGGAGAGCGGCGAGCCGCACCACTACGTCTCCATGAAGTTCGACCCGCAGGCCATCCCCGACCTGCCCGCGCCCCGACCCGCGTACGAGATCTGGGTGTACTCGCCCCGCGTCGAGGGCGTGCACCTGCGCTTCGGCAAGGTCGCGCGCGGCGGGCTGCGCTGGTCCGACCGGCGCGAGGACTTCCGTACGGAGATCCTCGGCCTGGTCAAGGCGCAGATGGTGAAGAACACCGTCATCGTGCCCGTCGGCGCCAAGGGCGGCTTCGTCGCCAAGCAGCTGCCCGACCCCTCGGAGGACCGCGACGCGTGGCTCGCCGAGGGCGTGGCCTGCTACAAGACGTTCATCTCGGCGCTGCTCGACATCACCGACAATCTCGTCACCGGTGCGGTCGTGCCCCCGGCGGACGTCGTCCGGCACGACGAGGACGACACGTACCTCGTGGTCGCCGCCGACAAGGGCACGGCGACGTTCTCGGACATCGCCAACAAGGTCGCGGAGGACTACGACTTCTGGCTCGGCGACGCGTTCGCCTCCGGAGGCTCCGCCGGTTACGACCACAAGGGCATGGGCATCACCGCCCGCGGCGCCTGGGAGTCCGTGAAGCGGCACTTCCGGGAGCTGGGCTGCGACACCCAGTCCGAGGACTTCACGGTGGTCGGCGTCGGCGACATGTCCGGTGATGTGTTCGGCAACGGCATGCTGCTCTCCGAGCACATCCGCCTGGTCGCCGCCTTCGACCACCGGCACATCTTCATCGACCCGAAGCCGGACGCCGCGACCTCCTACGCCGAGCGCCGCCGCCTGTTCGAACTGCCGCGCTCCTCCTGGGCCGACTACGACAAGGGACTGCTCTCCTCCGGCGGCGGGATCTTCCCCCGTACCGCCAAGGCGATCCAGCTCAACGCCCATATCCGCGAGGCCCTCGGCATCGAGACCGGCGTCGCCAAGATGACCCCGGCCGACCTGATGAAGGCCATCCTCCAGGCGCCGGTCGACCTGCTGTGGAACGGCGGCATCGGTACGTACGTCAAGTCGTCCGCGGAGTCCAACGCCGACGTCGGCGACAAGGCGAACGACGCGATCCGCGTCAACGGCGCCGACCTGCGCGTCAAGGTCGTCGGCGAGGGCGGCAACCTCGGCCTCACCCAGCTGGGCCGCATCGAGTTCGGGCGCGCCGGTGGCCGCATCAACACGGACGCCATCGACAACAGCGCGGGCGTGGACACCTCCGACCACGAGGTGAACATCAAGATCCTGCTCAACGCGGTCGTCACGGACGGCGACATGACGGTCAAGCAGCGCAACAAGCTGCTCGCCGAGATGACCGACGAGGTCGGTCAGCTGGTGCTGCGCAACAACTACGCGCAGAACACCGCGCTGGCCAACGCTTTCACCCAGTCGCCGTCCCTGCTCCACGCCCACCAGCGCTTCATGCGCCGGCTCGGCAAGCAGGGCCACCTCGACCGGGGCCTGGAGTTCCTGCCCAACGACCGGCAGATCCGCGAACTGCTCAACTCCGGCCGCGGCCTGTCCCAGCCCGAGCTGGCCGTCCTCCTCGCCTACACGAAGATCACGGCCGCCGACGAGCTGATCCAGACGACGCTGCCCGACGACCCCTACCTGCGGCGCCTGCTGCACGCGTACTTCCCGAAGGCGCTGCGGGAGAGGTTCCCGGAGCAGATCGACGGGCACGCGCTGCGCCGCGAGATCGTCACGACCGTACTCGTCAATGACACGGTGAACACCGGCGGTTCCACCTTCCTGCACCGGCTGCGGGAGGAGACGGGCGCCTCGCTCGAAGAGATCGTGCGGGCCCAGCTGGCCGCGCGGGAGATCTTCGGGCTGAGCGAGGTCTGGGACGCCGTAGAGGCGCTCGACAATGTCGTCGCCGCCGATGTGCAGACCCGCGTACGGCTGCACTCGCGCCGCCTCGTCGAGCGCGGCTCGCGCTGGCTGCTCAACAACCGGCCGCAGCCGCTCCAGCTGGCCGAGACCATCGCCTTCTTCCGCGAGGGCGTCGCCCAGGTCTGGGGCGAGCTGCCGAAGCTGCTGCGCGGCTCGGACCAGGAGTGGTACCAGAGCATCTGTGACGAGCTGACGGGCGCGGGCGTTCCCGACGCGCTCGCCCAGCGCGTCGCGGGCTTCTCGTCCGCCTTCCCGGCGCTCGACATCGTCGCGGTCGCCGACCGGGTGGGCAAGGAGCCGATGGCCGTCGCCGAGGTCTACTACGACCTCGCCGACCGGCTGCGCATCACCCAGCTCATGGACCGCATCATCGAGCTGCCGCGGGCCGACCGCTGGCAGTCCATGGCGCGCGCCTCCATCCGCGAGGACCTGTACGCGGCGCACGCCGCGCTGACGGCGGACGTCCTCGCGGCGGGCAACGGCGAGTCGACGCCGGAGCAGCGCTTCAAGGCGTGGGAGGAGAAGAACGCGCCGATCCTGAGCCGCGCGCGGACGACGCTGGAGGAGATCCACAGTTCCGACGCGTTCGATCTGGCGAATCTGTCGGTGGCGATGCGGACGATGCGGACGTTGTTGCGTACGCATTCGTAGGCGGTTCTTCCGTAGGGGTTCTTCGCGGTACGTGACTGGGGGCGCCCCGGGCCTTGTGGCTCGGGGCGCCCCCGTCTGCGTGTCCGGGCAACGCGGGTGCGCGGCGCGGCGTCTTCGGTAGCGGATCTTCTGTTCTCGTGTTGCCGTTCGGTGGTCGTGGAGGTAGGGACGCCTCAGACGGCTGCGGGCGGAGCTTTCCTTGGCCTGATTGGTTGCCTGCGTGGCGCGGAATGGGTGATGAGATTCGCCATACCCCATCAATTCGGGCATTTGGTCTAAGGTGGGTGAGATTGTCTGACGGAGGTACGAGATCCATAGCGCAGGGAACCGGACCACCCATCGACCGCGGACCACCGAAGGGCTTGAGCCGTGACTGTGAACACCCCGGAGAACCTCTCCGACGACCTCCCCGACGACCTCGCCGCGCGGCTGCCCGAAGCCTGGGCCGCCACCGCGCTGACCGTCGTGATGCCGACGTACAACGAAGCGGGGAACCTGCCCGGCATGGCCGAGGCCCTGATGGCGCTGCCGCTGCCCGGCCTGCGGCTCCTCGTCGTCGACGACTCCAGCCCCGACGGCACCGGCGACATCGCCGAACGCTTCGCCGAGCGGTACGGCAGCGCCCGCATGAGCGTCCTGCACCGCACCGAGAAGGACGGCCTCGGCCGGGCCTACGCGGCCGGTATGACGCGGGCCGTCGCCGAGGGCGCGCGGTACGTGCTTCAGATGGACGCCGACGGCAGCCACCCCGCCGAGAAGGTCGCCGAGCTGCTCGGCGTCGCCCTCGCCACGGACGCGGGTGTCGTCATCGGCAGCCGGTACGTGCAGGGCGGCACGCTCTCCGACGCCTGGGGCGCCCACCGCAAGCTGCTCTCCCGCTGGGCCAACGCCTACGCCGGCACGATCCTCGGCACCCGCGTCCGCGACATCACCGGCGGCTTCAACCTCTGGCGCGCGGACGCCCTGCGCGCCATCGACCTGGCCTCCGTGGACAGCGCGGGCTACAGCTTCCAGGTCGAGATGAAGTACCGGGCGCTGCGGCGCGGCTTCGGCGTCATGGAGGTGCCGATCCACTTCGAGGACCGGACGGTCGGCGAGTCGAAGATGAACCTGATGGTGCAGCTGGAGTCGATCGTGATGCCGTGGAAGCTGCGGCTCGGCGCGGGGGCGGCGGGGTCGCGTGCTGACGCGAGAGGGTCGGGGTCGGGACCAGGGGCGGGGCTGGAGACTGGGCTCGGTGACTCGGGGTCGGGGTCTGGGTCTGGGCTCGGCAGCTCGGGGGCGCGCGGATGACGGCGCCCGTCCTGAAGGACGCGCCGCCGCCGGCCGCCTCCGTCCCGCCCGCTCCGGCACCATCCGCCGGGCCCGCGCCCACGCCCAGGCCCGCCCCCTCACCCGGCCCCGGCCCCGCGCGGCTGCGCAGGCTCTCCCTGGAGCTGGCGAAGTTCGGCGTGGTCGGCGGCAGCGGTGTCGCCGTCAACCTCGTCGTCTTCAACTTCCTCCTGCACGGCCTGGGTTCGGGCCCGATGACGTCGACGGTGCTGGCCAGCTGCGTGGCCATGGGTACCAACTACCTCGGCTTCCGCTTCTTCGCGTACCGGGACCGCGCCTCGCGCACCAAGCGGCAGATCGCCCTCTTCTTCGTCTTCAGCGGCATCGGCGTCGTGATGGAGAGCCTCCTGTTCTACGCGGCGTACCACGGCGCGGACATGAGCGGACCGCTCGGCTCGAACCTCGCCAAGGCACTGTCGATCGGCCTGGCCTCGGCGTTCCGCTTCCTGGTCTACCGGACGTGGGTCTTCCAGCACGATGCGCGTCGCCACTAAGGGGGTCATACGGGCCCCGCGCTCTCGCCTACCCCAGGTCCTCCCCCTACTTGTCCTGCTCGTCCTCGTCCTGCTCCTCTGCGTGATCGTCCGTCTGCCCTGGGCGGGCGACCTCGGCATCCACGCGGCGACGATCGAACGCCTGCGCCATGACCTGCTGAGCCCCGGCAATCCGCTGGTCGACGCGGACACGCCGAGCCCCTACTACTCCCCCTGGATGCTGTTGCTCGGCTGCCTGGCCAAGGTGACGGGGCTCGGCACGTTCGTGGTGCTGCGGGTGGCCGCGCTGGTCGGTCTCGGGCTGCTGGTGACGGGTGTCCGACACTTCGTACGTACGTTCAGTACGCGCAAGGGGGCGGCGCCGCTGGCCCTTCTCTGCCTGCTCCTGCTCTGGGGCCCGGGGCTCTTCAGCTGGAGCGGGTTCCTCGGCCTGAACTCACTCGCGCTGACGATCTCGTACCCGAGTACGTTCGCACTCGGCGTCTCCTTCCACTTCTGGGCGCTGCTGCGGAAGTCCCTGCGGGGCGGGGGCCTGCTCGCTCTCGTCGGCCTGGGCGCGCTCTGGTCCGTGATCGCCCTGAGCCACCAGTTCACGGGGGTCGTGGCGTCGTTCGGGGCGCTCGCGATGGTGCTGGGGGCGCGGCCGTGGCCGACGCGGGCGGTGCTGGTACGTCTGACCGGCGGCCTGGCCCTCGGCCTGCTGATCCTCGCCGCCTGGCCGTACTACTCCTTCTTCGACCTCTTCGGGGTCGGCGGCCTGGAGGAGATCCACCGCTCGCTGTACCGGGGGCTGCTGCCGCACTTCGGCCTTGCGCTGCTGGGCGTCGCGGCTCTGGCGTGGCGCTGGCGCAGGGACCACCGTGACCCTCTGGTCCTCTTCTTCGCCCTCGGCGCGACGATGTTCGCGGCGGGCGGCCTGACCGGCCACTACTCGTGGGGGAGGGTGCTGCCGGCGGCCCTGATCCCCGCGCAGGTGGCGGCGGCGCTGGAGGTCTTCGAGGCGGGACGCCCGGCGGTGCGCCGCGCCTGCGCCGTCCTGCTCGGCGGGGCCCTGCTGCTGGGCGCGTGGACCCAGGCGGGAACGCTGGGCTATGTGGTGCCGCGTTCGGTCCTGCCGGGGCCGGTGGCCGCGAAGTACGAGCCGCCGTGGCCCGGCTACAACTGGCTGGCGGCGCAGGTCCACTACGGCGACGTGGTGATGGCGAAGACCTTCCCGTCCCGCCAGATCCCGGCCTACGGCCCCTACACGGTCGCTCCCGGCTATCCGGACTTCTTCCTGCCGGACCAGGAGCGGCGAGTGGACGCGGTGCGCGCCTACTTCGCCTCGGGCACGCCGCGCGGGGAGCGCCTGGACATACTGCACCGCTACGGGGTGCGGTGGATCGTGGAGTATCCGGGGGACGGAGGTCTGGGGCGTGACGACCCCGCGCTGCGGGTGGCGGGGTCCGGGCCGAGGGGGCAGGTGCTGTACGAGGTGCGGGGCTAGCGCGCGGCCCCTCCTCGGAGTCGTCGTCAGGGTCTCCCATCTCGGCGGTCCTTGCACTTGTCGGCGACGCCGATACGCACCACGCCATCCGTGGAACGTGGGACCTGCGGCGGATCACCCGACACTCGGTGTAGCGGGGGTCACCGGTCGCAGTGGGACTGGCCAAGGTCGTGGTCACAGGAACATCCCTTCTGGGGTGACCGCCCGCCCCGCGCCACGGTGGCATCGTGACGGGCTCTCCTCCATGCCGTCGAGGGAAGGGCGATCAGTCCTCGACGGCTGATACCAAGTCAACGACCGGCGGCCGTCGGGGAACAGGAAAGGCTGAGCCCCACCGACCGCCTCGAACCGGAAGGCCTTGCGTACCCGTTACCTGGGGGTTGGTTCCGTCATGTCCGGCCGTCTACCGTCGGTGGCATGGGAGCGAGCGTCATCCGCAAGAGCCGGATGGACGAACTCGGGCTCACCCAGGAGGAATTGGCCGGTCGGATGCCCTGTCGAACACTTGGGGTTCAGCGCACCACGCACCATGCACCACCCGCAGGGGGACCCTGTGCGGCGTCGCACCTTCATCGCCTCGGCCACCGTGGCCTTTTCGCCTTGGCCCCCTCCACCGCCTACACACGCGACTGGGCGGACCGTATGCGAACCGAATGGAGCTGAGCGTGATCGACCTGCGGCACTTCGAGTACGGAAACCTCCCCGACGGCTTCCGGGAGTTGCTCATCGACGTACACGCCGATGCCTATGCCGACGCCATGGACGACCCGTTCAACCAGCGCTTCCCTTGGTTCGTCGACCACTGGTCGGGCAAGGCGGGCTTCACCTGCGTCGTGGCGTACGACGGAGACGACCCGACCGGCTTCGCCTACGGCGCCCCGCTCGCCCCCGGCCGCGAATGGTGGCGCTCCACCGGATACCAGCCGAAGGACGGCTACTCCTCCACCTACGCCGTGTCCGAGGTGATGGTGCGCCCGCGCTGGCGCAAGCGCGGCATCTCCGGGCGCCTGCACGAAGCGCTGTAGAAGGAGCGCACGGAAGACCTCGCCGTGCTCCTGGTCGACGTGACCCACCCCAAGGTGCAGGCATTCTATGAGTCGTGGGGCTACGCCAGGGTCGGCGAGCAGCAACCGTTCGCCGACTCCCCGATGTACGCGGTCATGGTCAAGAGCCTCTGAACTGTCACCGCACCACGCCGGCCGACAGCCTCGCCGCCTGCTGCTGGGCCGGTGGGTCGTGTGACTGGGCCCGTCGCCTCGATGGCCACTGGCATGATCCGTCGCATGGCGACCCCGATACCCGAGTCCTGGACCCGTATCGAGACGTGGCTGGCCTGGCACGCTCCGAGGACATTCGCCGCGCTCGAACCCCCGGCGGAACGCTCAGCCATCGCCGCGGCCGAGCAGGTCATCGGCCGACCGCTTCCCGATGCCCTGACGGAGTCCTTACTGCGGCACAACGGGACGGGCGACTACAACCTATTGCTCCCGTGCTGGATGCTGCTCAGCACGCAGATCATCGTCATTCTCCGAACTACCGGGGCGTCCCGTGATCAGGTGGACGGGTCGATCAGTCCCGAGGGGAAGGGCCGTCATGGGCCGGAGAACGGTCGCGAACGGCGTAGGTGTTAGTTTCCTGCCCGTGCTAAAACACCAGGACGAGACCAGGGCGGCCTACGACGGGGTCGTCGAGCTCTATGCATCAATGTTTGCTAATCAGTTGGAGACGCAGCCGTTCGCGCGGAACATGATCGGCACCTTTGCCGAGCTCGTGCGTGGCACGGGCAACCTGCGAGTAGCTGACGTCGGGTGTGGACCCGGCCATCTGACAGCCATGTTGCACGACTTGGGTTTGGACGCCCTCGGGTTCGACCTCTCCCCGGCCATGGTCGCCCACGCCCGGCAGGCCCAACCGATGTTGCGGTTCGACGAAGCGCGAATGGAGGCTCTGCCGGTCGAGGACGACGCGCTGGGCGGAGTGCTGGCCCACTACTCGATGATCCACACCCCACCTGAAGAACTGCCCGCGTTGCTCGCTGAGCAGGTGCGTGTCCTGGCGCCTGGGGGCCTGCTCCTGGTGTCCTTCTTCGGAACCGAGGAGCCGGAGCCAGTCCCCTTCGACCACAAGGTGGCGCCCGCGTATAGCTGGCCGGTGGAGCAGTTTGCCGAGTTGCTGGCCGAGGCCGGGCTCATCACGGTGGCTCGGTTGCTCCACGATCCGGCGTCCGAGCGGGGCTTCCTCGACACTCACTTGCTGGCCCGCCACCCGTAGAGGGTGGCCTGGGCCGGGGTTGAATAGATCCTCCGCACGGATGAAGCTCGTCACGAAGGCTCTGGCGGTGCGGCCACCCCAGTAGCGCGAGCAACGATCTCCCGGAAGGCGGGAATTCCCAGGTCGACGGACTCCTGCTTCCTATTAATCTGCGCGTCGAGTTGGGCAAGCTTCTCGTTGGCGTGACTCAGACTGCTTTGCAGGCCCTCGACCTCACCTAGCCAGCCTTCGCTTTCGGCCTCGAGGATTCGGGAAACAAGGTTGTCGCGGATTTCGACGAGCCGTGGGCGTTCGGAAGCATGAATGATTAGGACGGGGCAGCGCACGCAGGCATGCTCATGCGCACAATCGGTTCCATATGCGCGCCCACAGTCCCCCAGGGCAAGCTTTCGGCGTTCGAAGTGTCCGAGGAACTCGTCCCACTCCTCTGACGTCACAGTGCGGTATTCCTGGACGGGCCTCAGTGCCCGCCGTCGGGCGATGAAGGCCCGGTGTGCTTCGATCGCATCGTGCGGATAGATCGCGGCGTAGCCCATCGTGGTCCCAATGTTGTCGTGACCAGCAATGACCTGAGCAATGTGTGGAGGCGAGCCGTTGAGAATCGCGTCAGTGATGAAGATTCGGCGAAAATCATGGGGCTGGAAAACGAGGGGCTTTCCCGTCTTGTCCACCAAACCTGAGGCGCGCAGGGTCTGCTCGAGCCCTCGGCGGATCGAGTGTGCGGACAGTGCTCGTGGGTAGCCATTGATTCGTTCTTGAAGCAGCAATGGCAGTGGCGGGTTCCAGACCCTTTCGTAGTGGTCGTAGCTAGGGATGACTGGGACTGATCCGTCAGAGGTGCGAACTCGAGATACGACTGTACTCAGAACGTCTGCCAATTCCGGCGTGACTAGGAGTAGGCGCTCTTGGTCTGTCTTTGACGGGGCGATCTGCAAGAGCGGCACAACTTGGCCGGTAGCGGGAAGCTTGTAACTGATGATGCTGTGATGGCCTAGCTCGAGCAGCTCCTCGATGCGAATGCCGGTGTGTCGCAGGATCTCGATCGCTGCCCAAGCCCAGAAAAGGTTGCGTTCCTCGGCCGCAAGGCAGCGGCGGTTTCCCTTGCTGTCCCAGGCAATGTTCGGGCGCCCATCGGCGCGTCGGCTGGAGCGGGGGAGGGTGAACGTATCGCCGAGAACAGTAAACGACGATCCGAGCGGAGCTGCGTTCATCGCGTCGAGGCGGATTCGAGCTTCCTTCAGACAACGATCGGCTGTCTTCACCAGTGCCGGCAGGGCGGGCAGGCGCTCGCGAGTTCGCTGATCCATGCGTGCCTTGAGCTGCCGGTCAGATTTCCTTGTCGAACATTCGGCTTCGCTGATGGGAGCGGGCGCGACCCAAGCGGCCCACTTGCCGGGATCCTCAGCTGCCCACTCCGCCAGGTCCAGATAGAGAGCACGTACTTGAGTCTTGACTGCAGTCGCGGTTCTGCGGGGCTCTGTGACCTCGTGGAATGAACCGTCGGGCATGCGCTTACGGGCGGTCCTCGTGGCGACTCGTCCTCTTTCTCACTGGCCCGTGGTGGTGTTCCATTCGTCGTCGAGGATCGAGTACGTGATCGAGTCACGCCAGGCGCCGCGTACGAATACGTGCTGTCTGATCCGTCCCTCCTCCTGCATCCCGGCGCGGAGCAGCGTCTTGTGGGAGGCGGAGTTCAGGGGGGCGCGGGCGGCCCATACGCGGTGCAGGCCAAGGGTGTTGAAGGCGAGGGCCAGGACGGCACGCACGGTCTCCGTGCCGTAGCCGATGCCCCAGGCCGAAGGGCGGAGAGCAAAGCCCATCGTTGCCGCCTTCGGCTGGTGCGGGTCGAGAGCGAGGCGGGCGTAGCCGATCAAACCGCCGCTGTTACGTTCGTCGATGGCGAGGCAGTACTCGTCCCGGGGCTCGGCGGTGGCGGAGACCATGGAGCGGGCGATGATCTGGCCCACCTGGTCGCGGGTGCGTGGTTCGAACGACAGGTGCTGTGTCGCCTCCGCGCTGCCGTAGATGGCATGCACCGCGTCTACGTCATCAATGCCGATCTCCCGAAGGAGCAGGCGGGCGCTGGTGTGCTCGACCGGATACATGAGCCGGACCCTACCTGGGCAGTGCGGGGGTCGGAGTAGCGGTGAACAGCTCCAGTTGGGCCCGTAGATCACGTGCTTGGTTCTCTGCGCGCAGGGAGCTTGCAGAGAGGGCTTCATGGACGCGGCGGGCGGATACGACGATGCCGTGGTTGTGCTGTGAGGGCGGTAGATCGAGGACGGGGTGGATGGCCTCGGTGGCGCCTTCGAGGTCACGGCGTGCGATGCGGGCGAGGGCGAGGTTCGTGTGGGCGCCGGCCGCGTCACCGAACGCCCACTCGACGGTGGGGGCGGAGGCGTAAGCCTGCACCGCTTCCTGCGCGGACCGCTCCACCTCCGCGCCGCTGTCGCCGAGGAGAACCTGGGCTTCGGCAACGTAATACGCCTGGCGCGGCATGGGGAACGTAAGGATGCCGCCGATGCCATCGAGGTCATCGCGGACGGCGGCATGTCGGGCATCGTTCACGCGCAGCACCGCGGAGCGGACTCTTTCCGGATCGCCGAGAACTGCATGGGCCCGGGCTTCCAGAGCGGCGAGCCACACACTGACGCTGCCGGATTGGCCGGTGAGGGCGGCGGTGCCGTGGGCCGCGTACGCGGCGGCGTCGGCGGGGCGTCCGGCCCAATAAGCGATGAGGGACTGCAGGCCGCGCACCCAGGCGCGCATGCCGTTGTGTCCGGCCTGGTCGGCACAGACGTAGGCGGCGCGGGCCTGCACCGTCGCCGACTTGGGGTCGCAGAGGTCATGGGACGCCTTGGCGAGCATGCCGGAGGCCATGGATGCCAGGAGCTGTAGGTCGACACCTTGTGCCGGAGTGGCTCGTCCGGATTCCAGGAGTCGGAAGATCAGTTCATGGACTTCGACCAGATCGGAGAGGATTTCGTGGAGCGCGACGCGGGGATACGCCGCGCCGAGCCGCGTCACCTCGTCCCGGATGTGGCCGAAGGTCTCCGGGCCGATCGAGTTCGTCTCCGCCATCACCGCATACCGCAGCGCCCTGCTCGCCGCCATCGCCGCCTGCCTTCCCATTTCGTGGACGTCCGCTCCCGGGCTGATGTGGTCGGTGCGGGGTGATCGGCAAGCGCGAGGTGCCGCTGCCGGGTGATGAACTCCCGGGACCGGGGACGCCAGGAGTTCATCGATGGCGTAGCCGAACATGTGGACCAGGACGCGGCGTGCGTCGGGGACCGGCTTCGACTCGCCCAAGTACCAGCGTTCGTAGGTACGTTCGGACGGGGTGAGGTTGGCGAGGTGAGGGGTTCCCTCGATCTCGGCCAATTCCCGCGCTGACCGTTCGAACTGTGCTTTGAACGTGGGGTAGGACTGCCAGTCCCGTTGAGCGGTGAGTAACTGGAGCAGTGTGCGCATGGTGACCTCCGACCCCGTCCGGGTGCGCCTGAGCAGACGGTAGATCTGTGCCTACCCGCCGACTCGTCATTCCTGTCGGCCAGGCCGAAGTTGACGGTCCGATGACGGTCCGATGGCGCTTCCCCGTCAACCGAGGCTGTGAAACGTGACGGTGCGATGGCGGTAGAGATGCGCCCGGCCCGGCGGCACGCTTTCCGCATCGTCACTGAACGTAGCAGCACGAATACCCATGACACGGCAGGGAGTTCCATCCGCCATGAGTCAGTCCCTCGGTATGGGCCACTGGTCGCATCCACTGATCGGCCAGAAGGTCATCGATCACGCACACGACGACCGTGTCGGTGTCTTCCGCGCGTTCGCCCCCGACGTGGACAAGGGCCCGCTCGGGCCGGTCATCAGCATCCCGGACACGCCGCCCGTGGTGTGGCTCGCGCCGGAGGCCGGCGGTCTTGAGTGGACTACCTCCCCGGACGCGATCGAGGCGGCACTGTGAGCACCGGGCGGGAGCCGGGAGTGGGGGATGAGGTGGAGTACGCGCGGGGCTGCCGGGCCGTCGTGACCGACGTACGCCAGGGAGTACTGATCCTGCGCGGCCCCGGAGGCCTGGAATGGCCCGCCGCCGACCCTGACGGACTCCGGATCACCAAGCCTCGGGAGGAGCGCCGGACGGTCGGTGACGGCTCGTGAGCGTGGCCTGAACCTCTTCTCGTGCGCACCATCCGCGTACCCGCCCGCCTCACATCGCTGTGGGGATGTAGCACGCCCCCTATACAGGCCCATTCGTCTACTCGCCTCGGCGGGCGGGCCACGCCTACCGGAAGGGGAAATCGTGGAAGCTCCACTCGCCCTCACCCCAGCGGCCCTCGCCGAAGTCGACTGGACCGCGTTCCGCAACTACGCCGCTCTACGTGGTCAGCTACGGGTCTCCCTCGGGCCGCAGTGCAACATCGCCTGCTGGTTCTGTCATAACGAGGGGGACGTGCCGCCGCCCGTCATGCGGGCGGATCGGACACAGCGACCACGTGAGCGGGCCCTGCGTGCCACGCATTACGTCACGATCATCACCGCCCTGTTGGAAGCCGGCCTCAAACGGGTTCTGTTCACGGGCGGTGAACCCTTGGTCTCCCCGCTGACCCGGCAGGTTCTGGAACGGCTCCGGCCCGCCGGTCCCGACGGCTCCTACACCCTGATCACCAATGGCACCCGCGTACGTACCCACCGAGCGTGGCTGCACCGGTCACCGCTGGACAAGGTCAAGGTGTCGTTGCACTACTTCTCCGACGAATCCCTCCACGCCATCGCCGGGACTCGTCTCGGCATCGCCACCGTGCTGGACGGCATCGAGGTGGCGCGGGAGATTTCCGAGCGGGTCGAACTGAACTGCCTGCTCCTCAAGGACAACGCGCACGAGGTCCGCTCCATCCTCGACTTCGCCCTTGAACGACGTCTACCAGTGCAGTTCATCGAACTGGTCGGGACCGACTTCAATCAGGGCCGGGCCGTCTCCGCCGTCCCGGCTGACGAGACCGTCGCGTATCTGCGCACGCTCACCAGCGACGAGCACACCGAGATCGTGGGTGTCGGGCAGGGGCGGCGGGTCTTCCGTGTCGAAGGGGTCGAGATCGATGTGATCCACCGCGACCTGGGCCGCCACCACGTCGGCCAGTGCGGTACCTGCCCCGTACGGGCCAGGTGCGTCGAAGGGTTCTGGGCCCTGCGCGTCGACCACGCGGGGGGCCTCCAGCCCTGCCTGCTCCGCGATGACCTGCGCCTGGACCTCGCACCGCTCCTGGCCGACCCGGACCGGTTGGCGGAGACTGTCGCCGAGCACATCACGGCCTTCACGGAGGGGACGCTGTGATCCTGCCGACCGCCTACGAGCCGATCGCCTACGACGGCCCGCAGGAGCCTTTCCTCGTCCTAGAAGGAGTCTCGGGGATCGGCAAGTCGACACTCGCTGAACTACTGACCGCCCGGCTTGGTGCCTCCGGCCTGCACACTCTCCCCGTTCCGCATTCCGTATGGAGCCCGCTGGTCAACGGGTGCCTGCACGCACTGCCCCAGTTCGCGTTCTATCTGTCCGGTGTCCTGCACGCCGCCGATTCCGTACGCCGGTGCCGGGCGGTCCGGCCGGTCGTGGCCGATCGCTACATTTCCTCCGTGATTGCCTGCCACAGCGCAGTGCACGGTGTCGCGGTGGCCGAGGTGACGGAGCTTCTAGAGCCGTTTCGCCCCTATCTGGAGCCTCCGGACCACACCTTCTACCTCCGCTGTTCCGAACAGGCCTTGCGCGACCGGATGGCGGCGAAAGCGAGGTGCGGCGAACTCACTCCCGATGACGCCGAGCTGTTCAACGTATCCGGCCGCCTCGACCGTCTCCTGGGCAACTTCGAGTCAGTGGCCGCTGCCGACCCCACCGCTGTTGTCCTGGACACCGACGGCAGTACGCCGGATGAACTCACCGAGCGGATCCTCGCCCACATGGAGCACCGTGATTAGACCCATCAACGCCGCTGCCGTGATCCGGGACGGCGGCGCCGACGGCCGATTCCCCGGTGAGATTCATATGGGTGTCACCTGGTGGATCGGCGCCTGCCTGGTGGTCGCCACCGAGGCGGACCGCATCGCGGTCGCCCACGACCGGCAGGCCACCAGCGAGGCCTTCCAACACCGCCTGAGCCGTGGTGCGGTGAACGCACGGCACTACGCATGCCGCGTCATCGACCTCGGTGCCGCTGAGGAGAGGGAGTTGCTGGTCGCGATGAAGGACTTGGGCCAGGTACCTGGGGCTCTGGTCACCACAACTACCGAGGCCGGGGCGGAGAATCTCCGTATCGCCCTGTACGACAGGCAGGGCCGATCGCTGGTGGACGAGGCCGGGCTGGAAAAGATCCGGGCAATGATCGCCGAGGACCGCGTACCCATCCCCGTGAACGAGAAGGCGAGAGGCCGTGTGGAGTCCTATCGGCCAGAGGGCGGCGAGCGGTGATCGACGCAGCGGAACTCATCGGCTCCGGCACCGGAATCCTTTTCGTCACTCTCGACTCCCTGCGCTACGACGTCGCCCGCGCCGCCTACGACGAAGACCTCACGCCTCGCCTCGCAGCCCTGCTGCCTCAGGGCGGCTGGGAACGTCGGCAGACCCCCGGCACCTTCACCCTCCCCGCCCACATGGCGTTCTTCTCCGGATTCCTGCCCAAGCTGCCACAACCGGAGCAGCCGCCTCGCCTGTGGGAGTGCCGCCCGCCTGCGGTCAAGGCGGTTTCGCCGCAGACGTTCGTGTTCGACGCCCCGAACCTTCTCGTCGGCCTCCGCCAGCACGGCTACCGCACCGTGTGCATCGGCGGTGTCACCTATTTCTCCCGTGAGACTCCGCTCGGTGGCGTGCTGCCGGACATGTTTGACGAGGATCACTGGCGACCGGAGTTCTGCTCGCCTGAGCCGGACTCCACCCGCCACCAAGTGGAACAGGCGCTGAGCATCGAGGCCGCGCGCACCGGACGGCCCCTGTTCCTGTTCCTCAACGTCTCCGCCACTCACGTACCCCACGGTCACTATGTGGGCGAGAGCACCGATACCGAGGCTTCCCAAAAGGCCGCGCTCGCGTACGTCGACGAACACCTCGACCTGCTGATCACCACCCTGACCGCCAAGTCACAGTGGCTGATCATCATGTGCGCCGACCACGGTGACGCGTACGGAGAAGACGGCTACCACGGACGAGGAATCGCACACCCCGTG
The DNA here is from genome assembly GCF_053589195.1 of Streptomyces sp. NPDC003379. NCBI lineage: Bacteria > Bacillati > Actinomycetota > Actinomycetes > Kitasatosporales > Streptomycetaceae > Streptomyces > Streptomyces sp. NPDC003379. The sequence goes on along the minus strand of NZ_JBSFRK010000002.1, from coordinate 274,428 downwards.
GTGATGAACGTGCCCTTCGCGGCCTGGGTACGGTGAAGCAGCCCGCCGCTATGCTCGCGCGCCATGAGCGACGACGTTCCCGGACGCGGTCAGGCCCGCGACGCGGCGGTAGTGGTGGCCCGTGACGACGAAGGTCTGGTGGCGCTGTTGAGTGCCGACTTTCCTCGTCACGGCGGTGAATACCTGTTCCTGCCAGGCGGTCGGCGTGAGGACGGGGAGAGCCCGGAGAGTTGCGCGCGGCGGGAACTCCGTGAGGAGGCCGGGGTCGCCGCCGCCCAGTTGCGCCCTCTGGGAACGTACGCCGTCACTCTGGGGTCAGCGGCCCGCGTACACCTCTACGAGGCACGGGGGCTGACGTCGGGGCCACAGGAACTGACCGAGTCGGAGCAGGACTTCAAGCTGTCCTGGTGGACCATGGCCGACGCGCTCGGCGCCGTCTCCGACGGCCGCTTCCTCCTCCCGGCCGGGCCCCTCGCACTGCACCTCGCTGATCGGGGCGCAGGCCTGCTGAGGGGTGACGGCCGGGCCGGCTGGAGGTGACCGCCACCCCCCTCCCCGTCAGCGCGCCACACTCGCCAGCAAGCGGGCCGCCCTTCGGGCCCGGGAGCCCGTTTTCGTGGCGGCCTTGCGGGCCAGCGGGCGGATCACCTTGGCCGTGACGCCCACCGGGGTCCAGCGCAGCTGGAGGCGGCCTGAGGCGCGGCCCTCCGGTTCCACCGTGACCTCGTGCGGGGTCGCGCCGGAGTGGTAGTCGATGCGGGCCCGCAGGGTCGGGAACGTCAGTGGGGCCAGGAGCAGGGATGTGTTGCGGAGGGGGCCCGATGTCAGTTGCAGGACCGGGTGGCGGGTGCCCTCGAAGCCGTTGAGGGGGAGGGGGGCCGCCGTCAGGTCCAGGTGGGCCGTGCCTTCGAAGACGCCGGGGCGGACCGGGTCCAGGCGGAAGGGGGTCTTCATGCGGCGGCGGCCGGGGGCGAGGAGGAGCGTGGCGATCTGCGGGCCCACCGGGAGGCGCAGGCCCGGGTCGTAGGTGCGGATGGTCAGGGTCACCGTGGCCCCGGGGCCCCGCTCCACCCGCGTGATCTCGTGGCGGAACTGCGCGCTGGGGAAGGGGCGCGAGTCCAGCCCCTGGTCGGAGAGGTCCAGTTCGGCGCGGGCCTGGTCCGTCTCCGGGACGTATCCGCCCCAGTACACGCGGCCCTCCGCGTCCATCGATGTCTCGCGCGGCGCCACCCCGTGGCCGAGGCCCCGCGCCGCCAGCTGCGCCTGGGCCAGGCGCTTGTCGCGGACCAGTTGGAGGACCACCCGCTCGGCGCGAGGGAGGCGGGCGTACGCGCCGGGGGACAGTTCCGCCAGGTACGGGTTCACGATGTCCGCGAAGCCCGTCAGCCACTCCTCGTCACGGAAGGGGAGGTCACCCGCGTACATCCGGAAGTCGTGCTTCAGGAACTTGTAGTCCTTGGCCTCCCGCACCGCCGCGTGGCCGCTCGACACCAGGAACGCGTCGATCAGGCGCTGGACGTGGACGCGGTCCCGGACGTTCGTCAGCTTGTGGCGCTGGTTCGAGATCGACGCCGAGTCCGCCGCCTCGTACGGGGCTATGTACCAGCGGTAGACCGGGTCGGGGATCACCGTGAAGGACTTCGCCAGGCAGTACGCCTGCGCGGAGAAGAGCTGGTCCTCGTAGTGGATGCCCTCCGGGAAGCGGAGGTTGTTCCCGTCGAGGAAGGCGCGACGGTACATCTTGCTCGTCGACAGGTGTTCGAAGAACAGGGACGGCTCCGTCTCGATGCCTTCCACCGTGCGGCGCTCCGCCACCAGGTGCGGCATCCAGGTCGAGGTGCGGCCCGTGTCGACGCGGACCCTTTCCACCGCTCCCATCGCGAAGTCCACCTCCCGCTCGCGGTGTGCCGCAAGGAGCAACTCCACCGCCCGCTCCGGGAGCTCGTCGTCGCTGTCCAGGAACATCAGGTACGGGGCGCGCGCGATGTCCAGCGCGCGGTTGCGCGGCGCGCTGCAGCCGCCGCTGTTCTCGGGGAGGCGGAGGTACGTGATGCGGTCGTCGCCGGCCGCCAACTGCCGGGCGACATCAGGGGTGTTGTCCGTCGAGTGGTCGTCGCTGATGACGATCTCGATGTTCGCGTGCGTCTGGCGGCGCAGGGATGCCACCGCGCGCGGCAGCCGGTCCGCGTCGTTGTAGACGATCACCGTGACCGTCACGTCAGGGGTCCGAGTCATCGGGTCGTCGCCTCCTCGGGCGTCGGTGCCGGGGTGCGCTCGTCGACCGGGGTCACGGGCGGCAGGGACTCCTCGCTCTCGCCGAGGAAGACGCGGCGTACGACCCGCTCGGCGGCGCGCCCGTCGTCGTACTCGCAGAAGCGGTGGCGGAACGCCTCGCGCGCCTCGGCGGCCGATTCGTCGCGCCACGCGTCGGAGGCGAGCAGGGCCGTCAGCTCCTCCTGTGTGCGCGCCACGTGGCCCGGCGCCTGCGCCATCAGGTCGAAGTAGACGCCGCGCGTCTTCGCGTACGTCTCCCAGTCGTCGGCGTAGATGACGATCGGGCGGTCCAGGTTGGCGTAGTCGAACATGATCGAGGAGTAGTCCGTGATCAGTGCGTCCGCCGCCAGCGACAGGTCCTCCACCGGGTCGTAGGACGAGACGTCGATGACCCGGCCGCTCTTGCGCAGACCCGCGAGCGGTGAGGCGGCGCCGCCGTAGAAGTAGTGGCCGCGGACGAGGAGGACGGTGTCCTCGCCGAGGCGGTCGGCGAGCGTCGCCAGGTCCAGGCGCGGGGTCCAGGCGGCTTCGTAGTCGCGGTGGGTGGGCGCGTAGAGGATGGCCCGTCTGCCGGGCGCGATGCCGAGCTTCTCGCGGATCGCGCGGATGTCGGCGGCCGTCGCGCCGTAGAAGACGTCGTTGCGCGGATAGCCGTAGTCGAGGGAGGTGTAGTGCGAGGGGTACGCGCGCTCCCACATCTGGGTGGAGTGGGCGTTCGCCGAGACGCTGTAGTCCCACTTGTCGACGCGGGCCAGCAGATTGTGGAAGTTGAGGCCCTTGGAGGCCGCCGGGTAGTCGAGCTGGTCCAGGCCCATGCGCTTCAGCGGCGTGCCGTGGTGGGTCTGGACGTGGATCGCGTCGGGGCGCTTCACGATCGCGTTGGGGAAGTTGACGTTGTTCACCAGGTACTTGGCGCGGGCCATCACCTCCCAGTAGCGGCGCGTGCCGGGCACGATGTGCTCGGTGCCGGGCGGCAGCAGCGGCACGTTCGCCGACGAGACGACCCACACCGGGTGGATGTGCGGGGCGAGTTCGGCGAGCTTCGCCGCGATGGCCGCGGGGTTGCAGGCCACGCCGCGGTCCCAGTACGCCGTGAAGACGGCGAGGTCCGGGTCGACGGGGCGTTCCAGCTCCCTGCGGTAGCGCAGGTCGCGGACCTTCAGGCCCACCTTGTGCTTGCGCGAGACGACCGCCGACCTCAGCTTGCGCCGCTGCTGGTTGGCTGTCTGGAACGTGCGGTACTTCGTGTACGCGTCCTCTTCGAGGATGCGGCGCCGCATGCCTTCCAGGCCGCCCGGGTGCTGGTGGCCCGGGGGGCGCCAGGCGACCGCGGCCTTCGACGCGCGGTGGAAGAACTCCCTGCGCACCGGGTCGGGCAGCTGCTCGCGGGCGATCACGCGCAGGCAGTCGCCGACCATCACGTCGTAGAGGGTGGCGCGGGGTGCGGCAGGGAGGCCGAGGTCGGCGGCCAGGGCGAGGAGCGACTCGTAGCGGTCGATGATGGCGAAGCGCTCCTCGGGTGGGCCCGAGGGCAGGCTCTGCGCCCGCAACTCCCTTACATTCAGGGCCACTTGGTCGAGCGTGGCGATCCGGTCCGCGAGGAGCGGCGCGGCGTACGCGGCGTACGTCTCGTCGTCCCCGGCCAGCCGCTCGCCGTGCGCCCGCCAGAAGTCCGCCCGCAGCACGCGGACGCCCAGCAACGGCGTGACCCGCAGCAGGTCCGGGCAGTCCGCGAGCGGCAGGTCGCGGCGGCCCTGCTTGGCGAGGTACTTGCCGTCGGGGCTCGGCATCCCCTGGTGCCGCCACGTCGAGCGGACGTGGTCGACGACGAGGACGTCCACGCCGTCCGGCAGTTCGGCCACGCGGTCCGCGACGGTGCGGGGCGCGCCCGTCGGCACGGTGTCCTTGCTGGGGACGAAGTGCAGCCACCGGCCGGCCGCCCGCTCGGCGCCCGCGGCGCGCGCCGCGCCGTCGCCCGTGCCGTCGGGCAGCGGCACGACGGTGACGCCGGGGCGGTCCGCGGCGACAGCCTGCGCGGAGGCGCCCACCGCGGCGACGATCACCTCGACGCCGGGGGAGGCCTGCGCGGCGAGGGCGTCCAGGCCGGTGCCGAGATGGCCTTGTACGTCGCGGCCGTGGACGATGACGCTCAGCTCCGGCGACTGAGGCCCAGGCTGCGGATCCGGCTGCGGATTCGGCTGCGGATTCGGCATCGCGGTGCCCCCCTCGTGCGTGCTCATGCGGTGGCCCTCCCTCGGTGGGCGAGCATCCGGTCGACGACGCGGGCCGCGGCCCGGCCGTCGTCCAGGTCGCAGAACTCGGCACGGAACTCGGCGTACGCCTTCTCGTACGGCCCGCTCGTCGCGTCGAGGCCCTTCAGCGCGGCGATCAGCTCGTCGGAGGTGGGCACGAGCGGGCCCGGCGCGCGCTTCTCGAAGTCGAAGTAGAAGCCGCGCAGGCGGTCGCGGTAGTGCTCCAGGTCGTACGTGAAGAAGAGCATCGGACGGCCGGTCACGGCGAAGTCGAACATCACCGAGGAGTAGTCGGTGACCAGGACGTCGGCGATCAGGAGCAGATCCATGATGTCCGGGTAGCCCGCCACGTCCCACACGAAGCCGTCGCCCGCGCCCGGCACCGGCTCCACGATGTGCGCGTGCGGGCGGACCAGGAGGACGTGGTCGTCGCCCAACTCGTGCCGGGCCTTCTCCAGGTCGATACGGAGGTCCAGCAGGAAGCCGCCGCGGTGGCGCTGCTTGTCCTCGCGCCAGGTCGGGGCGTACAGGACGACCTTCTTGCCGTCGGGCAGGCCGAGGGTCCGGCGCACTCGTGCGGCGCGGTCGGCGCGGTCGGCGCGCTCGGCGTGCTCGGCGTGCTCGGCGTGCTCGGGGGCGAGCAGTACGTCGTTGCGGGGGTAGCCCGCCTCCAGCAGCTCGCCGTCCACGTCACCGCCGAAGCGGAACGCGCTGCGCAGGATCGGCGTGCTGAACCGGTTGGGGGAGAGCAGCATCGTCCACTGGTGGCGCTCGCGGTCCAGGTCCGTGAGGTACTGGGTGCTCGCGAAGTGCTCGTTGTCGAAGTCGAAGCCGATCCGCTTCAGCGGGGTGCCGTGCCAGGTCTGGATGATCTGCTGGCCCTCGCGGCGCTCCAACCAACGCGGGAAGTGCGTGTTGCCGACGATGTAGCGGGAGCGGGCCATCGCCTCGTAGTACTCGGGGCTGTGCACGCGGACCGCCCTCGCGGTGGCCGGGACCTCGCACTGGCCGTCCTTGACGACCCACAGGTGCTCGACCGGCAGGCCGCGGCGGACCATCTCCTCGTGGATGGCGCGCGGGGAGTCGCCGTACATGCGGCCGCCGAAGACGTCGTACAGGACGGCCTCGCGCAGCGGCTCGTGGCGGGCGGCCGGGTAGGCCTCGGTGCGCAGGCGGGTCTGGCGGTAGCGGCTGCGCTCGTCGGGGCGCAGCTCGGAGTGGGCCATCAGGGCCAGCTGGTCGTACTGGCGTGCTTGCAGCTCGACGCGCTTGCCGTGCGCCGTGATCTCCAGGGGGAGGTGGGCGTGGACGGGCGGGGCGAGCTGGACGGCGGTGCGGGAGCCGTCCGGCTTCTGGATGGACGGCCACCAGAAGCCCGCGCGCAGCGGGGTCTCGCCGGCGTAGCGGTGGGTGGGGGCGGGGACGAAGCTCGCCTCGAACCGGCCGTCCGCCGCCTTCGCCGGGAACGTGTACTCGTGGCCCGACCAGGTCTGGCGGAGGACCAGCTCCAGGTCGTGGACGCCCTGCGCCGGGTAGCTGCCGGTGAGGGTGACGGTGCCGCTGCCGTCGGGGCGTACGGAGACACGGTCGACCAGGGGCTGGACGGGCTGGTCGCAGAGCTGGAGGTAGCCGCCGGGGCTGCGGCGCGCGTAGACCGCGCGGTCGGCGTGGGGGAACTGGGCGCCGGAGAAGCCTTCTCGGTCGTCCAGGATCAGGGCGAGGCGGGTCGACCTCGGCTCGTCGCCGGTGGCGTCGACGATCTCCACCGACATGTCCCAGCGGCCTATCGAGCGTTCCGCCTGGGTCGGGCGCAGGCGTTCGTGGTCTTCGCGGGTGGTCGTCAGGGTCGCCGTGCCGACGAGGGCCGTGAAGGGGACGCGGCCGTGCACGGGGGCGTCGAGGTCCAGGGGCGTCGTGAGGATCGTGCCGGACTCGCGGTGGCGCATGCGCAGGCGGGCCTCGCCCTTCGGGGCCGTGCGCAGGATGCCGCGTACGAGGAGACGGTCGGGGCCATCGGCGCGGACCTCCAGCGCGCGGGCGTGCGCCGTTTCCACGCGGATGGCCAGCTCGCCGTCCTGGATCTGCGGGGCCACGCGGACGTCCTCGGTGACCCAGTGCGCGGGCGGCGCCTGCCCGGAGCCCGTGCCCGAGCCGTGGAGCGGGCCGCGCCGGGGCGTGGCGCCCGTGCCGGCGACGGCGATCCGTACCCACCACAGGCCGTCGACCCACTTGCCGCGGTGGCGAAGCCGCGCGGGGTTCACCAGCGCGCCGAAGCCCGCCCAGTCGGCGTGCCGGAACTCCGCGCCCGAGGCCACGGTGGCCTCCGGGTCGACGTGGCTGCGCGCCGGCACGAGCACCGTGCGGCGGCTGCCCTTCTCCTTCAGGATCAGCGACTTGAGCGCCTTGCCGCGCGACTCGGCGCCGAGCTGGCGGGCGAACGCCCAGCCGGACAGCCAGAGCCTGCCGTCGTGCCAGGCGGCCTCGTCGAGCCGGCTGCGGAGCCGCAGCTCCGGGTCGAGTCGCAGGACCGCGTCCGGTACGGGGTCGGTCGGGTCGAGGAAGGGGTAGTCGGCCTTCGGGTGCAGCGTCCCGGAGACGGGGATCGAGCCGGGGTGCTCCTTCTCGAACTCCAGCTGGCCGATCAGTTCGTCCAGGCGCCGGTGCACGGTCAGGTACAGCTTCAGCTTGTGCGGCACGTGCAGCGCCCGCACCGCGTCCTGCCCGATCTCGCGGACGAGGCGGCCCACGTGCTCCAGGAACGCTTCCTGGTAGGCCGCGTCCGACCCGGGCAGCACCTTCCAGAAGAGGGGGATCTCCTCGGCGAGCGCGTTGTGGTCGTAGACCCGCAGGTGCTCGGCGTACATCGGGTCGTCGCCGACGCGTGCGAGCAGGAACTCGCGCACCATGCGGATCGACTTCACGCGGTCGATCAGACCCTGCGGGTTGGTGCGGTTCTGGGTGATGGAGCGCTCGCCGATCTCCCGCTCGCGCCAGTTGTAGATCGGCTCGCTCAGGACGTCCACGGAGTCCGCGAGGTAGTGCGCGGGGACGCTGACGGGCGCGTCCTCGTAGAGCATGGCTTCCGGGTAGGCGAGCTGGTGCTGCTCCCAGAAGGAGCGGCGGTACACCTTGTTCCACGCGGTGCGGTCCGTCAGCAGCGGGCGGAATCTGGAGACGTGCGTACGCAGCCGGGTCGCCGCGAACGGCACGCGGTGCACGGGCGACTGCACGTATCCGGCGGAGCGGAAGCGCGTGACGTTGCCCGCCGCGAAGTCCGATCCGGTCTCGTCGAGCGTCTCGATCAGCAGCGCGTACGCCGTCGCGGGCAGCGTGTCGTCGCTGTCCACGAACGCCAGGTACTCGCTGTCCGGCGACATCTCCCGCACACCGGTGTTCCGCGCCGCGCCCAGGCCCTTGTTCTCCTGGGATATCAGCCGGAACCTCGGGTCGGCAGCCGCGAAGCGCTCGGCGATGGCCGCGCTGCCGTCCGTCGACCCGTCGTCGACCATGACCACTTCGAAGTCCTTGAAGGTCTGGGCCGCCAGGGACTCCAGGCACTCGTCGAGGTAGAGCTCGACGTTGTAGACGGGGACGACAACACTCAGCCGTGGCTGCACGCGCACTCCTTCTGTTGCTAAACGCTCCCATAGTGTAGGGATGCGAGTATTGATGCGACAAAAGGGATAGGTCTATCTCGTCCGGTCCTGACCGCCGCCACCGCCCGTGAACCGTTCGTACTCCTTCAGTACGTCCGCCGTGGCGCCGTCCATCCGCAGCTCGCCGCGCTCCAGCCACAGCACCCGGTCGCAGGTGTCGCGGATCGACCTGTTGTTGTGGCTGACCAGGAAGACCGTGCCCGCGCGCTCGCGCAGCTTCCGGATGCGGGCCTCGGAACGCTTCTGGAAGGAGCGGTCCCCGGTGGCCAGGGCCTCGTCGATGAGCAGGACGTCGTGGTCCTTGGCGGAGCCGATGGAGAAGCGCAGGCGCGCCGCCATGCCGGACGAGTACGTGCGCATGGGCAGCGTGATGAAGTCGCCCTTCTCGTTGATGCCGGAGAAGTCGACGATCTCCTGGTAGCGCTCCTGGACCTGCTCCCGCGACATGCCCATCGCGAGGCCGCCGAGGCGGACGTTGCGCTCACCGGTCAGGTCGTTCATCAGGGCCGCGTTCACGCCGAGGAGGGAGGGCTGGCCGTCGGTGAAGATGCGCCCGCGCTCGACGGGGAGCAGTCCGGCGACCGCCTTGAGCAGTGTGGACTTCCCCGAGCCGTTGGTGCCGATCAGGCCGATCGCCTCGCCCTTGCGGGCGGTGAACGACACGTTCTTGACGGCGCGCACCTCGCGTACGCCGCTCGCGGAGCCGCCCCGCTTCAGGATGCGGCCGAGCGCGGCGGTGGCGGCGCCGCGGCCCGCAGTGGCGCCCGCGCCGTGCACGCGGTAGACGATGTCGACCTGGTCGACGATGACGGTGGGGGTTGCGGTCGTTCGCGGATCAGCCACGGCCGTACGTCTCCTCTGCCTTCCAGAAGTAGATGAACCCGCCGATCCCGGCGAGCAGGGCCCAGCCCAGCGCCCAGGCCCACGCGTGGTGCGGGAGCTGCTCCGCCCGGAAGCTGTCGATCAGCGCGAACCGCATCAGGTCGATGTAGACGGCGGCCGGATTGCACTCCAGGAGGACCCGCACGGCGTGCGGCAGGTGCTGGCCCTTGAGCACCGCGTCGATGCTCCACATCACCCCGGACACGTACATCCAGGTCCGCAGCACGAACGGCATCAGCTGCGCGATGTCCGGCGTCTTGCTGCCGAGCCGGGCCATGACGAGCGCGAGCCCGGTGTTGAACGTGAACTGGAGGACCAGGACCGGGACCACCAGGAGCCAGGACGGCGCGGGCGGCACGCCGAAGCAGAGCAGGATCACGATCAGCGCGCACATGGAGAAGAGCAGCTGCTGGAGCTGTTGCAGGCAGTACGAGATGGGCAGCGAGGCGCGCGGGAAGTGCAGGGCGCGGACCAGGCCGAGGCTGCCCGATATGGCGCGGGTGCCGGCCATGACGGACTGCTGGGTGAACGTGAAGACGAAGACGCCGGTCACCAGGAACGGGACGTAGTCCTCCACATCCCGCTTGGTGTCCATGAGGACGCCGAAGATGAAGTAGTAGACCGCCGCGTTCAGCAGCGGCGTCATCACCTGCCAGAGCTGGCCGAGCTTGGCCTGGCTGTACTGGGCCGTCAGCTTGGCGGTCGCGAAGGCGGTGATGAAGTGGCGGCGCTGCCACAGCCGGCGGACGTAGGCGGGCAGGGAGGGGCGGGCGCCGCTGACGGTGAGGCCGTACTGGGCGGCGAGTTCGGCGGGGGAGAGGGGGGCCGCCGCGGCGGTGCGGGGCGGTGGTGGTGCGTCGAGGACCTGGCTCACGTCCGTGGCTTTCGCTCGGGGAGGCGGGGGGAGGGCATCCGGGGCCTTCGGAGAGGTTGGGGCGTACGTCGGGACGGACCCGTATCGTCGTAACGCCGAGCGTAGGACCTCCCAACGTCGGAACGCAACCGTATCGTCGTGACGCTTTATGCTGTCCGTATGACGACGAGCAGGCCACAGGACGAACAGCCGCGCCGCAGGCCCCCCGCCGGAGCCGCCGTGCTCCGCGAGGACGTGACCGAGGCCATCCGGGCCGCCGTCTTCGAAGAGCTCGCCTCCGTCGGCTACGCCCGTATGTCCATCGAGGGCATCGCCCGCCGCGCAGGCGTCGGCAAGACCGCCGTCTACCGCCGCTGGCGGTCCAAGCTGCATCTCGTACTGGACCTGGTGTCGGCCATAGCGGTCCAGGGGCTCCCTGCGCCGGACACCGGATCGCTGGAAGGGGACCTGCGGCTGCTGTACGAGGTGACATCGCGCGCGCTGCGGCATCCCGTCGCCTCGCAGGTCATCCCGGACCTCCAGGCGGAGGCGGCCCGCAACCCCGAGATCGCCGAGGCCCTCCAGAAGGCGCTGCGCGAAGGGCAGCACGGGGTCGCGAGCGGCATCGTGCGGGCCGCCGTCGAGCGGGGCGAGGTGCGCGAGGGCGCCGACCAGGAGCTGGCCCTCGACCTGGTGTCGGGGCCGCTCTACTGGCGTTCGGTGGTGGTGCGGGCCGATCTGCCCAAGGGATATCTGGGCAGGCTGGCGGCGGCCACGGCGGCGGGGCTGCGGGCGCTCTGAGGCGGGCGCGCCGGCGCTCCTCGGGCGTCCCGGTGTTCAGGCGTCCCGGCGGCGCGTCAGGGACAGGGCCGTGCCGGTCCCGAGCGCCACGACGCCCGTACCGACGCTGACCAGAACCTGCTGTACGCCGTCGAAGGCCAAGCGGACCAAGCCGGCCGCCGGAACGATGGGCGCTCTCCTGAACCGATCTCAGCAGAACCGGACCGCCCCGGTCACCATCGACGTCACCGGCCCGCCGAAGGCTCCGCTCCTGCCCCCGCAGGGACCCCGCCCCGCCCTACTTCCGCCCCGTCCCCGGATGCAGCCGGACCCAGCCCGCCCACGCCGACGCGATCATGTCGCGTACGTCCCGCTTGGCCGACCAGGACAGTTCCGCCGTGACGCGGTCCGCCGCGGCGACCACGCGGGCCGGGTCGCCGGGGCGGCGGGCGGCCACCTCGGCGGGGGTGTCGTAGCCCGTGATCTCGTTGATGAGATCCGTCATCTCGCGGACCGAGACGCCCTCGCCGCGGCCGATGTTGAGGGTCAGGTCCGTGCCGGGCGCGGCCGAGGCCAGCTTGCGGGCCGTCGCCACGTGGGCCTCGGCCAGGTCGACGACGTGGATGTAGTCGCGTACGCAGGTGCCGTCGGGCGTGTCGTAGTCCGCGCCGAAGACGCGGGGGGCCTCGCCGGCGGTGAGCTTCTCGAAGACCATCGGGACGAGGTTGTAGACGCCGGTGTCCGCCAGCTCGGGCGAGGCCGCGCCCGCCACGTTGAAGTAGCGCAAAGAGGCCGTCGCCAGGCCGTGCGCGCGCCCCACGGCGCGCACCAGCCACTCGCCCGCCATCTTCGTCTCGCCGTACGGGCTCATCGGCAGGCACGGCGTCTCCTCGGTGACGAGGTCGACGTCGGGCATGCCGTACACCGCGGCCGAAGAGGAGAAGACGAAGGAGGGGACCCCGGCCGCCACCACCGCTTCGAGGAGCACCCGCAGGCCCTCCACGTTCTCGTGGTAGTAGCGCAGGGGCTGCTCCACCGACTCGCCGACCTGCTTCTTCGCCGCGAGGTGGACGACGCCGGTGACCTCGTGCTCCTTGAGGGTGCGGGCCAGGAGGTCCGCGTCCAGGGTCGAGCCCGTCACGAGGGGGACGCCCGGGGGGAGGCGGTCGACGATGCCGGTGGACAGGTCGTCGTAGACCACGGCCCGCTCGCCCGCCTCCGTCATGGCGCGGACGACATGCGCCCCGATATATCCGGCGCCGCCGGTGATCAGCCAGGTCATGGTCGTCGTGTCCCGTCCTGTCGTGCGTGTGTGCGATGTGCGGTGTTCGCGTGTTCTGTGCGGGTGGATCGCGTCGCAGTCTTCCAGAGGGCGTGTACGCGGCGCGTCAACGCCCTGAACCGCCTACCGCGGCGCGGACCGGCCCGGCCAGCCGGGCCAGCCGCCGTTTCGCGACCCCGGCGACGCCCCCCACGCCGGGCGCGAGCCGCACCGAGAGGTTCCCCGCCTGGGTGGCGTACGGCTGGACGAGGAGGATGCCGCGCCGGGCGCTCGGCACCACGGTGCGGCGCAGCAGTCCGGGCCCCGCGACGGCGTGCGCGGTCGTGTCGCGTGACGTTCCGTCGTCGAAGCGCACCCGCAGCCGTACGTCCCACACGGCGCCCTCCAGCGAGCCGAGGTCGAGCAGGGCCGTGGCGGTCCACGTCTCGCCGGGCCGCTCCGCGGTGAACGCCGCCGTCCTGCGCAGGCCGGGCAGACCGCTGTGCCGGTGGACCAGTTCGACGTCGACGGTGGCGGGGCCCGCCTGTGCCACCCGCCCGTACAGCTCCCGCAGCCGCAGCGTGAGCCGTGTGCCGCCCACGCGCGGACGCAGCTCGCCGTCGACCGCGAGGGGCAGCAGGCGCATGGGGCGTACGAGCAGATGGTCGAGGGTGACCTGCGGGAGGTCGGCCGCCCAGACCGGTGTGGCGTCGGCCGTCCTCGGATACGGCGGCGCGAGCCGCGCCGGGCGCGCCGCAACCTGCTTCAGCCGGACCAGGTCGCGCGGCTGTTCGGAGGCGAGGATGACGCGGGCGATGACGCGGCCGGGGGCGGGCGCCGCGTCGAGGTCGGCGGCGTCGAACGTCGTCAGGTACGCGCGCGTGAGGGCCCACCACTCGCGCTGGTACTCCTTGCCGCGCGCGGGCAGTTCACGGGCGTACATCCGCAGCCCGTGGTCGACGAACTTGGCGCGGGCCGCCCGCGCGAGCCGCTTGCCGCCCGTGCCGCGCGCGTCCCGCAGGATCTCCACGGACTGGCGGTGCGCCTCCATGCGGGCCTGCCAGTTGGCGATCCCGGAGCGGTCCAGGGAGATGGACAGTTTGGTTGCGGCGCGGCGCACGTGCCAGACGTAGACGGTGTCGGGGACGAGTGCGATGCGCGGGGCCGCGGCGAGTACGCGCGCGGTGAAGACGAAGTCCTCGTAGATGAAGGGGCCTTCGGGGAAGCGGATGCCGTGCTCGCGCAGGAAGTCCGTACGGTAGAGCTTGTTGACGCAGAGCGTGTCGTGGACGAGGCGGGTGCGCAGCTCGGGGCGGGCGACGAGGCGAGCCTTGGTGTACAGCTCGGGCTGCCAGGGCACCTCCCGGCCGGACGGCAGTTCGCGGCGCACGCACAGTCCCGAGGCGACCTCGCAGCCGTGCCGCTCGGCGGCGGCGAGCAGCGCGGCGGCCGCGCCGGGCGGCAGGACGTCGTCGCTGTCGAGGAACATCACGTACGGCGATGAAGCGGCGTCGATCCCTTCGTTGCGGGGGGTCCCGCAGCCGCCGCTGTTGCTGTCGCGGCGGATCACCTTCACGCGCCGGTCCTGTTCGGCGAGGGCGGCCAGGGTCTCGTCGCTGCCGTCCGTCGAGCAGTCGTCGACGGCGATCACCTCGCGGACGACGGGGCCCTGGGCCAGCGCGGAACGCACCGCGTCCGCGACGTGGGCCGCGTCGTTGTAGCCGATCACGACAACGGAGATCCGGGCGGCGGACGGGTTAGTGGCAGGTGTGTTCTGGGCAGTCGGATGAGACAGGATGCGGTCCACGGGGGAAATTTTAGTGGTTGCCGGTAATTATCCGATTAGTGGGGCATTCGTGGGTGCGGCACTGTCCTGTTCGGGGTGCTTCGCACCGCCGACTCGCGCCAGTACCTCACCCGTACGCCGGCTCCAGTCGACGACCACGGCCTCCGGCGGCGCCTTCTGGCCCGGTGCGAGCAGCAGCCACCGCACGTCGTAGCGGCCGACGATGGCCGAGCGCTGCGCACGGCTGGAGGCGGGGGAGAGGTAGGTGCGTACGGCCGTGAGGCGGCGCTCCCGCACGGCCTCGTCGAGCGAGGCGTCCGGCCAGGCGGGGGCGACGAGGTTGGCGCCGTAGCCGGGGACGGAGCGGGTGGGCCGGTAGCCGTCGGTCAGGACGACGTCGCCCTTGCGCATATGGCCGGCCGCCCAGCCGTAGCCGGGCCAGCGCGGCGGCTGGTCGAAGCCGATGGGGTCCAGCGCGCGCGGCACGACGGCGCCCGCCTGGATCTGGAAGAACCCGACGCAGGCCCCGAGCGCCGCCGCCCCGGCGAGCGCGCCCCGCCGCCACCCCCAGGTGCGCGGCGCCGCGAGCTCGATGGCGAGGGCGAACTGGAGGGGCACCAGCGTCAGTCCGAGGATGCGCCCGTAGGTGTAGTGGCCGCTGACCCAGCCGTACGCGACGACCGCGCACTCCAGGGCGAACATCAGGACGAGGGGATCCCTGCGGTCCCTGCGATGGCGCAGCCACAGCGCCGGGAGCCCGAGCAGCGCCAGCCAGAAGCGCTGGGGCATCCCGCTGTAGAGCTGGCGGTGGATCCAGTCGACGCTGTCGTCACCGACCAGCGAGAAGACACTGAAGTACGGCCAGAGCGCCGCGGCGACCGCCGCGGTCAGGGCGGTCACCGCCCACGCCCCAAGCCGCCCCCACGCCCGCACCTTCGGGTCGGACGCCGCGAAGGCGACCACACCGATGACCGCCGCCACCGACGAGATCGGATGGATGAGCAGGACGAGCCCGCACAGGGCGCCCAGACCGACGTACGGCCAAAGGCCCCGAGGCCGCCGGGCGAGCGCACCGGCCCACGCCCACGCCCAGAACGCCAGGCCGATCGCGAACGTCGACGGATAGCCGAGGTTCCCCGTCATCGACATCAGGCCCAGATAGCCGCTCCACCACGCCATCCGGGTGCCCCAGAGCAGCACCATCGCGAGCAGCGCGAGGACCGGGGCCCACGGGCGGGGCGTCAGGACGCGCACGAAACGGCCGATGCCGGTGAGCAGGACGAGGAGGTTGAGCGGGCCCGAGAGCTTCACGACCTCCCAGCCCGCGAAACCCGTCGCCTTGGCGAACAGGCCCTGGGCGACCGCGTACGGCGAGTAGTACGCGCTGCCGTCGCCCGGCAGGTCCGCCATCGGGTGCGCGGGGTGCAGGAGGTTCTCCTTCAGACGCTCGACGACCGCCGCGTGCTGCCCGAAGTCGCAGCACATCGGGACCCGCCAGAACGCCAGCGACATCACCAGCCAGAAGAGCCCGCCGAAGACCACGTGGGGCGAGGGGCGCCATCGCGGGGCGCCGCCCAGCGCCGTCGCGCCGTGGGCGACCCGGCGGACCAGAAGCGTGCCGCTCACCGCATCAGCCTCTCCACGACGCGGGCCGCGGCCCTGCCGTCGTCCAGGTCGCAGTAGGCCTCGCGGAACGCCGTGTACGCGTCCGCGTGCCGGGCCGCGATGGAGTCCAGGTCGCGCAGCGCCTCGACGACCTCGCCGGTGGAGGCGAGCAGCGGGCCGGGGGCGGTCGTCTCGAAGTCGAGGTAGAAGCCGCGCACCGTGTCGCGGTAGTGCTCCAGGTCGTAGGCGTGGAAGAGCATCGGGCGCCCGGTGTGCGCGAAGTCGAACATCAGCGAGGAGTAGTCGGTCACCAGCACGTCGGCGACCAGCAGGAGTTCGGCCGCGCGGGGGTGGGCCGACACATCGCGTACGAAGGGCGCGCGGGCGCCCGGCAGCCGGCCCGCCGTCAGCGGGTGCTTGCGCACCAGCAGGACGTGGTCGTCGCCGAGCACCGACTCGGCCGCGCGGAAGTCGAGCGCGGGCTCGTAGCGGAAGCGGCCCGGGGAGTACGCGAGATGGTCCCGGTACGTCGGCGCGTACAGCACGATCCGCTTGCCCGGCGCGATGTCCAGCTCGCGGCGGACCCGCTCGGCGACCTTCTGGCGGTCGTCACCGAACAGCACGTCGTTGCGGGGCGAGCCCGCTTCGAGGACCTCGCCGTCGTAGGCGAGGGCGCGGCCCAGATGCGGGGTGGAGAAGCTGTTCGGCGAGACCAGCACGTCCCACTGGCGGGACAGGCGCGGCAGGGCGTCGAGGTGGCCGTGGTCGGCGTAGAGCGTGTCGGTGAGGTCGGTGCCGATGCGCTTGAGCGGGGCGCCGTTCCAGGTCTGTACGACGGTCTGGCCCTCGCGGCGCTCGAAGAACTCCGGCAGATGGCCCGCGGTGACGATGCGGCGGCAGCGGGCCAGCGCCTCGTACCAGGCGGCGCTGTGCTCCTCGACGCCCTTCGCACCGGCCGGGACGCGGGTCTGCTGGTCGTGCGTGACCCACAGGTGCTCGATGTCGTCGCCGCGCCGGGTCAGCTCCTCGTGGACGGCGCGGGGCGAGTCCCCGTCGAGGTAGAGGACGGCGTCGGTCAGCGGCCGCTTGCGGCAGCCCGGGTAGTGGGCGGTGCGGAGCCGGTGCTGCCGGTAGGCCCCGCGCTCGGACCGGGCGAGGACGGACCCCGCCTCGACGAGCAGCCGGTCCCCGAACCGCCGGTCGACGGTGAACTCCCGCCCCTGAACGGCCTGCCGAAGCGGCAACCGCCCCGACACAGAGGCAAGCAACCGCACGGGCATACCGTCCTCACGCCGCTCAACCCGCCCGCCGGGCGCGCCTCCGACCGGCTCGGCCTGTCCGCCGGGCGTGCCTTCGACCGGCTCGGCCTGTCCGCCGGGCGCGCCTTCGACCGGCTCGGCCTGTCCGCCGGGCGCGCCTTCGACCGGCTCGGCCTGTCCGCCGGGCACGCCCTCGCCTCGCTCGGCCCACCCACCGATCTCCGTCCCCGCCTCCCGCAAGAACGCGTACCACCGCCCCTCCCGCAACGCCCCGCCCCCCGGCGCGACCACCGCGCGCAGCCGGTCGCCGTCGCGCTCGACCGGTACCGCGAGTTCCTCGTCGCGGCCGCTGTGCCGCAGTACGAACTCGGCCTGGGGCCAGCAGGCTCGCGTCGCCAGGATGTCGACGGTCAGCGTGCCGTCCGCGGCCCACGTGACGTGGTCGGCGATCGGCTGGCGGGTCAGTTCGACGACCAGCTGGCCCTGGTCGTTGGCCGTGGCGCACAGTTCGCGGCCCGCGCCCGCCGCGTACCGCCCAGGGGCGAGGTCGAGCGTGGCGGCGAGGGACTTCAGTCTGCCGTCGGGCAGGACGAGGTTGGCCTGCCAGCGGTCGCCGTGCGGCGGCTCGACCTCCTTGGGCGCGAGGTGCGGGACGGGCGCCGCCCCCGCCAGGTCGGCGAGGCGCACGCGGACCTCGAAGCGGTCGTCGGCGAGGGACACCGGGTAGTCGAACTCGGCGCCGGAGTGCTTGTGGGTGAGCCGCAGCGCCCGGGGGCGCGCATGCCCCGGCAGGCTCCCGCTCAGCACCACGTCGCCCCCGTCGCGCCGATGGGCGTCCACCCGCGCCGCGTACTCCTGGATCTTCAGCACGAGCCGCCGCCCCCTGCTGAAGCCGAGGACGAGCCGCAGCCCGTCGCCCAGCTCGCGCACCACGGACTGCGCCGACGCCCCGTCGGCGGCCCGCACGGCCGCGCGCCGCACCGTGCCGTGGCCCGCGACGACCACACCGAGCAGCCAGTTCCCCGGCCGCCACCGGCCACCGGTCTTGAGCTGCTCGGGGTCGACGGTCATCTCGAAGCCGGACAGGTCGTAGCAGTGCAGGCGCTGCCGCGACTGCTCGGTGGCCTGCGGCGCGGCGACGGTCCTCGTCGGCACGCGCCGGAACCGCCCCTTGCTCCGCGCCGACTTGAGCAGCCCCGCCTTGACGGAGTGCCCGGGCCGGGTCGCCTCCAGGTTGCGTACGTACGCGTAGCCGCCGATCCGCAGCTTCCCGTCGGCGTCCCACCGCGCCTCGCCGACCCGCGCCACGACGGGCAGTTCGCGCCGCCCGATCCGCGCCAGCTTCTCGGGGACGCGCCCGACGCCCGGGTAGGAGGCGCTGCGCCGCACCCTGCCGCGCACGTGGAAGGCGGTGCCGTTGGCCCGCTCGAAGGCGAGCAGGTCGATGAGTTCGGCGGTGCGCGCCTCGCGGACGAGCTGCCACTTGATGCGCAGGTCGACGGGGAGTCCGGCGACGACGGACGGGTCGGCGCGGCGCAGGAACGCCGCCGTGTCCGTCATGAAGGCCGCGCGGTACTCGGGGCCGCCCATCGGCAGCCCCTCCAGGAAGTACACGAAGTCGTCGCGCAGGCAGGAGGCGTCGTACGTCTTCTTCATCTCCGGCGCGTGCCGGGCGAGGAAGCCGCTGACGTGCGCGCACGCCGCGATCCGGTCGCGCACGCCCTTGACGTCGGTGCGCCGCCGGGTGATGGAGCCCTCGCGGACCCGCCAGTAGTAGACGTGGTCGCTGAGCACGTCCACGGACCCGGCGAGGAAGTGCGCCGGGATCATCACGGGGGTGTCCTCGTAGAGCTTGCCCTCGGGGAAGGCGAAGCGGTGCCGGTCCCAGAAGGAGCGGCGGAAGACCTTGTTCCAGGCCACGCGGTCGGAGAGCAGGTCCAGGTCGCGCGCGATGTGCGTACGGGTGCGCGGCTCGGTCAGCCACTTGTACTGCCAGGCCTGCGAGCGGCCGCGTTCGGTGAGCCGCCAGACGTTGCCGCTCGCGAAGTCGGAGCCGGTGGCGTCCAGGCTCGCGATCATCCGCTCGTACGCGTCGTGCGGCACGACGTCGTCACTGTCGACGAAGGTCAGGAACTCGGCGGTGGGGGACGCCTTGCGTACACCGGTGTTGCGGGCGGCGCTCAGCCCGGCGTTGCGCTGGCGGACGTAGACGAAGCGGGGGTCCCTGGCGGCGAACTCGCGGGCGATGAGCGGGCTGGCGTCGGTCGAGCCGTCGTCGACCATGACGCACTCCAGACCGCCGGGGCCCTCGGGCCCGCCGGTCCTTCCCGGGCCGTCCATGGTCTGCCGGGCGATCGATTCCAGGCACTCCTCCAGGAACTCCTCGACGTTGTAGATGGGCACGACGACGCTGAGACGGGGCTGCACGGCGACCGGCCTTTCATGGGAGTACGGGCATATTTAGCCCCCTTTGCCCGCTCGCGGCCCCCGAAGGTCAGTTTCTTCGGCGTCTATCACCCCAATGAGTGATGGGAGGTCTTCGACAGGGGGTGCCCGGCTGACTACGGTCGGTTGTCATGTCGCGCTTCTCGGTTGTCGTCCCCGCCCACCGTGTCCAGGGCTACCTGCGGGAATGCCTGGACTCCGTGCTCACGCAGTCCTTCGACGACCTCGAACTGATCGTCGTCGACGACGCGTCGCCCGACGCCTGCGCCGCGATCGCCGGGGAGTATGCGGAGCGCGACCCGCGCGCGCAACTGGTCCGCGTCCCCGACCGGGCGGGCCCCGGCCCCGCCCGCGACATCGGTGCCGACCGCGCCACCGGCGAGCACCTGCTCTTCCTCGACGGCGACGACCTCCTCCTGCCGGGCGCCCTCGAAGCCATCGACGCGGCCCTCACCGAACGGGGCGAGCCGGACGTCCTGCTCCTCGCGCACGACCGCGTCGACTGGTGGGAGACCGTCCGCCCCGGCGGCGACCACCTCACGGGCGACCCGCTGTCCGTCACCCCGGCCGCCTGGAACCGCGTATTCCGTCGCGGGTTCTGGCGCGAGCAGCGGCTCGCCTTCTCCGAGGGGCCGTACGAGGACGTGGTGCCGGTCCACACCGCGACCCTGCGGGCGGGCGAGCGCCTCGCCGTCCTCGACCGGCCCTGCGTGCGCTGGCGCGAGCGGCGAGCCGGGAGCTTCTCCAAGACGCCGGGCAGACACCACTTCGCCCTCGTCGAGCGGTACGAGGAGCTGCTCGCCGCCGCCGGGCCCGCCGACCGCGCCCGGCTCCTGCCGCACGCCGCCGCGCACCTCCTCGCCGTCCTCGACGACCCCGGCCGCATCCGCGCGGGCGACCGGCGCGACTTCTTCCACGAGGCGGCCCGCGTGTACCGGACGTACGCGCCCACCGGCACCGAGCCCCGCACCCCCGGCGAGCCCCGCACCCCCGGCGAGAAGGCCCTCGCCGCCGCCTCCTACGCCGCCCACGAAGGGCTGCGCAGGGCCGAGTCGCGGCGCCTGCGCGTCACCCGGCAGCTCAAGCAGCAGAAGAAGAAGCTGCGCGCCCACGCCATGCGCGCCGCCTACCGCACCGACCTGCACCGCTCCCTCGACCCGCACCTCGCGGTCTACGGCGCCTACTGGAACCGCGCCGTCTCCTGCAACCCGGCCGCCATCCACGCGAAGGCCCGCGAACTGGCCCCGCACATCAGGGGCGTGTGGGTGGTCTCCGGGCGACACAAGCACAAGGTGCCCGCCGGGGTCGAGTACGTCGTCGAGGGCTCCCGGCGCTACTGGGAGGCGATGGCCAGGGCGACGTACCTCGTCAACAACTCCAGCTTCCCCGGCGGGTTCACCAAGCGCCCCGGCCAGGTCTACCTCCAGACCCACCACGGCACGCCGCTGAAGAAGATGGGCCTGGACCAGCGCCGCTACCCGGCCGGTACGCACGGCATCAGCTTCCAGAAAGTCCTGGACCACACCGACCAGTGGGACTTCAGCCTCTCCGCCAACCCGCACTCCACGGAGATCTGGGAGCGCGTCTACCCCTCCACCGCCTACCAGCCGCTGGAGGCGGGCTACCCGCGCAACGACGTGTACTTCACGACGGGCGACGAGGAGATCGACCGCGTCCGCACCCAGCTGGGCATCGCCGACGGCCGGACCGTGCTGCTGTACGCGCCGACCCACCGCGACTACCAGAAGGGCTTCCTGCCCCGCCTCGACCTCAAGCGCTTCGCCGAACGGCTCGGTCCCGGGTACGTCGTGCTCGTGCGCGCCCACTACTTCTACGGCGCCGACGCCGGGCTCGACGCGCACCCGCAGCTCGTCGACGTCACCGGGCACGCGCGCGTGGAGGACCTCTGCCTGGCCGCCGACGCGCTCGTCACGGACTACTCGTCGCTGATGTTCGACTACGCCTGCCTGGACCGCCCGATCGTGACGTACGCGCCGGACTGGCAGGCGTACCGCCTCGCGCGCGGCACCTACTTCGACGTGGTGTCCGGCAGACCGGGCGAGACACCGGGGGCCGTGGCCACCACCGAGGACGGACTGACGGAGCTGTTCCGGGACGGCGGCTGGGACACGCCGCAGACGACGGCGCTGCGCTCGGCTTTCCGTGCGCGCTTCTGCCCCTACGACGACGGGAAGGCCGCCGAACGCGTCGTCCGGCGGCTCTTCCTGTCCGCCGCTCAGACCTCGTAGGGCGAGCGCACCGGGAAGTACGCCGTCAGGAACGACCTGATGGCGAGCGCCATCTCCTCCTCCGCCATGCCGCTGTCGTGGGACTCCCCGATGCAGAAGGCCGTCCGGTCGCGGTTCTGCAGCAGCCGGCCGAGCCGCGCGTGGTCGGCGCGGTCGCCGATGTCCACGAAGTCGTACGCGATCCAGCCCGGCACCGCCCGCCCGGTGAGGTACGCGTAGTGCTGGTACAGCGACGAGACCAGGGCGAAGTCGTCGGCGCAGCGGAATCGGCTGCGGGCCGTGGCCGCCGTCTCCTCGGGGAAGCGCTCGGCGATCTCCTTCAGGACGCTGCGGCGCAGCGCGTACGGCACGTGGAAGAAGCTGTGCGTCGTCGTCCTGCCGAACGCGCGGCGCAGCAGCTCGCGGTTGTTCTTCGCCGCCGCCAGATAGCCCTCGTCGTCCGGTGACAGGGGCAGGGCGGGCACGGACGCCGAGGACCAGAAGAAGCGGGCCAGGCCGTTGCTGAGGAAGAACGTGTCGGGGGTGGTGGGGCGGCCGAGGAACATGTCGTCGTTGAAGTACAGGAAGTGCTCGGACAGGCCCTCGACGCGGTGCAGCTGGGACTCGATGGAGTGCGAGTTGAAGGTCGGCAGGCACTCCTCGGGGTCGGCGAACAGGTCGCGGTGGTCCACGACCGTCAGGCCGGGGTGGTCCCGGTCGAGCCAGTCGGGGACCTGGCCGGCCGTGACCAGGTACACGTGCCGGATCCACGGCGCGTACATCGCAAGGGAGCGCAGACTGAAGCGGAGCTCGTCGCGGTTGCGGTAGCGCACGGCGCCGTCGTCCGCCGACTCCCGCCCGGGGCCGCGGGCCGTGTCGCTCCGGGCCGCGTCGCGGCGGGCGCGCCACTCGGGGTCGGAGTCGTCGACCCAGGTGTAGACGGCGTCGACGGGGAAGTCGATGTCCTTGACGAGGAGTTCGGTGAAGATCTGAAGGGTCGGGTAGTCGCGGTCCGCCACCCGCAGGGTCGCCGTCGGGGTGAGCGAGGGCAGCTCCGCGCCTGCGAGGGTCGTCCCGAAGGGCGCGCGGAAGCCGTCGGCCGCGGCTGTGCCGGGGGCGCCCTGGACCGTCCGGGGCCAGAACGCCACCGTGCAGGCGAGGCCCGCGCCGTGCCTCAGTGACAGCGTGGTCGTGGTCACCGGCTTGAAGATCTTCACGCCGGACAGGTCGCCGATGCCGTCGAGGCGTTCGGCCAGGACGGCGCCGGGTGCCGCGTCGCGCGGGTTGACCAGCTCGGCGTAGACGGGCTGCCCGCGCAGCGCCCCGGCCAGGGCCTTCAGGGCGCGGCTCCGGTCGTCGGCGGCCACGGCGAGGGTGTGGGCGGTGTCGTCCGGGGTGCGCACCAGGACGTGGGGCACACCCTCCGCCTCCAGCGCGGACGCGGTGAGCCGCAGATTCCACTCCGCCATGCGCGGCGCGAGCACGTCGTCGCGCCGCTCGGCGAGGCGGCCCACGGAGCGGATGACGCGGCCCGTGGTGTCGGCGGCGATGATCTCGTCCTCGCGGGCCCGCTCGCCGGCGGCGGCCGCGGCGTCGAAGGTGTGCGGGGCGGTGGGCCGGAAGCCGCAGCCGCCGGACGCGACGCCGAGCGCCACGCGGTCCGCGCGCCCGCCGAGGCGCCGCGGCCGGTCCCGCCCCGCCACGAGCCGCCTGTACAGCTCCTCCCAGCGGGCGGTGACGTCCGCCGAGGAGAAACGGGCGTAGACGCCTTCGCGGGCGGCGCGTGCGTAAGCGCGGCGGGCGGCATCGTCGCCCATCAACTCATCCATGGCGCGGGCGAGTTCGTCGACCTCCCCGGGCGGTACGAGCAGCCCGTCGACGCGGTGCCGCACGATCTCGGCGGGCCCCGTGACCACGTCGTACGCGATGACGGGCACCCCCGCGGCGAGCGCCTCCAGGAGCACCAGCGGGAACGCCTCGTTGTGCCCGGCGGTCATCAGGCTCAGCCCCGCCTTGGCCCACTCGGCGGCCATGTCCCGGCAGGGGCCCAGCAGTTCGACGCGGTCGTGCAGGCCGAACCCGTCGACCAGGCGGCGCAGATGCCGCTCGCGGTGGCCGCCGCCGAAGATCCGCAGCGTCCACTGCGGATGCACGTCGGCGACCTGCGCGAAGGCCCGCACGGCGTGGTCGACGCGCTTCTCGCCGGTCAGCCGCGCCGCCATCACGATGACCTTGCCCTCTCCGTCCGCACGCGGCCGGAAGCCGTCCGGCACGGCGTTCGGGATGACAGCCAGCTCGGGCGCGGTGGGCCCGAGGGACTCCGCGATCCACTCCCGGGTGCGCTCGGTCAGCGTGACGAGGGCGTCCAGGCGCGGCGCGTGCAGGAGCAGCGGCTCGCCGGAGGGGCCGCGCCGCTGGGTGGGGCGGTGCTCCTGGTGCACGGTGACGACCCGCGCGGGCACGAGCGCCACGGCGGCGGCGAGCAGCGCGGGCGTGGTGGTGACCAGCACGTCGGTGTCGAGCGAGCCGAGCGCGGCGGTCATCTCGACATCCGAGAGCCGGTCGAAGGCGTCCTCCCAGGCGGGCCGGATCAGCTCACTGGGCAGCGCGGCGAGCGTCCGACAGGCTCCGTCGTCCAACCCGGACTCCCGCACCGGACGCTCGGGCGTCGTCGTACGATCCACGAGATACCGCACGGGCAGAGCACGCGCCTCGGCGAAGAACGGCTCGGCACGGGTCCGGAAAACGGAAACAACCTCGACCTCGACGCCGGGCCGCTCGCCGAGATGCTGCGCCTGCGTATAGGTAGCAAGCTCGGTCCCCCCCATCTCGTCACCCCATCCGAGCAGGTACGTGATCTTCATGAGGTCTCCTTCGCCGCCGACTGGCGCGTGCGGTTGGTCCGCTCCCGCGTGAGTTCCGTGATGTCCCAGCACGTCACCGCGAACGCGCCCGCCCCCGTGAAGTGGGCGTGTGCCCGGACCAGTGCGCCGTTGGGGAGGGCGAAGACGCGGAACGGGGTGGGGTAGGCCGCCGCGGGGTCGCGTACGTCGGACAGCCACCGTCCGAGTGGCAGTCCGGACACCCGGAAGTCCCACACCCACTGCCCGGCACCGGCCCCGGTCATCGCGCCGAGCGGCACCCGCAGCGTGAACGCGCCGCCGTGCCCCGCCACTTCGACGGGCACGACGACTCCGTCCCGGCGCCGCACGGCCTCCGCGCGCCCGGGGGAGAGCGCCGCCCCGACCAGCCGCCCGTGCACGGTGATCCCGTCCCCGCGCGGCTCGAACCGCACCAGCTCGGCGCGTGGCCGCGGTCGCGTGGCCTGGAGCACGGCCCGCCCGCTGCGGGACCTGACGATCCGCACGAGGGTCCCGCTCAGCGGATCGGGCGCGTGCGGCACCGTCGGCGTCGCGGGCGGCGCGGGCGGCGCGCCGTCACCGGCGGGCGCGATCCCCTGACGCCGTACGCGCCCGTCGGCGCCCCGCGTCTCCACGGTGAGCCGCCAGACGCCGTCCCGCATGCCCCGCAGCGTGACCGTGGCGGTGAGCAGCGGCGTGCCGGCCGTGTGCCGCTCGAAGGCGAGGGGGACGGTCTGCCCGCGGCGGCCGCGCGTGATCATCAGCCGGGCCCGGTCCGGGGGCTCGGCCGTCCCGGCGGCGAGGGCGAGGTTGAGCGTGCGGCTGTCCCGGAGGGAGAGGTGCACGGGCGTCAGCAGGGGCTCCGCCCGCCCGGCGGCCCCCCGCACCCGCCCCGCGGCCGCCCGCTCCAGCCGGAACCGCGTGCTTCGCGCGGAGGCGCGCAGCCGCTGGACGAGGGCCGGCGGGGACCCGGGACGGCGAGGTGACGTGAACCCGATGCGGTGCATTTGCCTACTTTGCCCGCTTCAGCCCCGTACTCCGCGCACCGCGGGCCGTTTCCCTCCCCGGGCCAGCAGAATCGATCCGCTCGGAGCAGTGCCGCCCACGAGCGGGACGGCGGCACCGGGGCGGGCGCACGGAAGGAGGCGGCCCGGATCCGGGCCGCCTCGATCACCGTACGAACATTCGGAACCCCCGGCCTACTTCACCGCCCCCGCCATCACACCGGACACGAACTGCCGCTGGAACGCGAAGAACACGGCCAGCGGGATCACCATGGAGATGAACGCGCCGGGCGCCAGGATGTGCACGTTGTCGCCGAAGAACCGCACCTGCTGCTGGAGCGCCACCGTGATCGGTGGCTTCTGCGAGTCGGCGAAGATCAGCGCGATCAGCATGTCGTTCCAGACCCACAGGAACTGGAAGATGCCGAGCGAGGCGATGGCGGGCGCCCCCAGCGGCATCACGACCCGCAGGAAGAGCCGCAGCTCGCCCGCCCCGTCGAGCCGCGCCGCCTCCAGCAGTTCGCGCGGGATCTCCGCGAAGAAGTTCCGCAGGAGGAAGATCGCGAACGGCAGGCCGAACGCCACGTGGAAGAGGACCACGCCCACCGTCGTCTCGAAGATGCCGATCTTGCCGAAGAGCTTGGAGACCGGCACCAGCGCCACCTGTACGGGAACGACGAGCAGCCCGACCACGCCGATGAACCACCAGTCGCGGCCCGGGAAGTCCATCCACGCGAAGGCGTATCCGGCGAGCGAACCGAGGATCACGACGAGCAGCGTCGCCGGAACGGTGATCATGACGCTGGACAGGATCGAGTCGGTGATCGTCTCGTCCTTGAGGAGGTTCGAGTAGTTGTCCAGCGTCATCTGCGAGGGCGCGCCGAACACCTTCCACCAGCCGCTCTCGCTCATGTCGGCGGAGCTGCGCAGCGAGCCGATCAGCAGCCCGATGGTCGGCACCAGCCAGAAGAGGCCAACGAGCACCAGGAACACGCGCAGCGCGGTGCCACCGAGCGCGGCGGCGACGCGCCCGCCCACGGACCGCTTGGCCTTGACGATCTCGGTCTGGGTCGTCATCGCCCCGCCTCCCGCCGCATGCGCCGGATGTTGAACAGCATCACCGGGATCACCAGGAGGAACAGAAGCATCGCGATGGCGCTGGCCACGCCGATGTCACCCTCGCCGAACGCCGAGTTGTACAGCTGGAGCGCGAGCACGTTCGCGTCGTCCTTCGACGAGCCCGGCGGGATCACGAAGACCAGGTCGAAGATCTTCAGTACGTTGATCATGAGCGTGACCAGCACCACCGCGAGGACCGGGGCGAGCAGCGGCACCGTCACACGACGGAACACCTGCCACTCGTTGGCGCCGTCCACCCGTGCCGCCTCCAGGAGCTCCCGCGGCACGCTCGCCAGGCCCGCCGCGATCAGGACCATCGCGAAACCGGCCCACATCCACAGGTACGAGCCGATCACGGCCGGCGTGATCAAGGACGGGCCGAGCCACTCCACGCCGTTGTACGGCTCGCGGAAGTTGGAGGCGGGGAAGCGCAGTTGGGCGCCGTCCGCCTCCTTCGGCAGCGCGAAGGTGCCGTCCGCCTTCGCCTCGGTGGACGCCACGACCTCACCGTCCTTGACGGCCTCGACCTTGATGCCCGCGTAGCCGAACTCGGCGGTGTCCGGGGCGTTGACCTCGCCCCGGCCCCTGCCGCGCGTGAAGTCCTGCCAGGCCGTGCCGGTGACCTGGTCCGGGTCGGCCCGCGCGGCCTTGGCGGCCTTCGCGTCGTCCGGCATCTCGTTCGGTGGCACACCGGTCAGCGGCAGCACCACGGGCGTGCCCGCCTTCACCGGGTCGCGGGTGACGAAGGCACCCCCGCCCGCGTTCTTCAGGGGCGACTTCGTGCTGGGATGCGCCTGTGGGAACGCCGACGACTCGGCGAACGTGTCGTGCACGCTCACCGCCACGGCGTTGGCGACACCCCGGTCGGGGTCGGACTCGTACACGAGCCGGAAGATGATGCCCGCGGCCAGCATCGAGATCGCCATCGGCATGAAGATGACGAGCTTGAACGCCGTGCCCCAGCGCACCCGTTCGGTCAGCACGGCGAAGATCAGGCCGAGCGCGGTCGCGACGGTGGGTGCCACGACCACCCAGATCGCGTTGTTCTTGATGGCGGTCAGAATGCTGTCGTCCGTGAACAGCGTCTTGTAGTTGCCGAACGCCGTGAAGTCGCCCGACTCGTCGAAGAAGCTGCGGAACAGCGAGTACCCGATGGGGTAGAGGACGAGCGCGCCGAGCAGCACCAGGGCGGGCAGCAGGAAGAACACCGCCACGGTCTTGCGGGTGCCGGTCACGCTCTTGCGCGGGGTCGGGGCCGGGGGCGCCACCTTCGCGTTGCCCCCGGCGTTCGCGGACGCCATCGCGTCAGTCCTTGTAGGCCTTGGCGGCGGCCGTCTCCAGCGTCTTCTGTGTCCCCTCGACGTCCTTCGGGTTCTTCAGGAAGTCCTGCAGCGCCTTCCACTCGCCCTTGCCCGGCGTGCCGCCGAAGGACTGCGGGGCCTGGTCGGACATGTCGAAGCGGATGTCGTCACCGGCCGCGATGAGCGCCTTGGCGATGTCGCGCTGCACGTCGTTCGGGTACGCCGCCATGTCCAGGTTCTTGTTCGGCGAGATGAAACCGCCCGCCTCCGCCCAGATCTTCGCGGCGTCCGGCGAGGCGAGATAGGTCAGCAGCGCCTGGGCGCCCTTGCTGTCCTTCAGCGCGACGGCCGCGTCACCGGCGACCACGGCCGGGGACTCGTCGCCCACGGCCGGGAACGGGAACACCTTGGCGTCGGTGCCCACCTTGGCCTTCGTCTCGGAGATCGGCAGGGAGACCATGTCGCCCTCGAAGACCATGCCCGCCTCGGGCTGGTCGCCGCCCTTGAAGGTCTGCTTCACGGACGCCGGGAACTCGGTCTGCAGCGCACCGTCCGCGCCGCCCGCCACGAAGCCCTTCTTCCCGAACAGCTCGCCGAGCGTGGTCAGCGCGTCCTTGACGGACGGGTCCGTCCACTTGATCTTGTGCTGGGCGAGCTGGTCGTACTTCTCCGGGCCCGCCTGCGAGAGATAGATGTTCTCGAACCAGTCCGTGAGGGTCCACGCCTCGGCGCCCGCGACCGACACCGGCGCCACCCCGGAGTCGTAGATCATCTGGGCCGTCTTCATGAAGTCGTCCCAGGTTTTGGGCTCGCTCACACCCGCGTTCTCGAAGACCAGCGTGTTGTACCAGACCAGCGACTTGTTGGCGGCCTTGAAGTACACGCCGTACTGCTTGCCGTCGACCGCGCCGAGGTCCTGCCACCCCTGCGCGTAGTTCTTGTCGAGCTGCTTCTGCGCCTCGGCGCCGACCGGCTTGGCCCACTTGTTCTCCACGGCCTGCTCGACCGCGCCGACCTGCGGCAGCATCGCGACGTCCGGCGGCTGCCCGCCCGCCACCTTCGACTCCAGGAAGCTGATGATGGGGTCCTGCGCCGGTACGAAGGAGACCTTGGCGCCCGTCCTCTTCTCGAACTCGTCGAGGACCTTCAGGAAGACCTTGCGCTCCGAACCGCCCCACACGGCGGACACGGAGACCGTCTCCCCGTCCAGCTTCGGCAGTTGAAGCGCCGCCCCGGTGTCGTTCCCTCCGTCCTTGCCTCCCTTCTCCCCGTCGTCCTTGTCGTCTCCGCCGCACGCGGTGACGGTGAGCGCGAGCGTCCCCGCGACGACGGCCGCGGCGATTCTGGCGGTCGTACGCCGATGTAGCGGTGTCCTGCGTGTACGAAGAGTGCTGCGCATCACTGCCCCGTTCTCTTCCCTGGCGAGTCCCGTGCGCTCTGGTCTACGCCCGCGCGGGGAGGGGCGGCAAGATGGCCTGCGCTGTCAACTCGGTGATCGTGATGGCGTTGTGACGTGGGGTCAAAACCTCGTGCCCGGCCTTGTCACACCACTGGTGGGAATAGGCACCATCAAGGGCGGGGTTGGGCCGGACATGACTGACGCACCCACCGGCTCGGCCGGCTCGGCGGACTCCACCGGCTCGGCGGGCTCCACCGGCCCGGCGGACACCACCGGTTCTGTCGACTCCTTCGACCCGCACGCGCTGCTCGCAGGGAGCCGGCTCGGCGTACTGGCGACGATCAAGTCCGACGGCCGCCCGCAGCTCTCCCCGGTCATGCCGTCGTACGACCGTGCCACCGGTCTCCTCCAGGTGTCGACGACCGAGGGCACCGCCAAGATCAGGAACCTGCGCCGCGACGCACGGACCGCGCTGGAGGTGACCCACCCGGACGGCATGGCCTGGGCCACCGCCGAGGGCACGGTCACCCTCACCGGCCCGGGCTCCGACCCGCACGGGCCCGAGGTCGACGCCCTGGTGCGGTACTACCGCGACGCCGCCGGCGAGCACCCGGACTGGGACGAGTACCGCGCGGTGATGGTCGCCGAGCGACGCGTGCTGATCACGATGAGGGTGGAGCGGGTGTACGGGGCGACGATCCGCTGACCGGGCCGCTTGTGGGCGGACGCGTGCCCTGAGGCTCGCCGCTACAGGAGGGACGGCACCTGGTCCGCCGAGACCGAGCGCGCCGCCCGCTCCAGGGCGCTGGCGAGCAGGGCCAGGTCGGTCGGGCCGTTCCCCAGCTCCCGTACGGGACGCCGGGCGGGCGGGTCGCCCATCCGCTCCCACTCCAGCGGCACGACCGTGGGCCGCAGCGTCGCCGTACGGGGGATCCGCCCGGTGACCCGCCCCGCCTGGAAGGGGGTGGCCCGGCCGTCCGGGGAACGCAGCTCGCCCCGGCCCGGCGCCGGCTCCTCCGGCCCGGACGTCACCGCGTCGAGGACCACCCGCAGCGAGGCCCGCTGCCCCAGCTCGGTCTCCGGCATCCGCTCGCTGCGCCCGGTGGCCGCCACGAGATGCACGCCGAGCCGCTCGCCGTCCCGCGCGACCGCCTCCAGGGCACGGACGACCGACCCGGCCGCGGGCCGCCCCGGAGAGCCGAGGGCGGGCGAGAGCAGCGCGTCGAAGTCGTCGACGAGCACCACGAGCCGGGGCAGCGGAGGCCCCGGCTCGGCCCGCTGCCGCGCCGCCGCGGGCCGCAGCCGCATCGTGGCGCTGGGCGGCGGATCGAGGTCGCCGTCGCCCGCCTGGGCGGGCACGGAAGAACCATCTGGCCCGGAAGCGGCGGACGCCCCCGAGGACGACGGCGACCGCTGCGCCACCATCCGCCCCGAGACCTCCCGCCGCGTGTGCCACTCGGCGAACCCGAGCCTGCCGAGCAGCTCGGCCCGCCGCTTCAGCTCGGCGGCAAGCGACTGCGCGAACTCCCGCATCCGCACCGGGTCGTTGGCCACCAAGTGCGTGGTGACATGCGGCAGGTCGGTGCAGACCCCGAGCCCCGCGCCCTGCCGCCCCGCGCCGCCGCCCCCGCTGTCCCGTCCGTCGACGAGCACGATGGCGAGCCGGTCGGGCCGCTCGGCGGCGGCCAGGGACGCGGCGACGGAACGCAGCAGCTCCGTGCGCCCGCTGCCCGCGGGGCCCTCGGCCAGCAGATGCGGCCCGTCGGCGGCGAGGTCCGCGACGACGGGCCCGCGCGGCCCCGCGCCGAGCACCGCGACCGCGCGCCCGCCGAGCGCCTCGGGGTCGTCCGCCGCCGCGGCCCACCGCGCCATCAGCGAGGCGGGCGTGGCCCGGGCGAGCCCCAACTCGTCCAGAAGCCTCGCCGCTTGGGGCAGCGGCGCGGACACGCGCGCGTGCCCCTCGCCGGCCGTGCCGTCCGTCCGCAGGGGCGCCAGCGCCCGCGCGAACCGCTCGGCCCAGGCCGCCGACACCGCGTCCACGGCGGCGACCGTGCCGTGCCCCGCGGGGCGCCCGCCCGCCGTCCGCATCAGCCGCAGCGCGGTCGCCACATCACCGCTGAGCAGCGCGACGGCGCCACACGCGCGGAAGGCGGGCGAGACGGCACAGGCCGCCTCGTACGTGTCAAGGACAGGCGACGCGGGCGACGCGGCCGCGGTCTCGGCGAGGCACACGACGTGGATACCGGCCCGCGCACCCTCACCGGCGAGCCGGACCGCGGCCTCGCGCAGCCCGGCCGACCCGGGATCGCCGTCGACGACGACGACCGTGCGTGATCCGGGCTCCGCGAGACCCGTCCGCCCGGGACCGGGCTCCCCGGCGCGCGCGTCGGCGCCGTCGGCGATGCGGTCGTCCAGGCGGCGGATCAGCTCGTCCGTGCGCGCCGCCGCCTGATCGCGGTCGTAGGCGAGGAGGAGCCGGCAGTCCTGGCCGTGCGTGGGCCGCAGATGGGGGAGCCAGCCGAGCCAGGCCCACTCGGCGGTCCGCTCCGCGGTGGTGCGCGCGCGGTCCGTGCTGATCAGCACGATCTCCAGGCAGTCGGGGGAGTGCAGCGCGGCGAGCTGCGCGACGACGGCCCTGGCCAGGCCGGTCAGCCGCTCCCGGGGCCCGGCGAGGCCCAGCGCGCCCGCCTCCCGCAGGCTCACGGTGACGGGCACGGCGGGCAGCAGCCCCTGGTCGTCGGGGACCGCCCGGTCGACCGTGCCGAGCCGCACCGCGAGGGCCTCCGGGTGACCGGGGCCGCGCTCCCAGAGGCGGGGGCCGGGACCGAGCGCCGCGAGCAGCAGGGCGGCGGGATCCGGCCACGATTCGGGGGTGCGGGCGGCGGCGGCCACGGCGAGCTCCTCCGGGGTGGGCTCCGGTGCTGCGGGGCCGCCGACGCCGTCGCCCTCGTCACCGTCGTACGTCTCATACTCCTCGTACGCGCCCTGGTCCTGCCCGCTGTCCCGGCCCCCGGTAAGCCGACGGGCCCAGGCCGAGAGGCCGCCTCGCTTGCGCAGAGCGCGCGGCACCGTCGTACCGCGCGGCGGTGTGCCGAGGCGCGTGCGCTCGGCGTCGGGCGCGCCGCCCTGGGACGGCACGACGCCCGGATCACCGCCGCCCTGGCCGTACGCCGCCTGACCGCTGCGGTACGTCTCCGCGGTCCCGTACGCCTGGTACCTCTCGTACGTTTCGTACGTACCTGAAGTCCCGTGCGTCCCGTGCGTGCCGTGGGACCCGGTCGGCCGGTGAGGGGCGTCGCCCCCCGCGGCTCCCCAGTCCGCCGAGCCGTACGCGTGATGACTGCTTCCCTCCGGGGCGCGTGAGGGTGCGAGGAACGCGGGCTGCGGGGTCGCGGCGGCCCGCACGCGCACGTGCCCCTCACCGTCCGGGGCCGTGGCCAGAGCCCCGCCCGCGCCGGAGGCCGTGCCGAGGCCGCCGTCCGTCAGACGGAGCGCGGACTCGCCGATCCGCAGCAGCGAGCCGGGGGGGAGCGGCACCGGGCGGTCGGTGACCTCCCTGCCGTCCACGGATGTGCCGTTCGTCGAGCCGAGGTCCGTGACCGTGACGCGGCCGTCCGGGGCGAGGGTGACCGCGCAGTGCAGCCGGGAGACATCGGGGTCGTCCAGCGGGACGTCCGCCTCGGCGGAGCGGCCGACCCGGATCTGGCCGCCGTGCAGGAGATGGACGCCGCCCGCGTCGGGACCGGCCACCACGTGCAACTGGGCGGCGGCACCGGACGGTTCGGGCCCGGGCTCGGCCGGTGCGCCCAGGGAGAGCACCGCGCCGTCGATCAAGGGGGGTTCGCCGAGCGTGCACCGCTGGGCGTCGAGGCGCTCCGGGCCCGCGTACAGCACGAGGGGGCTCTCGCTGCCCGCCACGGCCGTGGCGAGGCCGGAGGCCACCGCGGCGAGGGCGGTCCCGGCGGGCGCGGTGACCAGGACGTCACAGGCGCCGTGAACCCCGGTCGCCACCGGGGGGCGGCCTTGCCGCTCGGTCTGGCCGCTGCGCGGCCCGAGGACGGTCAGCCGGATCTGCATCGCCGTCAGCGGTCCCTTCTGCGCTGGGCACCCGGCACGGGGACTCGCGCTGTGATTCCCCCCACCGCACACGGGCACGTCGGCCAGTACGGGATGCATCCTCGCACCTGCCACTGACAACACGCCCGGCGGCCACCGGTAAGTGATCTTGAATGGTCGGCTCTGCTCGGAAAAGTGCCTGCTTGGACCGTTGGGGATATGTGCGGGCTTCCGCGGCGGAAGACCGAATCCGGAACTCCGCGGCAACCAAGGGCCACGGGTGGGCGTCTTCCTCCCGGACGGCGACCGGGAAGGGTGGGCAGGATTCCGGCGGGATTCCGAAGGGAATTCCGGAAGGAATCCGGAAGGAACGGGCCGGACGGAATCGGATCGGCCGGCGCCCCGTTCGGCAGCACTACAGTGGGTCGGAACATCTCAGACCCCCGGACAGGACCAGCGTCCGGACGGGACCAGCCAGATCAGCAGGGAGCGCATGACGTGCGGCCGGTAGGCAGCAAGTACCTGCTCGAGGAGCCGCTCGGGCGCGGCGCCACGGGCACCGTCTGGCGAGCCCGCCAGCGGGAGACCGCGGGTGCCGAGGCGGCCGTCCCCGGCCAGCCCGGCGAGATGGTAGCGATCAAGGTCCTCAAGGAAGAGCTCGCCAACGACGCGGACGTCGTGATGCGCTTCCTCAGGGAGCGGTCCGTCCTGCTCAGGCTGACCCACGAGAACATCGTCAGAACGCGCGACCTGGTCGTCGAGGGCGACCTCCTCGCCCTGGTCATGGACCTGATCGACGGCCCGGACCTGCACCGCTATCTGCGCGAGAACGGCCCGTTCACGCCGGTCGCGGCGGCCCTGCTGACCGCCCAGATCGCCGACGCGCTCGCCGCGAGCCACGCCGACGGCGTCGTGCACCGCGACCTGAAGCCCGCGAACGTCCTGCTCAAGCAGGACGCCGAGGGCATGCACCCGATGCTCACCGACTTCGGCATCGCGCGCCTCGCCGACTCGCCGGGCCTGACCCGCACCCAGGAATTCGTCGGCACGCCCGCGTACGTCGCGCCGGAGTCCGCCGAGGGCCGCCCCCAGACCAGCGCCGTCGACATCTACGGCGCGGGCATCCTGCTGTACGAGCTGGTCACCGGCCGTCCGCCGTTCGCCGGGGGCTCGGCCCTCGAAGTCCTGCACCAGCACCTCAGCGCCGAGCCGCGCCGCCCCTCGACCGTCCCCGACCCGCTGTGGACGGTCATCGAGCGCTGCCTGGACAAGAACCCGGACCGCCGCCCCAGCGCCGAGAACCTCGCGCGCGCCCTGCGGGCCGTCGCCGAGGGCGTCGGCGTGCACTCCACGCCCGCGCAGATCGCCGCCGCCGAGGGCGTGGGCGCGCTGCTCATGCCGGACCCGTCGCCGGCCCCCGTGCCGGACGCCCCGGGCGCCGCCGACCCCACGCAGGTCCTGCCGAGCAACGCGGGCTCTTACGACCCGAACGCGGCGACCAGCGTCATGCAGAACACTGGCGGCCCGGGTCAGGGCCACGGCCAGGGCTTCGGTGACGCGGACCCGACATCCGTCCTGCCGCACGGCGGCGCCGCCGCCGACCCGACCGCGGTCATGCCGCCGGTCCCGCCGGGCGCCCCCGGGGCCGACCCGAACGAGCCGCACCCCTGGCAGAACCAGATGCGCGCGGCCCGCGACCGCAACGAACAGACGCAGGTCCAGTCGTACCTGGACCCCAGCGAGGACCCGCTGCGCCGCCGCCCCCAGCGCCAGGTGGCCCGCCCGCAGCAGCAGCCGCAGCCGCAGCAGCGCCCCCAGCAGTACGCGCCGCAGCAGCCCCGCGGGCAGCGCCCGCAGCACCACGCCCCCGCGCCACAGCCGTACCAGCCGCAGCACCAGCCCCAGCAGTACGCCGCGCCTCCGCAGGCGCCGCCGCCCCAGCAGCCCGCCCCGCGCCCCGCGCGCGAGCCGCGTCCGCCACGGGAGCCGCGCCAGCCGCGTCAGCGCAGCGCCAACCCGATGAAGATCCCGGGTCTCGGCTGCCTCAAGGGATGCCTGTTCACGATCGTCATCCTCTTCGTGGCGAGCTGGCTGGTGTGGGAGTTCAGCCCGCTCCAGGACTGGATCGGCACGACGAAGGGCTACTGGGAGCAGCTGACGGACTGGTACGACACGGTCAGCGGCTGGATAGGAAAGCTGGGCGGCAACTGACCGTCGACTGACCGGCAACCGGCCGCAGGGCGACCGGAGCGATATGTCGACATCGGCAGAGTGATTTCTGCTCCCGGAGTGAAGGTTGGCGGCAAGGCCGCGTAGTTTTGTCGCCAACACGCATCCGTAGGAGCAGTCTTGACGCGCAAGATCGGCAGCCGGTACACCGCCCACCAGATCCTGGGCCGTGGCAGCGCCGGCACGGTGTGGCTCGGCGAGGGACCCGAAGGCCCCGTCGCCATCAAGCTGCTGCGCGAGGACCTGGCGTCCGACCAGGAACTCGTCGGCCGCTTCGTCCAGGAACGCACGGCGCTGCTCAGCCTCGACCACGCGCGCGTGGTGGGCGTCCACGACCTCGTGGTCGACGGCAACGACCTGGCCCTGGTCATGGACCTCGTACGCGGTACGGACCTGCGCACCCGCCTCGACCGTGAGCGGCGCATGGCCCCCGAGGCCGCCGTCGCCATCGTCGCGGACGTCGCCGACGGCCTCGCCGCCGCGCACTCCGCGGGCATCGTCCACCGTGACGTCAAGCCCGAGAACGTCCTCCTGGACATGCAGGGCCCGCTCGGCCCCGGCGGCGCGCACCCGGCCCTGCTCACCGACTTCGGCGTCGCCAAGCTGATCGACTCGCCGCGCCGGACCCGCGCCACGAAGATCATCGGGACCCCCGACTATCTGGCCCCCGAGATCATCGAGGGCCTGCCGCCACGCGCGGCCGTCGACATCTACGCCCTCGCGACCGTCCTGTACGAGCTTCTCGCGGGCTTCACTCCCTTCGGTGGCGGGCATCCAGGGGCGGTCCTGCGGCGCCACGTCACCGAGACGGTGGTGCCGCTCCCCGGCATCCCCGAGGAGCTCTGGCAGCTCCTCGTCCAGTGCCTCGCCAAGGCCCCCGCCTCGCGGCTGCGCGCCTCCGAGCTGGCGGTGCGCCTGCGGGAGCTGCTGCCGCTTGTCGCGGGGATGCCGCCGCTGGACGTCGACGAACCGGACGCGGAGTCTTCGCCGGCCGAGGAGGCGTACGAGGACTCGGCGCCCGAACCGCGCGAGGCCGCTCCCCGGCGGGGCGCCGTTCCCCTGGTGCCGGGCCCGGCGTCCGCCGACTCCAACCGCGACACGCACACCTCGATGCGGGTGCCGGGCCCCGACGAGCTGGCCGGCGGGGCCCGCGGCACGGCCCGCGCCCCGCGCGCCTCCGGGGCGGCCCGGCCCGGCTCCGCGAAGCACCGGGCCTCGGCGCGGCGGCGCCGGATCACGCTGGGTGTGGCGGCGGTGGTCCTGGTGGCGGCGGCGGGAGTGGGCACATGGGCAGCCACATCATCCGACGCCCCCCCGCCCCACACGGGCAACTCCTCCCCACCGACCCCCTGACCCCACGCCCCGGCATGGACCCGCGGGTGGACGGTCCCCCGCCGCTTCGCGCCGGGATGTCTCCCACCCACCCGCCCGTTTCCCAGGCATGGTCCTGCCGGGGCAGCCCGCTGGGCTTCCGCACGGCTTTCACCGGCCTGCGCGTGGGTGGTCCCCCGGCCGCTTCGCGGCGGGGTGTCTCCCACCCACCCGCCCGCCTGGCTCCTACATCCACCGCGCGACGCGGGGCGAACGGGCGGGTGGGTGGGAGACATCCGCCGCGAAGCGGCGGGAGAGGGAAGCCACCCTCACCCGCAGGGAAGGCCCACCCCCGCCCGGAGGGCAGCCGCGCCTCGGCCCCGCTGGGAGAAGGCCCCGCCCCGCAGAGACCCGCCCCCGCCCCGCAGAGACCCGCCCCCGCCCCGCAGGGACCCCGCAGGGGCCCCGCCCCGGGATACGACACTTGCCGCAGCCGTTAGGCTGGAGGGCGTGGCAGTCGTCGATGTATCCGAAGAGCTCAAGTCCCTCTCCTCGACCATGGAGTCGATCGAGGCCGTCCTGGACCTCGACAAGATGAGGGCCGATATCGCCGTGCTCGAGGAGCAGGCGGCCGCGCCGTCCCTCTGGGACGACCCGGAAGCGGCGCAGAAGATCACCAGCAAGCTGAGCCACCTCCAGGCGGAGGTCAGGAAGGCCGAGGCCCTGCGCGGGCGCATCGACGACCTCAGCGTGCTGTTCGAGATGGCCGAGGAGGAGGACGACTCGGACACCCGCGCCGAGGCGGAGTCCGAGCTCACGTCCGTCAAGAAGGCGCTGGACGAGATGGAGGTCAGGACCCTCCTCTCCGGGGAGTACGACGCCCGTGAGGCCCTCGTCACCATCCGCGCAGAGGCCGGCGGCGTCGATGCCTCCGACTTCACCGAGAAGCTCCAGCGGATGTACCTGCGCTGGGCGGAGCGGCACGGATACAAGACGGAGCTCTACGAAACCTCGTACGCGGAAGAGGCCGGCATCAAGTCGACCACCTTCGCCGTCCAGGTCCCGTACGCGTACGGCACGCTCTCCGTCGAGCAGGGCACCCACCGCCTGGTCCGCATCTCGCCGTTCGACAATCAGGGTCGCCGCCAGACCTCCTTCGCCGGTGTCGAGATCCTCCCGGTGGTCGAGCAGACCGACCACATCGAGATCGACGAGAGCGAGCTGCGCATCGACGTGTACCGCTCCTCGGGCCCCGGCGGTCAGGGCGTCAACACCACCGACTCCGCGGTCCGCCTGACCCACCTGTCGACCGGCATCGTCGTCTCCTGTCAGAACGAGCGCTCGCAGATCCAGAACAAGGCGACCGCGATGAACGTCCTCCAGGCGAAGCTCCTCGAGCGCCGCCGCCAGGAGGAGCAGGCGAAGATGAACGCCCTCAAGGGCGACGGCGGCAACTCCTGGGGCAACCAGATGCGTTCGTACGTCCTGCACCCGTACCAAATGGTCAAGGACCTGCGTACGGAGTTCGAGGTCGGCAATCCCGAGTCCGTCTTCAACGGCGAGATCGACGGTTTCCTGGAAGCCGGAATTCGCTGGCGCAAGCAGCAGGAGAAGTAAAAACCGCCCTGAGCGGCTTTATCGACAAGGCAACTGTCGCCGAAGAGGCGGCAGTTGCCTTTTACGTCACAGTCACATCTCCCTACGACGGTCAACTGCCCCGATATCGGACATCGCACGCGCAACGACCTTGACGCTGCTGTGAAAAGTGGAAAGGCTAGCGCGCGGTATGCGTATTCCTGGGGTGCGTGGGATCTGTGGGGGCCGATCGACCGCCCCTGTTCGTACGCCGCCCCGGACGCTGCCTCACTGACGCTTCAGCTACTGGGGGTAGCAACCAGATGACCAAAAGGACACGGATTCGTGTCGCGCGAATAGCCGCCGGTGCGGTGATCGCCGCCGGTGCCTCGCTGACCGCCGCGGGCGCCGCCTCGGCCCTCGATGTCGGCGTGGACCTCGGCCCTGTCGGTGTCGGCGCCCACGCGGACGACAGCGGCGTCGGTGTCGACGTGGACGTGCCGAACGACGACCCGCCCCCGCCGGACGACCCGGGCATCCCGACCCAGGAGCCGACGGACGATCCGCCGGAGCCGACCGGGGAGCCGACGGAGCCGGGCGAGCCGCCGGAGCCGGACCCCACGGACCCGCCCACCTCCGACCCGACCGACCCGGGCAAGCCCACCTCGGACCCGGGCGACCCGAACGGCCCGGACAACAACGGGAACGGCGGTGGCAACGGCGGCGGAAACGGCAACGGAAACGGCGGCGGTGGCAACGGCGGTGGCAACGACACCAACCCCGACGGCGGCTCCAACCCCGTCGAGCAGGGCCAGGGCAAGGACAGCCTGACCGACACCGGCTCCAAGCCGGTCGAGCAGGGCGGCAACAAGGGCGACAAGGGCGAGCTCGCCGAGACCGGCGCCGCCGAGACCACCTTCCTGGTGATCGGCGCCGCCACGATGATCGCCGGCGGCATCGGCTTCCGCATCCTGCCGCGCCTCGTCGGCAACCGCGGCGCCACTGCCTGATCGCTTGATCGAGGCGCTGACGTACGTACGGAACACCTGCGGACGTGCGGACGTAATGAGATGTACGGCACGTACGCGACGTACGTAGCCACCGCATCAAGAAGGGCCCAGAGCTTCCGCAGCTCCGGGCCCTTCTTCATGGTTTCGTCGGTGCCGCTCCCGCGCCGAGTCCCTACGCGGACTGGTGCGCCAGCAGCGCGACCGCCGCGATCAGCACCACGAGCAGTGCTATCAGTGCCGCGGGATTGAGGCCCGCGAAGGGCCCCTCCTGCTGCTGCATGCGCTCGCGACTGGCCCGGCACACGGGGCAGCGGCCTTCACTCACGGGCGCTGCGCAGTTCGCGCATACCAACCGATCCAGGGTCATGCGCTTCTCCTCCCGCACAGTCTCAGCCTGCCCAACGCTACGGGGAACCCAATCGTTCCCCTTACCACTGTGCCAGCTTCCGCGGATTTCGGCGCGGCCCGCCGTCCGGCGACGGTTTCGACACGTTCCGTACCCGGCACTCGCGCGACAAATCGCGCAACTCCGGACGCCGACTGCGCTCGCGTACCGGCTTCGCGTAGGGTCACGCACACCTACCCCCGGCAACCCGTGGTGCATCCGTGATCCGTTTCGACAACGTCTCCAAGGCCTACCCCAAGCAGACCCGCCCCGCGCTCAGGGACGTCTCCCTGGAGATCGAAAAGGGCGAGTTCGTCTTCCTGGTGGGCTCCTCCGGCTCCGGAAAGTCCACCTTCCTGCGGCTGGTCCTGCGTGAGGAGCGCACCAGCCACGGCCAGGTGCACGTCCTGGGCAAGGACCTCGCGCGCCTGTCCAACTTCAAGGTGCCGCACATGCGACGCCAGTTGGGCACCGTCTTCCAGGACTTCCGCCTCCTGCCCAACAAGACCGTCGCCGAGAACGTCGCCTTCGCGCAGGAGGTCATCGGCAAGTCCCGCGGCGAGATCCGCAAGTCCGTGCCCCAGGTCCTCGATCTCGTGGGCCTCGGCGGCAAGGAGGACCGGATGCCCGGCGAGCTCTCCGGTGGTGAGCAGCAACGAGTGGCGATCGCGCGCGCGTTCGTCAACCGTCCCAAGCTCCTCATCGCCGACGAGCCGACCGGCAACCTCGACCCGCAGACCTCCGTCGGCATCATGAAACTGCTCGACCGGATCAACCGGACCGGCACCACCGTCGTGATGGCCACCCACGACCAGCAGATCGTGGACCAGATGCGCAAGCGGGTCATCGAGCTGGAGAAGGGCCGTCTCGTGCGCGACCAGTCGCGCGGCGTCTACGGCTACCAGCACTGATTTGTTCCATCTGATTCACCTGTTCCACCTGAGCCATTGAAAGGCCGCCATGCGCGCCCAGTTCGTCCTGTCGGAGATCGGCGTAGGTCTCCGCCGCAATCTCACGATGACTTTCGCGGTCATCGTCTCCGTAGCGCTTTCGCTCGCCCTTTTCGGCGGTTCGCTGCTCATGCGCGACCAGGTGAGCACGATGAAGGGCTACTGGTACGACAAGGTCAACGTCTCGGTCTTCCTGTGCAACAAGGCCGACGCCGAACAGGACCCCAAGTGCGCCAAGGGCGCCGTCACGAACGAGCAGAAGGATCAGCTCCTCGGCGAGCTGAAGAAGATGCCGGTCGTGGACAAGGTCACGCACGAGTCCGCGGACGAGGCGTACAAGCACTACAAGGAGCAGTTCGGCGACTCCCCGCTGTCCAGCTCCCTCACGCCGGACCAGATGCAGGAGTCGTACCGCATCAAGCTGAAGGACCCGGAGAAGTACCAGGTCGTCGCGACCGCCTTCTCCGGGCGTGACGGTGTGCAGTCCGTGCAGGACCAGAAGGGCTATCTGGACAACCTCTTCGGGCTCCTCAACGGCATGAACTGGGCGGCGCTCGCGGTGATGGCGCTGATGCTCGTCGTCGCGCTGATGCTGATCGTCAACACGGTGCGCGTCTCGGCGTTCAGCCGCAGGCGGGAGACCGGCATCATGCGCCTTGTCGGCGCGTCCAGCTTCTACATCCAGATGCCGTTCATCATGGAGGCCGCTGTCGCCGGCCTCATCGGCGGCGGCCTGGCCTGCGGAATGCTGCTCGTGGGGCGCTACTTCATGATCGACCACGGTCTCGCGCTCGCCGAGAAGATCAACCTCATCAACTTCATCGGCTGGGACGCCGTCCTCGCGAAGCTGCCGCTGGTGCTCGCGATCGGCCTTCTGATGCCCGCGCTCGCCGCGTTCTTCGCCTTGCGCAAGTACCTCAAGGTGTGACAAGTACCCCTGTCGTCCCAGGGCGCCGTACGGTTCAACCAACCGTACGGCGCTTCTCGTTGTCCTAGACTCACCGTC
This sequence comes from Streptomyces sp. NPDC003379, assembly GCF_053589195.1. Lineage (NCBI taxonomy): Bacteria > Bacillati > Actinomycetota > Actinomycetes > Kitasatosporales > Streptomycetaceae > Streptomyces > Streptomyces sp. NPDC003379. Next base: position 232,941 of record NZ_JBSFRK010000002.1, on the reverse strand, counting down.
ATGTCAGGCCTCGACCGGCTCGCCGATCGGTTCTCAACGCCCCGCAGCGTACGCCGCGGGGCGGCCCTGACATTGGTCTTCGCGAGCGTCCTCGCCACCGGGGCAGCCACCGGCTCCTGGAGCGACGCGGCGGGCGACGGCCGGAAAACGCCTTCTCCTTCGTTACGTTCGGACGCCGCGGCCCTGTCGGCGGGCGACGCCGGCACCGCCGAGGAGGCCGCCCAGGCCGCCGCCGAGGCCATGGCCGACGGCAAGTCCGCGAAGAAGGCCGCCGAGGAGGCCGTCAGCCGCAGCGGGGACCGCTGGGGGTCGGTGTACTCGCACGGGGAGTACGAGGAGTTCGAGCAGGCCCTCGACGGCGCGTACACCGGCGTCGGACTGTGGGCCCGGCGCGGGGCCGACGGGCGTATCGAGGTCTCCCGGGTCCAGCGGGACGGGCCCGCCGACCGCGCCGGGATCCGCGAGGGCGACCGGCTGCGCACCATCGACGGCGAGCGTGTCACCGGCCGCCCCGTCACGGAGGTCGTCGCCCTGCTGCGCGGCGACCGCGCCGGTACGCCGGTCCGCCTGGGTCTGACGCGCTCCACGCGCGCGTGGAGCGAGACCCTGCGCAGGGCCCGCCTCTCCACGGACTCCGTCACCGTCACCGAGCTGCCCGGCGGCGCCGTCATGATCAAGGTCGCCGCGTTCACCAAGGGCTCGGGGGAGGCCGTGCGGTCCGCGGTGCGCAAGGCCCCCCGGGGCGCCGGCATCCTGCTGGACCTGCGCGGGAACTCCGGTGGCCTGGTGTCGGAGGCGGTCACCGCCTCGTCCGCGCTGGTCGACGGCGGCCTCGTGGCCACGTACGACGTCCGGGGCGAGCAGAAGGCCCTGCACGCCGAGCGGGGCGGCGACGTCCACCGTCCGGTGGTCACGCTGGTCGACGGCGGCACCATGAGCGCGGCCGAGCTCCTCACGGGCGCCCTCCAGGACCGCGGCCGCGCGGTCGTCGTGGGCTCCAGGACCTTCGGCAAGGGCTCGGTCCAGATGCCGAGCCGCCTCCCCGACGGCTCCGTCGCCGAGCTGACCGTCGGCCACTACCGCACCCCGTCGGGCCGGACCGTCGACGGGCGGGGCATCACCCCGGACCTTGAGGTGGGGGACGGGGCCGAGGCCAGGGCCGAGACAGTATTGACTGGCCTCGGACCCCCCTCGTAGTGCGAAAATGGCCGCACTATGGCTAAGGAAAAGGTTAAGCGCAAGGCCGCGAAGGCCAGCGAGAAGGCCCCCGCCCGGAAGATGGTCGCGCAGAACAAGAAGGCGCGGCACGACTACCACATCCTGGACACCTACGAGTGCGGCCTGGTGCTGATGGGCACCGAGGTCAAGTCGCTGCGCATGGGCAGGGCCTCCCTGGTGGACGGCTTCGTGCACATCGACGGCGGCGAGGCGTGGCTGCACAACATCCACGTCCCGGAGTACGTGCAGGGCACCTGGACCAACCACTCCGCCACGCGGAAGCGCAAGCTGCTGCTGCACCGCGCGGAGATCGACAAGCTGGACTCCAAGTCGCAGGAGACGGGTCACACGATCGTGCCCCTCGCCCTGTACTTCAAGGACAGCCGGGTCAAGGTCGAAATCGCGCTGGCCAAGGGCAAGAAGGAGTACGACAAGCGGCAGACGCTCCGCGAGAAGCAGGACACGAGGGAGACGAGCCGCGCGATCTCGGAGGTGCGCCGCCGGCAGGGCATCGCCTAGCCTCCGGCGGGTCCCTCGGGAATAGGCTGGCACCGTCGTGCGTTGGTCACGTACGATGGGTCTTGCCCCGCTGATGACGGGGCGCCCGGATCGAAAGATCCACCTTGAAAAATCAACATGGGGATGATCGGTTTCGACAGCGGATGTCGAAGCAGGGGAAGCGAGCCGAGGAAGCGGCAATGATCTCGTAAACCATATGTCGCAACCAATAATCGCCAATTCCAAGAGCGATTCCCAGTCCTTCGCCCTCGCTGCTTAATTAAGTAGCGACTGAAGGACCCTTAATGGGTGTCAGCCCGGGGGTGTTCCCGACCCGGACCCTGGCATAATCTAGGGAACTAAACCGCCGAGCCCGGTCACGGGGTTCGGTGGGAAATCAAACAGTGGCTGGGCCCGTCGGAGACTTGTTCGCGAGATCTCCGGGGCCGAGAAAATCGTAGCGAACTGCGCTCGGAGAAGCCCTGATTCTGCACCGTTGGACGCGGGTTCGATTCCCGCCATCTCCACAATTCCCATGTGAGGACGAAGCCCTCTGGCCCCAGGCCAGGGGGCTTTTTCCGTATTTCCGTATGGGCTTTTTCCGTACCCCGCCGGAGTGGGGTCTGTCGCGAGGCGGCGCGGTCCGGGATGCTCCAGGGTCATGAGTAGACCCGTGAGACGCGTCAACCACCGTATGCGCCACTGGATCTGGCCCGCCGTGCTCGGTGTGGCGGCGGCCACCCTCTCCGTCGGCGGCCCGGCCGGGGCGGACTCCGCCCGGTCGGGGCTGCCCGAAGCCATCGACACCATCCTCGGCGACCCCCGCATGGAGGGCGGCGTGGCCAGTGTGGTCGTCGCCGACGCCGCGTCCGGTGACGTCCTCTACCGGCACCGGCCCAGCGGGCGCCTCATGCCCGCCTCCAACACCAAGCTGCTCACCTCGGCCGCCGCCATGGAGCTCCTGGGGCCCGACCACCGGTTCACCACCGACGTACTCTCCGACGGCGTGCGGCGGGGCCCCGTCCTGCGCGGGAACCTGTATCTGCGCGGCACGGGCGATCCGACGACGCTCGCCGAGGACTACGACCGGCTCGCCGAGGAGATCGCCGACTCGGGGGTCCGGTGGGTCCACGGGCGGCTGATCGCCGACGACACCCGCTTCGACGCCGAGCGCGTCGGCGACACCTGGAGCGCCGACGACGAGTCCGCGTACTACGCGGCGCAGATCAGCGCCCTGAGCGCCGCGCCCGACACGGACTACGACACCGGGACGGTCATCGTCGAGGTGGCGCCCGGGGCGGAGGCGGGGGACGCGCCGCGCGTCGGCGTGACACCGGAGACCGACTACGTGGACATCGACCTGCGGGCGACCACCGTCGCTTCCGGCGGCGCCGACACCATCGCCGTGGAGCGGCAGCACGGCAAGAACACCATCACCGTCAGCGGCACGGTCCCCGTCGGCGGGACCACCACCAAGGAGTGGGTCACCGTCTGGGAGCCGACCGGGTACGCGGCCGCCCTCTTCCGGGACGCGCTCGCCGCGCACGGCGTGCAGGTGAGCGGGCCCACCAGGACCGGGACCGCCACACCCAAGGGCGCGCGGCGGCTCGCCTCGCACGACTCCATGAAGCTCAAGGACCTCATGGTCCCCTTCATGAAGCTGTCCAACAACATGCACGCGGAGTCCCTGACCAAGGCGATGGGCCACAAGGCGACCGGCAGGCCGGGGAGTTGGCGCGACGGCATCGCCGCGATCGGCGGCTATCTGAAGACCGCCGGTGTCGACCCGGGCAAGCTGCGCCAGGTCGACGGTTCCGGGCTCTCCCGCAAGGACAACGCGCCGGCGGACCAGTACATCGAGCTGCTCCGCTCGGCGAAGGGAGAGCCGTGGTTCGCCGACTGGTACGCGTCCCTGCCGGTGGCCTGCGCCCCGGGCAAGTCCGTCGGCGGCACGCTGCGCTCACGGATGTGCGGGACCCCGGCGGCGCTCAACGTCCACGCCAAGACAGGGACGCTGACGGGAGCGTCCGCGCTGTCGGGTTACGTGACGGACAGGAGCGGCCGCGAGCTGGTGTTCAGCATCATCCTCAACAATCACCTGGCCCCCTCCGTGAAGGCACTGGAGGACGCGATCGTGGTGACCCTCGCGTCGTCAACGCAGGACAAGGCCGTGCCCGTCATGCCCCGTTCGACACGTGCGGCGACCGAGCGGGACGGCGACGTGGAGTGCTCGTGGCGCAAGCCTGCGCGCTGCTGAGCAGCAGGGCGAGACCGGCGGCGGCGACCGGCACCCAGTAGCCCGCGGCGGGGCCCAGGCGCTCCACCGCCCAGCCGCCGCCCGCCGCGCCGCATGCGATGCCCCCGAGGAGGCCGGTCACGGCGAGGGTCATGCCTTCGTTGAGCCGCCCCTCGGGGGTGCGGTGCTGGACCAGCGTCATTCCGGTGACCATCGTGGGCGCCGTCGCCATCCCCGCGACGAGCAGGGCTCCGGAGAGGGCGATCAGCGAACCCGTGACCGTCACCGCGAGCAGCGGCAGCGTCATCAGGGCCGCCATCGCCGCGCCGCACAACAGGTGTTGGCGCACCAGCGGCCCGCGCGGTTTCGCCGCCCCGTAGACGAGGCCCGCCGCGCAGGAACCCGCGGCCTGGAGGGCGAGGATCGCGCCCGCGGCCGCCTTGTGCCCTTGCGCGTCGGCGTAGGCGATCGTGACGACCTCCAGGGAGCCGAAGACGGCACCCGTGGCGAGGAAGACGACCAGCAGAGCGGGCATCCCGCGCGCGCGGAGGGGTGACTTCGCCTCGGCGGAGAAGTCCGTACGTCCTTGGGGAGGGGGTTCCGTCGCGCGCTGGGCGGCGAAGAGGAGCACGCCGGTCAGCAGCAGCGCCACGCCGATCAACGTGCCCGCCTGCGGGAAGAGCGAGCCGCAGAGGAAGGCCGCGAGGACAGGGCCGAGCATGAAGCAGAGCTCGTCGGCGGCCTGCTCGAAGGAGTTGGCCGTGTGCACGGCCGCGGTGTCGCCCTTGAGGAGATACGCCCAGCGGGCGCGGGACATGCCACCCGTGTTGGGGGTCGTGGCCGTGGCGGCGTACGACGCGAAGAGCGTCCAGTCGGGGGCTCCGTACCGCACGCAGAGCAGCAGCGAGAGCGAGCCGAGCGCGGCGACCGCGGTGGCGGGCACGGCGACGCGCGCCTGCCCGTGCCGGTCGACGAGCCGCGCCGTCCAGGGCGCCACGACGGCGGTCGCCGCGAGGCCGGTCGCGGTGACGGCACCGGCCAACGCGTACGAGCCGCGGGCGCCGGAGATCATGATGACGGCGCTCACGCTGAACATGCCCATGGGGAGGCGGGCGATGAGGTTGCCGATGGTGAAGGCGGTGGCGCCGGGTATCGCGAAGAGACGGGCGTAGGGGTTGCGGGGTTTGTCGCGGGGCATGTCTCTCAGGCTCGCCGCCGGTGATCGGCGGGGTCCAACACCTTCTGGGTGCCGATTCACGCACCCTGGTTGTGAGTGCCGACGGTGACCGCGTTGTGAGTGCCGACGGTGACCGCGTTGTGAGTTCCGGCGGTGATCGCGTTGTAAGTTCCGGCGGTGATCGCGTTGTAGGTTCCAGCGGTGACCGCAGAGCCCGGCATACGCCCCGCCGAAGGACCCGCCCTGCCCCGCGACGTGGACCCGCGTCTGCTGCGCGCGTTCATCGCCGTCTCCGAAGAGCAGCACTTCACCAGGGCCGCCGCCCGGCTGTACGTCGCACAGCAGGCGCTGAGCCGTGATGTGCGGCGCCTGGAGCGGGAGTTGGGTGCCGAGCTGTTCTCACGTACGACACGGCAGGTCGCGCTCACCGCCGACGGCGAGCGGCTCCTTCCGTACGCGCGAAGGGTCCTGGAGGCGCAGGACGAACTGCTCGCGGCGTTCACGGGCGCCGCCCGGCCACTGCTGGTCGATCTGAACAGCCCCGGGCTCGTCTTCGGGCGGATCCTGGAGCGGGCCCGCGAACTCGCCCCGGAGTGCGAGCTGATGGCCCGCTTCGAGAGCGGCCTCACCGGCGCCGCCGCCGAGATGATCGCCGGGCGGCTGGACATGTCCTTCGGGCGGTACGCCGGACTCGACCCGGCGCTGCGGGCCGGGCTCGCCCATCAGCCCGTGCGGTACGAGCCGATGGCGGTGCTGCTGCCCTACGGCCACCCGCTCACCGCACTCGACGCCGTGCCGCTGGACGCGCTCTCCGGAGAGACCGTGTACGCGGGGGCGGGCAACCCCCGGACCCTGGAGTGGACCGACCTCGCGCACCGGCTCTTCGAGGGGCGCGGCATCGGTGTCGCGGCTCCCGCGCCACTCGCCGTGGGGCCCGAGGAGTTCGGGCGGATCATGGCGAAGAAACGAAATCCGGCCCTGGTCGTCGTGGACTTTCCGGCCATGCCGGGCGCGGAGCTGCGGCCGCTGGTTGACCCTGTGCCGCTCTCGCCCGTGTCACTGGTGTGGCGAAAGGGGCTGATTCACCCTGGTGTTACTGCGGTGCGGACCGCCGCCGCGGAGCTTTCCGCCGCCGAAGGGTGGCTGGTGAAGCCCGAGAATGGCTGGGTTCCGGCCAAAGATGCACTCATCATGATGAGAAAAATTGACTGAAAGAAATACCTGACACTCCGTTCGCTACATTCATCGCCCCGGGCGCAATGTGATAGAGGGGGCGCTCGGATCGGGTAGGGGCCCGGTCCGGACGGCGGGCGCCCGGGGCCGCCGTGCGCGCACCCGAATCCTGACGTGGGGGGTTGTGCGTACGCATGGAAACATGGCGAGAAGATGCCCTACCGGGACATACCCACGATCCGAACGAGGTCACTGTTCAGATCGACGGCGCGGGGCGCATATTGGCGGACCTGCCCCCCGGGGCGGGCTCGGAGGGCGCGGCCGACGGCCCCGTCTTCGTCGACGAGACGGGCCGCCGCAGCCGGAGGTACCGCCGGATCGGCGTGATCGTCGGCATAGCCTGCGCGGTCTATGCCCTGGTCATCGTGGGGACGCTGCTTTCGGGCAACTCCAGCGCGCCGTGGCTGCCGGTGCAGGACCCCAAGGGCGGCGAGGGTGGCGAGAGCGGCGGGGACGGCAGGCCGGCGAGCAAGGTGGGTCCACCGGGCATCCCGGCGGGCCCGTCCGCCGCCTCCTCCGGCGGCGCGACCCCGTCGCAGGGCGCCACGGACGGCACGGAGGTCGCGGGCGAGCCCGGTGACGATGCGGGGCCGGGCCCCGCCCGCAGCGGTGACGCCGACGGCGCGCTTCCGGGCCGGGGGCCTACGGACGGAGGCGGCGCCCCCGCCCCCGCGGACGGCGCCGCCCCCGCCCCGGCCCCGACCGCCCCGCTCCCCACCCCGGACACCCCGGCCCCGACCGCCCCGCCCCCCGACCCACCCGCACAGTCGACGGCCCCCGCCGACGGCACCGACGTCCCCGCCGGATACACCTCACCCGCCCAGCGGCCCCCCGATGACTCCCCACCGCCCTCGGAGGACGCTCAGCGATGAACTCCCGCACAAACCGGGGCCGCCGACCGGACCGGCCCCAGGACAGTCACGTCCCGAAGGGCCAGGATTCCCGGCAGCCTGGCCGGCACGCCGAGCCCGGCGGCGGCACGCGGCCTGGAGGCTACGCCGAGCCCGGCGGCCGTCCCCAGCCAGGGGGTTATGCCGAGCCCGGCAGCCGTCCCCAGCCAGGGGGTTATGCCGACCCCGACAGCCGCTCCCAGCCTCTGGGCCACGTCCAGCCCACCAGCCACGGCCAGGCAGGCAGCCGTCCTCAGCCCAGCAGCCGCCTTCAGCCCAACGGCAACCAAAGCCACCGCGCCAAGGGCCACCGCCCCAAGGGCCACCGCCCCGAAGACCACCGCCCCAAGGGCCACCGCCCCACGGACCGCCGCCCCGAGAGCCCCCGCCCCACGGACCGCCGCCCCGAGGGCCACCGCCCGGAGGGCCACCGCCCCAAGGGCCACCGCCCCACGGCAGCCACGGCGAGGCCCGCCGGATGGTGGCGGCGGATGCCCCTCCGCCATCTGCTGCCCTCGCTGCTGCTCCTCGCGCTGCTCGCCATGCTGATGCTGCGCGGATACGTACACAGCGAGATCCTCGCCGACCACCGCGTCAGACCGCCCGCGCCCACCGACCACGTGCCGCGGAAGATGCTCGACGGCGGCCCCGTCATAGACACCCGCGGCGAACGCGAGGCCAGTCTGCGCGTGCCCGATCACCGGCTCGTGCTCACCTTCGACGACGGACCGGACCCCAAGTGGACCCCCAAGGTCCTCGACGTCCTCAAGAAGCACCGCGCGCACGGCGTCTTCTTCGTCACCGGCACCATGGCCTCGCGCCACCCCGACCTGGTCCAGCGCATGGTCGACGAGGGCCACGAGGTCGGTCTGCACACCTTCAACCACCCCGACCTCTCCTACCGGTCCACCGACCGCATCGACTGGGAGCTCTCGCAGAACCAGCTCGCGCTCGCCGGAGCGGCCGGGATACGGACCTCCCTCTTCCGGCCCCCGTACTCCTCCTTCTCGAACGCCATGGACGACAAGTCCTATCCGGTGGCCCAGCACATAGGCGACCGCGGCTACCTCACCGTCGTCAACGACACCGACAGCGAGGACTGGAAGCGCCCGGGCGTCGACGAGATCATCCGCCGCGCCACCCCCCAGGGAGGCGAGGGCGCCATCGTCCTCATGCACGACTCCGGCGGCGACCGCTCGCAGACCGTCGCCGCGCTCGACCGGTTTGTGCCCGAGCTCCAGGAGCGGGGCTACGAGTTCGGGAACCTCACCGAGGTCTTGGACGGGCCCAGCGCGCACACGCGGGTCGGCGGCGTCGACCTGTGGAAGGGCAAGGCCTGGGTCTTCCTGGTCGGCGCCTCCGGGCGCATCACCGACGGTCTGGTCGTGGCGCTCGCCGTCATCGGTGTGCTCGTCTTCACCCGGTTCGGCCTGATGCTGCTGCTCTCCGCGGCGCACGCCCGCCGGGTGCGGCGGCGGGACTTCCACTGGGGCCCACAGATCACCGAGCCGGTCTCCGTCCTGGTCCCCGCGTACAACGAGGCCAAGTGCATAGAGGCCACCGTCCGTTCCCTGGTGGCGAGCGACCACCCCATCGAGGTCGTCGTCATAGACGACGGCTCCTCGGACGGCACGGCGGCGCTCGCCGAGGGCCTGGGGCTGAGCCTGGGCCCCGGCCTCGGCCTGCCGAACGTACGCGTCGTACGCCAGCAGAACGCGGGGAAGCCCGCCGCCCTCAACAGGGGCCTGGCCAACGCCCGTTTCGACCTCATCGTGATGATGGACGGTGACACGGTCTTCGAGCAGTCCACCGTCCGCGAACTGGTGCAGCCCTTCGGCGACCCGCGCGTGGGCGCCGTCGCGGGCAACGCGAAGGTCGGCAACAGGGACTCTCTCATCGGCGCCTGGCAGCACATCGAGTACGTGATGGGCTTCAACCTCGACCGCCGGATGTATGAGGTGCTGCGCTGCATGCCGACCATCCCCGGAGCGGTCGGCGCGTTCCGGCGGTCCGCTCTGGAGCGGGTCGGCGGCATGAGCGACGACACGCTCGCCGAGGACACCGACATCACCATGGCCCTGCACCGCGACGGCTGGCGGGTCGTGTACGCGGAGAAGGCGCGCGCCTGGACCGAGGCCCCGGAGTCCGTCCAGCAGCTCTGGTCCCAGCGCTACCGCTGGTCGTACGGCACGATGCAGGCCATCTGGAAGCACCGCCGCGCCTTCGTCGAATCCGGCCCCTCCGGACGCTTCGGCCGCGTCGGCCTGCCCCTGGTGTCCCTCTTCATGGTCCTGGCACCGCTCCTGGCCCCCCTCATCGACGTATTCCTGCTCTACGGCCTGGTCTTCGGGCCCACCCAGAAGACCGTCGCCGCCTGGCTCGGCGTCCTCGCCGTCCAGGCGGTGTGCGCCGCGTACGCGTTCCGCCTCGACCGCGAACGCATGACCCACCTGATCTCGCTGCCCCTCCAGCAGATCCTCTACCGGCAGCTGATGTACGTCGTACTGCTGCAGTCCTGGATCACCGCTCTCACCGGAGGCCGCCTTCGCTGGCAGAAGCTCCGGCGCACGGGGGTGGTGGAGGCGCCCGGCGCCATCTCGCGACAGCGGCGGCCGGGCGACCATGACCGGAGGCCGGTCGCATGAGCCGCATTCCGCCTATGAGCCACATTCCGCCTATGAGCCAGATTCCGCACATGGGCCAGAGCCTGCTGTCCAAGGCCCCCGCGGTCGACGAGAAGCCGGGCAGGGACCGCTACCTCGACGTGCTCCGCTCGCTGGCGCTGGTCCGTGTCGTCGTCTACCACCTGTTCGGCTGGGCGTGGCTGACGATCGTGTTCCCCTCCATGGGCGTGATGTTCGCGCTGGCGGGCTCGCTCATGGCGCGCTCGCTGAAACGCCCGGCGTGGGATGTGATCAAGGGCCGCGTCCGCCGGCTCCTGCCTCCCCTGTGGGTGTTCAGCACCGCGGCGCTCGTCCTCCTCCTGGCCGGTGGCTGGAACGTCTCCGAGGACCCCGACCACGGGGGCACCTGGGGCACCCCGGGCGTGCTGAGCATGCTCAATTACGTGTTCCCGGCGGGCGCGCCGCCCTTCCCCTGGCACCTGGGCGACAAGGCGGGCCTCCTGGAGGACACCTGGCCGGTGCAGGCCGTGGGCCCGCTCTGGTACCTCCGCGCGTACCTGTGGTTCGTCATCGCCTCGCCGCTGCTGCTGTGGGCGTTCCGCAAGGCGCCGTGGGCGACACTGTTCGCGCCGCTCGCGCTGACCGCGGTGATCGGCACGGGCGTCGTCACGATCCCCGGTGAGACGGGCAACGCGGTCACGGACTTCGCGGTGTACGGCAGCTGCTGGGTTCTCGGTTTCGCCCACCAGGACGGTCTGCTCGCCCGCGTCCCGCGCTATCTGGCGGTGTCGGCGTCGTCCCTGGTCATGGCCTTCGGCCTGTGGTGGGCATCGGACCACCTGGGCCCCGACGGCTGGGACTTGAACGACATCCCGCTGGCGCAGGCGGCCTGGTCGTTCGGCTTCGTCGTGATCCTGCTGTCGTACGCGCCCTCGTGGCAGGAGCTGCCGGGCAGGCTCGCGAAGTGGGACAGGCTGGTGACGCTCTCCAACACCAGGGCCGTCACGATCTACCTCTGGCACAACCTCCTGATCACGGCGACGGTGCCGGTCATCGACATGGCGTACGACCTGCCGTTCATGGAGGACGAACGCTGGAGCTCGGCGCTGGACACGACGTACATGCTCTGGATGGCGCTGCTGATATGGCCGCTGATCGGCGTGGTGATCGTGGCCGTGGGCTGGGTCGAGGACCTGGCGGCGAGGCGGAGCCCACGACTGTGGCCCACTTCCCGTTCTGCCCGCTCTTAGCGGAGGCTCAGAAGCGAAGCCCATTGCGTTGCGCGACTGTTACGCGCGGGTTGGTGACCGCAATGAGCCGAAAAACCCCAGGAAATGGGGGCATTGGGAAGCCGGGACGATCAGGCCACATCAGTCGCACAAGCAACACCCTTCGCTTTGGTGAAGTGCACGTGTGCGAAAAGACGCTGGACGGGGCGGCATTGGACGCGGCGACGCGCAAAGCATTGCAATCGCCAACGGGGGTGGGTCGATGACCGGTGATGATCTCGACGTGCCATGTGCACGACTCCTAAGCTGACGGCTCTTCCTGCTGCTCGCACGGGTCGATCGCCCGCGGGGCGGCGGGTTCATCACTGCCAGGAGATCACTTTGCTCTGCAAGAAGACCGCGCTGCGTTTCGCCGCGCCCGTCGCCGTACTCGCCCTCGCGCTGACCGCCTGCGGCGGCGGTGACGACAAGAAGTCGGAGGAGAAGCCGAAGACCGACGCCGCCAACTCCCAGGCCAAGCCGAAGGAGCCCGCCGCGCTGAAGGCCGGCGAGAGCACCACGGGGAAGGTCAAGGAGGGCGACGCCACCGTCACGTACGACGTCGCCGCGCAGAAGGTCGACCTGGGCACGGAGGCGGAGACCAAGAAGCTCGTCTCGGACCCGAAGAAGGCCAAGGGCCTGGTCGCCGCGGTCGCCCACGTGAAGTACACCCACAAGGCGGGCGCCCCCCTCGCGGACGTCCCGGACGTGGGCGACGGCGCGGAGATCTACGCCGACGGCACCCGAGGCGGCCTCCTGATCGGCGCCTCCGAGGACGCGGCGGGCTGCGAGGACGAGCTGGAACTGGAGGGCTGGAAGAAGGGCGAGAGCCACGTGCTCTGCCAGACCTACCTGGTCCCCGTCGGCACCAAGGAACTTGAGGTCCAGTGGACCCCGGAGGGCAGCGAGGCCGAGCCGACCGTCTGGAAGTTCCCGGCGAAGTAGGCGCGGCGGGTGAGCCGCGTGCCGGGATGCGGCGGCGCGCGGCCACGCTCGGTTGGATAGCTTGGATCGCTGCAAGAGAACTCTCGTCCCACGAGGAGCTGACCGTGAACCGCCGACCTGCCCTGCTCACAGCGGCCACCCTCACTGCTGCGGCAGTCCTTTCGCTCTCCGCCTGCGGAGGGGGCGACGGGGAGTCCAAGGACAACGACAAGATCGCCGGGGCCGGATCGGGGGACGGGGCGAAGAAGTCACCCTCCCCATCGGCGTCGTCGGACGGGATCGAGCGGCCCGAGGTCACCTTGCCGAAGGGCGTTGAGCTGGGCTTCACCCCGGAGACGACGGGCGAGGCGAAGACCGACGCGGTGCTGCGTGACAGTGCGGAGTATCAGCGCGCCATTGTCGAGGCCATCGACAAGCAGGACCCCAAATCAGAAGCCATCGTTTTTTACAGCAAGGACTCGGCCCTGCTGGGTTCGGTCGAATGGGTCAGTGGGTTCATCAAGGCCGACACGACGCTGACCGGCAAGGTGCGCTATTTCAACCGCAAGGTCGTCTTCAGCAAGGACGGTTCCGCAGGCCTCACGTACTGCGCCGACGAGTCCAAGGGGTACACGAAGGACCGCAAGACGCAGAAGACGAACGTCACCAAGGCCACGAAGAATTCGTACGTCTTCTACAACGACCGGCTCCGTAAGAACTCCAAGGGTGTGTGGCAGCTCACCAAGAGCACCTCGGAGCGGGGGAGCGAGGTTTGCCAGCCGTGACGCGCAGGACTGTAGCCCTGGCCGTGTGCGCGGCCATGCTGTTTACCGTGCAGGCCGCGCCTGCGGCATGGGCAGATTGGACGAACCCCGGGGCTCCCAGCAGAGACGCCAAGGGCGGCAAGAACGGCCGCACCATCACCGTCCAGACGAAGGTGCGGACGTCCGTCAACGGCGACACGCGATCCGCCACGACCGGCAACCTTTCATCGGCGGACAGCAATTGGAATCCGCCCGCGTGCTGGTACGAGCCCGCGTTCTCCCCGAAGGAGATCGAGAAGACCGTCAAGGCGTGGCGCGGTTTCGGTGATGGCGTCCCGCTCTTCGACGGGGTCGGCGAGTTCATCGGTGACTATCTCGACGACCGTTACAAGAAGGGCAAGCCGTACAAGGACTACAACCTCGACAAGCAGGGAGAGGGAATGTTCTGGGCGGCCGCGGTCAATCCGAACCGCAAGGACGACCCGGAGGCCAGCGCGTGCGACGAGCAGCCGTTCTGGGTCGACGAGGGCCAGACTCCCACGGAGCCCCTCGCCGTCACCCCGAAGATCCTCGCCGAGTACGCCTATGACGAACTCCCCGTCCCGGACACCGAGATCACGATGGCCCCGACGGGCGAGACGAAGGTCAACCTGCCGACCTGGGTCTGGCTGGACAAGGCGAAGTTCAAGAAGGTCTCCGTGACGGCGGGCATCCCGGGGTCCGGTCTCTCCGCGACGACGACCGCGGAGCCCGTCTCCCTCACGATCGACCCCGGGACGGCGGACGCCGAGACGTACCCGGCCTCGGGGGAGTGCCCCATCGAGGGCGGGCGGATCGGCCGGCCTCGCGCCAAGGGGACGCCCGCGGACACCGAGCCGACGTGCGGCGTGCGGTACCTGCGGGCCTCCGCCAAGGACGGTGCGTACGAGCTCAACGCCACCCTCACCTGGAAGATCACCTGGACCAGCACCGAGGGTGACGGCGGCGACCTGCCGGACGGGGTGTACGGCGCGGCCCAGGATGTCGTCGTGCGGGAAATCCAGGCCGTCAACCGCTGAGCGTCAGTCAGGCAGTCGGTCAGTACCCGGCCGTGAAGCGCGCACGGGAGTGTTCGGGGTGTTCCGTTTCGTCCAGGAGGGCTACTGCCAAGTCCTCCATGGAGAGGGACGAGTTGCCGTCCGTGTCCACCAGGAGGTCGTCCTTGCCGACGCGGAACGTGCCGGTGCGGGTGCCCGGTTCCAGGATCGCGGAGGGGCTCAGGTAGGTCCAGTTCACGGGCGTGTCCGCCGTGCGGAGCGCGTCGTACTGGGCGTTGGAGGCCTCCGCTATGTGGCGCCAGGCCGTAGGGACGTATCTCGGGTCGTCGATCGCCAGGGTGCCCTCCCTGTCGGGGACCGTCAGGCTGCCCGCGCCGCCGACCACCAGGAGGCGGATGCCGGGGGTGTGGGCCAGGCCCGAGAGTATGGCTCTGGTGATGGTCACGTGGTCGTGTTCGCGGCCCGGGGCCGGTCTCGTCGCGTTCACCATGACGTCCCGCCCTGTGGCCAACTCCGCCACGTGGTCCGGGTTTCCCGCGTCGCCGGTGCGGTGCGTGGCGTCGGGGTGCAGTTCCGGGTAGCGCGCCGGGTCGCGGACCACCGCGGTGACCTCGTGACCGCGGGCCAGGGCCTCGGTGACGACGCGGCTTCCCACGTTTCCTGCTGCTCCGAAGACGGTGATGCGCATGGGGTTCGTTCGCTCCTTGTGTCGTCGTTCAGTGGTGGGGCTAGGGGTTATCGCTTACGGGCGGCTCGCGGGGCTCGCGGGGCTCGCGGCGCTTGGCCGAGGAGGACGCTCGTCAGGACCAGGGCCAGGCCGCCGAGCTGCCAGGCGGTCAGCGTCTGGCCCAGGAGCAGCAGGCCCGCGAGCGTGGCGACCACCGGGTTGGTGAGGCCGAGGAAGGAGACCGAGGAGGCGGGGAGGCGTTCGATGCCGCGGAACCACAGGGCGTACGCGATGGCCGTGCCGATGATGCCGAGGTAGGCGTACCCGGCGACGTTGGCGCCGGTGAAGTGGTCCGGCAGGCCCTCCGCGGTGAGGGCGATGGGCGCAAGGACCAGGCCGCCCGCGGTGAGCTGCCAGCCGGTGAGGGCGAGCAGCGAGACTCCCTCGGGGCGGCCCCAGCGCTTGCTGAGGACCACGGCGAGGGCCATCAGCGTCGTGGCCGCCAGCATCGCGATGATCCCGGTGGCGTCGATCGCCGCGCTGCCGCGCAGGACCAGCAGCCCGACGCCCACGACACCGACGAGGCCCGCGGTGAGCGTACGGCGGGTGGGCCGCACCTTCAGGACGCCGACCCCGAAGCCCGCCACGAGCAGCGGCATGACCGCGGAGACCGTCGAGGCGACGCCGCCGGGCAGGCGGTAGGCGCCGAAGAAGAGGAGCGGGAAGAAGGCGCCGAAGTTGAGCAGTCCGAGCACGGCCGCCTTCCACCACCAGTCGCCGCTCGGCAGCCGCCTGGTGAGCGCGAGCAGGATCAGCCCGGCCGGCAGGGCGCGCAGGGCCGCGGCGAGCAACGGGCGGTCCGGGGGCAGCAGTTCGGTGGTCGTGACGTACGTCGTGCCCCAGGTGGCGGGGCCGATCGCGGCGAGCGCGGCGATGCCGGCGGCGGCCTTGGCGGTGGTGCGGGACGCCACCGGGGTCTTGCTGACCGCGATCTTGCTGGCCGCCAGCTTGGTGGCCGGTGCCTTGACCGTCCGTGCGGACGGGCGCTCTACGGTGCTCTTGCTGACGGACATGAGGCTTCCCCTCGCTCTTCCCCTCAACGCTGTTATTCTCAACGTTGAGATAAATATGGACCCTCGGTCTACGAACGTCAAGTATCTGAACGTTGAGAGATTCGGAGTGCTACAGCCATGGCTGAGCAAGAGCCGTCGGAACAGCCCCAGCCGGAACAGCCCCAGCCCGACGCCATCGACGCGCTCCGCGCCCAGTGGCGCCGCGAACGCCCCGACCTCGACCTCACGGGCCTGGACGCGATGGCCCTGGTGGGCCGCATCAAGCGCGCCGACCACCTGCTGAGCAAGGGCATGAAGAAGGTCTTCGTCGACTACGGCCTCGAATTCGCGGAGTTCGACGTCCTCGCCACGCTGCGCCGGGTCGGCGCCCCGCACGAGCTGACCGCGGGCGGCCTCCTGAAGACGGCGATGGTGACCTCGGGCGCCATCACCAACCGCCTCGACAAGCTGGAACGCAAGGGCCTCATCGAACGCCACCCCGACCCCGCCGACCGCCGGGCCATCCGCGTACGCCTCACCGAAGCGGGCCTGGACCTCGTGGACCGCGCGGTCGTCGACCACATCACCAACGAGGAACGCATGCTGGCCGCCCTCACCCCCGCCGACCGCGAGGCGCTCGACTGGGCGCTGCGCCGCCTCCTGGTGTCACTCGGCGACACCCACCTGGGCTGAGCGGCCCCCGGCCCTCACCACCCCACCGCCCTCATCCCCGGCCCTCACCACCCCGGCCCACCCCACGTGAGAGCAACGTTCCCCGACGGTCACTCCACGCCACAGGGCCGAAACGCGATCTCCCTACCTTCGGGACCGTCGGCACTTTCGGGAGCGCCGGCCGATGCCCGTGGACTAGCCGTGGAGGCGCGTGATGTGGATCGAGCGGTGGGACCCGGAGGACGAGAGGTTCTGGAAGGAGGAGGGAGGCGAGCGGGTCGCCCGGCGCAACCTCGCCTTCTCGGTGCTCTCGGAGCACATCGGGTTCTCCATCTGGAGCCTGTGGTCCGTGATGGTCCTGTTCATGGGACCGGAGTATGGGATCGACCCGGCCGGGAAGTTCTTCCTGGTGTCGATGGCGACCCTGGTCGGGGCCGTCGTCCGCGTCCCGTACACCTTCGCCGTCGCCCGCTTCGGCGGCCGCAACTGGACCGTCATCGCGGCCTCGCTGCTGCTCGCGCCGACCGTCGCCGCCTTCGCCGTCATGGAGCCGGGGACCTCCTACACCACCTTCATGGTGTGCGCGCTGCTCACCGGCGTCGGCGGGGGCAACTTCGCCTCCAGCATGACCAACATCAACTCCTTCTTCCCGCTGCGGAAGAAAGGATGGGCGCTCGGGCTCAACGCGGGGGGCGGCAACATCGGCGTACCGGTCGTCCAGCTCGTCGGGCTCGCCGTCATCGGGGCGAGCGGCGGGCCCCGGGTGGTGCTCGGCATCTACATCCCGCTGATCCTCGTCTCCGTCTTCTGCGCCGCCCGCTACATGGACAGCATCTCGTCCGTGCGCAACGACACGGGCGCGGTCAAGGCCGCCACGCGGGACGCGCACACGTGGATCATGGCCTTCCTGTATGTGGGGACGTTCGGGTCGTTCATCGGTTACAGCTTCGCCTTCGGGCTCGTCCTCCAGACGCAGTTCGGCCGTACGCCCCTGGAGGCCGCCCAGCTGACCTTCATCGGCCCGCTGCTCGGCTCGCTGATCCGGCCCGTCGGCGGACGGCTCGCCGACCGGTTCGGCGGGGCGCGCATCACCCTGTGGAACTTCGTCGGCATGGGCGCCGCGACCGGCGTCGTCGTGGCCGCCTCCGTCGAGGAGTCGCTGCCGCTGTTCGTCGGCGCCTTCATCGCCCTGTTCGTGCTCACCGGGCTCGGCAACGGATCGACGTACAAGATGATCCCCGGCATCTTCCAGGCCAAGGCGGAGGCGAAGGGGCTCGTGGGGGAGGAGGCCGCGGCCTACGGGCGGCGGCTGTCGGGGGCCGCCATGGGGCTCATCGGGGCCGTCGGCGCGCTCGGCGGGCTCGGCATCAACCTCGCTCTGCGGCAGTCCTTCCAGACCGTGGGCTCGGGCACGGGCGCGTTCATCGGGTTCCTCGCCTTCTACGGGGTGTGCGCGGTCGTCACCTGGGCCGTATACCTTCGCGGGAGGACAGCCATGCGTACGCGTACGGTCGCCGGGGCCGATACGGACGCGAAGCCGCAGCTCAGCTATGCCGAGGTGTGACGTAACACGGCGGACATCGCAGTGATCCGGGCCTGTCACGCGCCGTTGACAGGCTCGGTCGTCCGCCGCCCACGAGCCACGAGCGGGACGAGACGAGACGAACTATGCACGCCACTCCACCGCAGCCAAGCCCGTCGAACGCCGCCCCGGCAGCGCACGGCCCCCTCGCCGGATTCACCGTCGGCGTGACCGCGGCCCGCCGCGCCGACGAGCTCGGCACGCTGCTCCAGCGGCGCGGCGCCACCGTCCTGCACGCCCCCGCACTGCGCATCGTGCCGCTCGCCGACGACAGCGAACTCCTCGCCGCCACCAAGCAGCTGATCGACCAGGCCCCGGACATCGTGGTCGCCACCACCGCCATCGGGTTCCGCGGCTGGATCGAGGCCGCCGACGGCTGGGGGTACGGAGAGGCCCTGCTCGGCTGCCTGCGCGGCGTCGAACTGCTCGCCCGCGGGCCGAAGGTGAAGGGCGCGGTGCGCGCCGCCGGGCTCACCGAGGAGTGGTCGCCCTCCTCCGAGTCCATGGCCGAGGTCCTCGACCGGCTGCTCGGCGAGGGCGTCGACGGGCGGCGCATCGCGCTGCAACTGCACGGCGAGCCGCTGCCCGGCTTCGTCGAGGCGCTGCGGGCCGGCGGGGCGGAGGTCGTCGGCGTGCCCGTCTACCGGTGGATGCCGCCGGAGGACCTCGCGCCCGTGGACCGGCTGCTGGACGCGGCGGTCGGACGGGGCGTCGACGCGCTGACGTTCACCAGCGCGCCCGCCGCCGCGTCGCTGCTGTCCCGCGCGGAGGAGCGGGGCATGGCGGACGAGTTCCTCGCCGCCCTCGACCACGACGTGCTCGCCGCCTGCGTGGGGCCCGTGACCGCGCTGCCGCTCCAGTCCCGCGGCGTGGCCACCGTCCAGCCCGAACGCTTCCGGCTCGGCCCTCTCGTACAACTGCTCTGCCAGGAACTGCCCTCCCGCGCGCGGGCGTTGCCCGTCGCCGGGCACCGTGTGGAGATCCGCGGCCACGCCGTGCTGGTCGACGAGGAGCTGCGGGCCGTGCCGCCCGCGGGCATGGCCCTCCTGCGCGCCCTCGCCCGCCGCCCCGGCTGGGTGGTGGCCCGCGCCGAACTGCTGCGCGCGCTGCCGGGCGCCGGCCGTGACGAGCACGCGGTGGAGACGGCGATGGCCCGGCTGCGTACGTCACTCGGTACGCCGAAGCTGATCCAGACGGTGGTCAAGAGGGGCTACCGCCTCGCGATCGACCCGGCGACGGAGTCCAAGTACACCGACTGAGCGCTCAACTGACGGTTCGTCGAACGCCGTGCGGTGGCGGGGGTTCCGGACCCGCCGGGGGACAGGCACTGTAGGGGGTACGCAACGGCACTCACTCACCGGTGACCTCCAAGGCGGTGACAGGCGCATGGCGTTGGGCACGGCCCCGGCTCCGTACGAGCTGCGATTCGACTCCGGGCGGAGCAGCCTGGACCTCGTGGCGACGAACCACCCCGTGGAACGGCTCGACTCCGTGGCGAGGCTGCGCGCCTGGCTCGCGGGCGCCGGCCTCGTCCCGGCGGGCGCGCCCCTGCCCGGCGCGGGCCCGTCATGGCTCAGCGCGTTCCAGGAACTGCGCGCCTGCATCGAGGAGTTGGTGCTCGGCGAGATCGGCGGTGCGCCCGCCGCCGGTGCGCTGGAGCGCGTCAACGCGCTGGCCGCCGCCGCGCCTCCGGCGCCCCGCGCGGTGCGCGCCGCCGACGGCACCCTGGTCCGCGCCCTGCGCGACGACCCGGGCTGCGCGGCGCTCGTCGCCTGCGTCGCCAGGGACGCCGTCGACCTGCTCACCGACCCGGCGGCCCGCGCCCTGCTGCGCCAGTGCGAGGGCGACAACTGCCTCATCGTGTACCTGGACACGTCCCGCGGGCACCGCCGCCGCTGGTGCTCCAGCGAGGTGTGCGGCAACCGCGAACGGGTCGCGAGGCACCGCCGCAGGGCCGCGCTCGCCCGCACCTGAACCACCTGTTTCCGCGGTCCGTTGAACACCCCGCGCCCCACGTACGTATCTCCGACGTGAGATCCGCCCGACCCGCCCGAAGCGCGGACACCGGAGGCAGACGTGCGCAAGGATTCCGCCGTGGCCGATGAACGCCCGCAGCCGCCCCGGCACCGCCTTGGCCGGCCACCGGGCCCGGACGAGGAGCTGATGCGCGCGCTCTACCGCGAGCACGCGGGTCCCCTCCTCGCGTACGTGCTGCGGCTGGTGGCGGGAGACCGGCAGCGGGCCGAGGACGTCGTGCAGGAAACGCTCATCCGTGCCTGGAAGAACGCCGGTCAGCTCAACCGGGCGACCGGTTCGGTACGCCCCTGGCTGGTGACGGTCGCCCGGCGCATCGTCATCGACGGCCACCGCAGCCGGCAGGCCCGGCCGCAGGAAGTCGATCCGTCGCCGCTGGAGGTCATCCCCGCGGAGGACGAGATCGATAAGGCGCTGTGGCTGATGACGCTCTCCGACGCGCTGGAGGACCTGACTCCCGCGCACCGAGAGGTACTTGTCGAGACCTACTTCAAAGGGCGTACGGTCAATGAGGCGGCGCAGACGCTGGGCATACCCAGCGGCACGGTCCGCTCACGGGTCTTCTACGCGCTTCGTTCGATGAAGCTCGCACTGGAGGAGCGGGGGGTGACGGCATGACCGAGTCCTACGGCCACCACGGCGCGTGGCAGGACGACACCATCCACGAGACCGTCGGCGCCTACGCCATCGGCGTGCTCGACGAGGCCGAGGCCGCGCGGTTCGAGGAGCATCTCGCCGGGTGCGGGATCTGCGCGCGGCAGCTGGAGGAGCTCTCCGGCGTGGAGCCGATGCTGGCGGCGCTCGCGGACGTCCCCGGCGGACACGGCGTACCGGCCATCGGTGAACGGCTCGCGGCCCGCCCCGGTCCCCGCCTCGCCGACCGCCTCGTCGCCGAGGTGTCGCTGCGGCGCGAGCGGCGCCGCAGGCGCGGGCTGCTCCTGGTCGCGGCGGCGGTCGCGCTGATCGTCGGCGGCCCGCTCACCGTCCTCGCGGTGACCGGGGACGGCGACGGCGGCCCGAAGGACGTCGCCGTCGGGCAGCGGCCGCACCCGCACCCCACCAGCCCCGCCGAGGACGCCTTCTTCCACCACATGGACGAGAAGGCGCGGGCCACGGACCCGTCGACGAAGGTCAGCGCCACGGTCGGCACGGAGAAGAAGGCCTGGGGCACGCACACCGTCCTGGAGCTGAAGAACGTCAAGGGCCCGCTCAAGTGCTCCCTGGTCGCGGTCGGCAAGAACGGCGCGAAGGAGACGGTCACCACCTGGTCGGTGCCCAAGTGGGGCTACGGCATCAAGGACAGCCCGAACAAATGGGCGCGCGATCCTCTGTACGTCCACGGGGGCGCCGCCATGGACCGCGCCGACATCGACCACTTCGAGGTGACCACGTTCGACGGCGACCGCCTGGTCACGGTCGACGTATAGGCCGACGTACAGGCCGACGTAGAGGAGGAGGTGCACAAGCGGGGTCCCTTTCGCGTACGGTGGACGGCTGCTCATCACGGGCGAGCAGCACGTCTGAAAGGGGCCTCGGTGGCCGACCTCAACGCAGTAATGCCGCCAGGCACACGCGACCACGAGATCAGTGTCGAACAGGACCATCTCGACCAGGTCTACCGACGTCTCGAAGAGAAGATCCACGAGGCCGAGTTCCTGATGAACGACGCCGCGCAGCGCTCCCAGGTGGGCACGCCGGGCGCGCTCGCCGAGCGCGACGCGCAGGTCTTCCGCGCCGGCGTCCATCTCAACCGGCTCAACAACGAGTTCGAGGACTTCCTCTTCGGCCGCATCGACCTGCTCCGGGGCAAGGACGGCAAGAAGGGCCCGGACGGCGCGTACACGGCGGTCGAGCCCGCGGAGGGCGCGATCGGCGAGGACAACACGGCGGAGATCGCGGAGACGCTCCACATCGGCCGCATCGGTGTCCTCGACGCGGACTACTCCCCGCTCGTCATCGACTGGCGCGCGCCCGCCGCCGCCCCCTTCTACCGCTCGACCCCGGTCGACCCGGGCCGCGTCGTGCGCCGCCGCGTCATCCGCTCCAAGGGCCGCAAGGTCCTCGGCGTCGAGGACGACCTGATGCGTCCGGAGATCACCGCCCGCCTGGACGGCGAGGAGCTCCCGGTGATCGGCGACGGCGCGCTGATGGCCGCGCTCGGCCAGGCGCGCAGCCACTCGATGCGGGACATCGTGGCGTCGATCCAGGCCGAGCAGGACATGGTGATCCGCGCGCCCGCCGCGTCGGTGACGTACGTGGAGGGCGGCCCCGGCACCGGCAAGACGGCGGTGGCGCTGCACCGCGCCGCCTACCTCCTCTACCAGGACCGCCGCCGTTACGCGGGCGGCATCCTCATCGTCTCCCCGACGCCGCTCCTGGTCGCCTACACGGAGGGCGTCCTGCCCTCCCTCGGCGAGGAGGGCCAGGTGGCGATCCGCGCGGTCGGCTCCCTGGTCGACGGCATCGGGGCCACGGTGTACGACTCTCCGGCGGTGGCCCGCGTCAAGGGGTCCTCGCGGATGCTGAGCGTGCTGCGCAAGGCGGCACGGGGCGCGCTGGAGGGCGTACGGGCCAGGCCCGCGGCCCCCCGCGACGAGCAGCTGACCTTCGGTGACGACCCGGCGCCGGAACCCCAGGAGCCCCGGGGCACCCCCACCCGCCTCCGCGTCGTCGCCTTCGGCCGCCGCCTGGAGCTGGACGCCGACCAGCTGGACCGCGTCCGCCGCAACGCCCTCGGCGGCACCGCCCCCGTCAACCTGCTGCGCCCGCGCGCCCGCAAGCTGCTCCTGGACGCCCTCTGGTCGCAGTCCGGGGCCGCGGGCCGCCACTCGGACCCGGAACTCGCCGCCGAACTGCGCTCCTCCTTCGACGACGACATCACGTCCGAGGACGATTTCATCCGCTTCCTCGACGCGTGGTGGCCGGAGCTGACCCCGCGCGCGGTCCTGTCCGCGATGGGCGACGAGCGGCGCCTGGGCCGCTGGGCGCGCCGCGTCCTGAACCCCGGCGAGGTCCGCAAGGTCGCCCGTTCCCTCAAGCGGGACGCGCTGTCCGTGCACGACGTGGCGCTGCTCGACGAGCTCCAGGCGATCCTCGGTACGCCGCACAGGCCCCGCAAGAAGAAGGAGCTTGACCCGCTCGACCTGCTGACCGGCCTCGAAGAGCTGATGCCGCAGCGCGAGGAGACCCAGCGCGAGCGCGCCGAACGCCTGGCGGCGGAGCGCACCGAGTACGCCCACGTCATCGTCGACGAGGCGCAGGACCTCACGCCCATGCAGTGGCGCATGGTCGGCCGCCGCGGGCGGCACGCCACCTGGACGGTCGTCGGCGACCCGGCGCAGTCCTCGTGGTCCGACCCGGACGAGGCGGCCGCGGCCCGCGACGAGGCCCTGGGCAGCCGCCCGCGCCGCCGCTTCACGCTCACCGTCAACTACCGCAACCCCGCCGAGATCGCGGATCTGGCCGCCAAGGTCCTGGCCCTGGCGATGCCGGGCGCCGAGTCCCCGTCGGCGGTCCGCTCCACCGGCGTGGAGCCCCGCTTCGGTGTCGTACGCGGCGGGGATCTCGGCGCGTCCGTGCGCGAGGAGGCGGCCCTGCTCCTGGAGCGGGTGAGCGGCACGGTCGGCGTGGTCGTCGCGATGAACCGCCGCGACCAGGCGGCCCGCTGGCTGGCGGGGCTCGGCGACCGGGTGGTGGCGCTCGGCAGTCTGGAGGCCAAGGGCCTTGAGTACGACGCGACGGTCGTCGTCTCGCCGGCGGAGATCGCGGACGAGTCCCCGGCGGGCCTGCGGGTCCTGTACGTGGCGCTGACGCGCGCGACGCAGCAGCTCACGGTCCTTTCCGGGGAGCGGGACGACCCGGACGGGGAGGGCGTGCCGGACCTGCTCCGGGATTGATTCCCGGGACGGGAATTGCCTTGCGGGAATCGTTTGTTACCTTGGATGTGGCACCGGCTCGATCCAAGCCCCCGGGCCCAACCTTCGTCGCTACGAGCGACCACTTGCCGCGAGGCGAGCATGGCGGGTCGGTGTCATGAACGTAGGAGAGAGGCCCACGTCACCAAGTGACGTGGGCCTCTTTCTGTTTCCCGCAACTTCTCGTATGGTGGAAACTAGTTTCCGAAAACGAAGTGCAGCGGCCGGTGAACAAAACGTTCTCAATCCGGGGCGGCTACCACGTACTCGGCGGTAGGTGCGACCATCGGACGGCAAGAGCTACAAGGTGAAAGCAGAGGAAGTCGGCCATGGCAACGGCGCCCAGCGTCTCCTACTCGATGACGGTCCGGCTGGAGGTGCCCGCGAGCGGAACGGCGGTCTCCCAGCTCACCACGGCCGTCGAGTCATCCGGGGGCTCGGTCACCGGCCTCGACGTCACGGCCTCCGGCCACGAGATGCTGCGGATCGACGTGACGATCGCGGCGTCCTCCACCACGCACGCCGACGAGATCGTCGAGCAGCTGCGCACCATCGAGGGCGTGACCCTCGGCAAGGTCTCCGACCGTACGTTCCTGATGCATCTCGGCGGCAAGATCGAGATGGCGTCCAAGCACCCCATCAGGAACCGTGACGACCTCTCCATGATCTACACCCCGGGTGTCGCCCGGGTCTGCATGGCGATCGCCGAGAACCCCGAGGACGCGCGCCGCCTCACGATCAAGCGCAACTCCGTTGCGGTCGTAACGGACGGATCGGCCGTTCTCGGCCTCGGCAACATCGGCCCGAAGGCCGCTCTGCCGGTCATGGAGGGCAAGGCGGCCCTCTTCAAGCGCTTCGCCGGCATCGACGCCTGGCCGCTCTGCCTGGACACCCAGGACACCGACGCCATCGTCGAGATCGTCAAGGCGATCGCCCCCGGCTTCGCGGGCATCAACCTGGAGGACATCTCCGCGCCCCGCTGCTTCGAGATCGAGGCCCGGCTGCGCGAGGCCCTGGACATCCCCGTCTTCCACGACGACCAGCACGGCACCGCGATCGTGGTCCTGGCCGCGCTCACCAACGCGCTGCGCGTGGTGGCCAAGGGCATCGGCGACGTCCGTGTGGTCATGTCGGGCGCCGGCGCGGCCGGCACGGCCATCCTCAAGCTGCTGCTCGCCGCGGGCGTCAAGAACGCCGTGGTGGCCGACATCCACGGCGTCGTGCACGCCGACCGCGAGGACCTGGTCGGCGCCGAGCAGGACTCGCCGCTGCGCTGGATCGCCGACAACACCAACCCCGAGGGCCTCACCGGCACCCTCAAGGAGGCCGTCGTCGGCGCCGACGTGTTCATCGGCGTCTCCGCCCCGAACGTGCTGAACGGCGAGGACGTCGCCGCCATGGCCGACGACGCCATCGTCTTCGCGCTCGCGAACCCGGACCCCGAGGTCGACCCGGCAATCGCCCGTCAGACGGCGGCAGTTGTGGCCACCGGGCGTTCGGACTTCCCGAACCAGATCAACAACGTCCTGGTCTTCCCCGGCGTCTTCCGCGGCCTGCTCGACGCCCAGTCGCGTACGGTCAACACGGAGATGATGCTGGCCGCCGCGGGCGCGCTCGCCGACGTCGTCGCCGAGGACGAGCTGAACCGGAACTACATCATCCCCAGCGTTTTCAACGACAAGGTCGCGGGCGCGGTGGCCGGTGCGGTGCGCACCGCCGCGAAGGCCGCGGGGGCCACTGTGACGGGTCCCACGTCCGCCTGACCGTCGGCGCGTCGCGGGACACCGGTTCGTAAACGCCCCTTTAGGGTGGCGGACCATGGCCCTGCGGCCCTTCGGAGGGTGCCGGATTGGCTTTCCCGCCGCAGGTGGGGGCAGGATGCGTAATCGGGCGCGAGGGTCTGACGCCAGACCCGGGTCCGGGGACTGTCCGAGGACCCTGGCAGCATCGGCTTCGATCACGCCTCAACGGCAAAAGAACACGGGAGTACAAACATGAACCGCAGTGAGCTGGTGGCCGCGCTGGCCGACCGCGCCGAGGTGACCCGCAAGGACGCCGACGCCGTGCTGGCCGCGTTCGCCGAGACCGTCGGCGAGATCGTTGCCAAGGGCGACGAGAAGGTCACCATCCCCGGCTTCCTGACCTTCGAGCGCACCCACCGTGCCGCTCGCACCGCCCGTAACCCGCAGACCGGCGAGCCGATCAACATCCCGGCCGGCTACAGCGTCAAGGTTTCGGCTGGTTCCAAGCTGAAGGAAGCCGCTAAGGGCAAGTAAGCCTTAAGCAGCGAAGAAGGGCGGCCACCCGGTTGGGTGGCCGCCCTTTCGCGTGCCGCCTAAAAGATGGCCTCAAACGCCGGCCGGGCTGGACTGGCTACAGCGCCGTCTTGCCGTTCGGGAGTTCGACCTTCGCGCCCAGCTCCTGGAGCTTCTCCATGAAGTTCTCGTAGCCGCGGTTGATCAGGTCGATGCCGTGGACGCGGGACGTCCCCTGGGCCGCGAGGGCCGCGATGAGGTACGAGAAGCCGCCGCGCAGGTCGGGGATGACCAGATCGGCGCCCTGGAGCTTCGTGGGGCCGCTGACGACCGCGGAGTGCAGGAAGTTCCGCTGGCCGAAGCGGCAGTGGGAGCCGCCCAGGCACTCGCGGTAGAGCTGGATGTGCGCGCCCATCTGGTTGAGCGCGGAGGTGAAGCCGAGCCGCGACTCGTAGACCGTCTCGTGGACGATGGAGAGGCCCGCGGCCTGCGTCAGGGCGACGACGAGCGGCTGCTGCCAGTCGGTCTGGAAGCCGGGGTGCACGTCCGTCTCCAGGGCGATCGCGTTGAGCGAGCCGCCCGGGTGCCAGAAGCGGATGCCCTCGTCGTCGATCTCGAAGGCACCGCCCACCTTCCGGTAGGTGTTCAGGAACGTCATCATCGAGCGCTGCTGGGCGCCGCGGACGTAGATGTTGCCTTCGGTCGCCAGGGCCGCGGAAGCCCAGGAGGCGGCCTCCAGGCGGTCCGAGAGGGCGTGGTGGTTGTAGCCGCCGAGGCTGTCGACACCGGTGATCCGTATGGTCCGGTCGGTGTCCATGGCGATGATCGCGCCCATTTTCTGCAGGACGCAGATCAGGTCCTCGATCTCCGGCTCGACCGCGGCGTTCGAGAGCTCGGTCACACCCTCCGCGAGCACGGCGGTGAGCAGGACCTGCTCGGTGGCGCCCACGGACGGGTACGGCAGCTTGATCTTCGTGCCGCGGAGCCGCTGCGGGGCCTCCAGGTACTGGCCGCCCTCGCGCTTCTCGATGGTCGCGCCGAACTGGCGGAGCACCTCGAAGTGGAAGTCGATGGGACGGCCGCCGATGTCGCAGCCGCCGAGGCCGGGGATGAAGGCGTGCCCGAGGCGGTGCAGGAGCGGTCCGCAGAAGAGGATCGGAATCCGCGACGAACCGGCGTGGGCGTCGATGTCGGCGACGTTCGCGCTCTCCACGTGCGACGGGTCCATGATGAGCTCGCCCGGCTGCTCACCGGGGCGGACCGTCACGCCGTGCAGCTGCAGCAGGCCGCGTACGACGCGTACGTCGCGGATGTCGGGGACATTGCGCAGCCGGCTCGGAGCGCTGCCGAGCAGCGCGGCGACCATGGCCTTGGGCACGAGGTTCTTCGCGCCGCGGACACGGATCTCGCCCTCCAGCGGGGTTCCGCCATGGACAAGCAGTACGTCTTCGGTGCCGGTGACGGTCATGAATCTCGCGTTCCGATTGGATGGACGGGGGGACCAAAGGGCCAAGCGTAATGGCCGCGTACCCCCCTTCCGTAAGGCCAAGGCCGTGCAAAACAGGTCATGAGTTCGCCACAACACGAACCGTGCGGAACCGGACACTCCGGGTCACCGCCCTCCCTGTGCGCTCCGGTCGCCCTCATGCGCCCTGATCTGCACCGGTTCACGTACGGCCATTACCTCCCCGCGCGGGGCGAAGATGCGGGATCATGTGGACCATGACCGAGGTGTCCTCGCTCACAGGGCGGCTGCTCGTGGCCACACCGGCCCTGGCGGACCCGAACTTCGACCGTGCGGTGGTGCTGCTCCTCGACCACGACGAGGAGGGCTCGCTCGGCGTGGTCCTGAACCGCCCGACGCCCGTGGACGTCGCCGACATCCTGGAGGGATGGGGCGCGCTGGCCGGCGCGCCGGGCGTCGTCTTCCAGGGCGGCCCCGTCTCGCTCGACTCGGCGCTCGGCGTCGCGGTGATCCCCGGCGAGGAGGGCGCGTCCCTCGGCACCCGGCCGCGCCCCGGCCGGGCGGACCCCGTCGGCTTCCGCCGTGTGCACGGCGCGATCGGCCTCGTCGACCTGGAGGCCCCGCCGGAGCTGCTCTCCCCGGCCCTCGGCAGCCTGCGGATCTTCGCGGGGTATTCGGGGTGGGGTCCGGGCCAGCTGGAGACCGAACTGGCGGACGGCGCCTGGTACGTCGTCGAGTCCGAGCCCGGTGACGTCTCGTCGCCCGACCCGGAGCAGCTGTGGCGCGCGGTGCTCAGACGCCAGCGCAGTGAGCTGGCGATGGTGGCGACCTATCCGGACGACCCGTCGCTGAACTGACCGGGGCCCCGCCGGTACTCGCGGACGGACTCCCGAGGGCGGTCGCTGCCAGGACGCCGCGGGCGTGAGTACCCTTGGCCCTTATGAGCACTCTTGAGCCCGAGCCCGAGCGCGGGGCAGGTACGGGGACCCTCGTGGAGCCGACGCCGCAGGTGTCGCACGGTGACGGCGACCACGAGCGCTATGCGCACTATGTCCAGAAGGACAAGATCATGGCGAGCGCGCTCGACGGCACCCCCGTCGTCGCGCTCTGCGGCAAGGTGTGGGTCCCCGGCCGCGACCCGAAGAAGTACCCCGTCTGTCCCATGTGCAAGGAGATCTACGAGTCCATGGGCGCCGGCGGCGACAAGGACAAGGGCGGCAAGGACGGCAAGGGCGGCAAGAAGTAGTCCCTTTCTGTCCCGCCGAGACTCCCTTTCCGTCCCGGTGAGACCCCTTCGCCCAAGGGGCGTTGCGTGTGCCGCAACGCCCCTTTTGCGTTGCGCAATCGCGTGACAGCCTTCTGTGGCATGACATTCGAGCAGCTCATCCCGGCGCCCGCACGCGCCGAGGCCGTGCCTGGTTCTACCTTCGCCGCCGGACCCTCGACCACCTTGTGGGCCGGTCCCGGCACCGAGTCCACCGAGTGCTGGCTGCGCGCCACGCTCGGCGCCGCCCTCGGCCTGCCGCTGCACCCCGGCGTCGAAGGCGCGGGCGACTCCGTCTCCCTGCTCGTCGACGACTCCCTGGAGCCGGAGGCGTACCGGCTCACCATCGACAGCGACCGCGTCGAGATCCGCGGCGGAGCGGCCGCGGGCGTCTTCTGGGGCGCCCAGACGCTCCGCCAGCTCTTCGGCCCGGACGCCTTCCGGCGCGCGCGACTGTGGCCCGGCGCGCCGCGCTCCGTCCCCGCGGGCGTCGTCGAGGACGCCCCCCGCTTCGGGTGGCGCGGCATGATGCTCGACGTGGCCCGGCACTTCATGCCGAAGGACGGCGTCCTGCGCTACCTCGATCTGCTCGCCGCCCACAAGCTCAACGTCTTCCACTTCCACCTCACCGACGACCAGGGCTGGCGGGTGGAGATCAAGCGCCACCCGAAGCTGACGGAGGTCGGTTCGTGGCGGGCCCGCTCCAAGTGGGGGCACCGCGCCTCGCCGCTCTGGGAGGAGCGCCCGCACGGTGGCTACTACACCCAGGACGACATCCGCGAGATCGTCGCGTACGCGGACTCCCTGCACATCGCGGTCGTCCCCGAGATCGACATCCCGGGCCACTCGCAGGCCGCCATCAGCGCCTACCCGCACCTCGGCAACGCGGACGTCGTCGACACCGGGGCGCTGACCGTCTGGGACACCTGGGGCGTCAGCCCGAACGTCCTCGCTCCCACCGAGGACGTACTCCGCTTCTACGAAGGTGTCTTCGAGGAGATCCTCGACCTCTTCCCCTCCACCTTCGTCCACGTCGGCGGCGACGAGTGCCCCAAGGGCCAGTGGAAGGCCTCGCCCGCCGCGCAGGCCCGCATCAAGGAGCTGGGCGTCGAGGGGGAGGACGGGCTGCAGAGCTGGTTCATCCGCCACTTCGACACCTGGCTCACGGCCCGCGGGCGGCGGCTCATCGGCTGGGACGAGATCCTGGAGGGCGGCCTCGCCGAGGGCGCCACCGTCTCGTCCTGGCGCGGCTACCGCGGCGGCATCGCCGCGGCCAAGTCCGGCCACGACGTCATCATGTGCCCCGAACAGCACGTGTACTTGGACCACCGGCAGGACGGCGGCCCCGACGAGCCGATGCCCATCGGCTTCATCCGCACCCTCGAAGACGTCTACCGCTTCGAGCCCGTCCCCGCGGAGCTGACCGAGGAGGAGGCCGCGCGCGTCATCGGCACCCAGGCCAACGTCTGGACCGAGGTGATGGAGCACCAAGGACGCGTCGATTACCAGGTCTTCCCCCGCCTCGCAGCCTTCTGCGAGGTCGCCTGGCGCAGCCTGCCCACCCCGGCCGAGCGGGACTTCACCGACTTCGAACGGCGTATGACGGCCCATTACGCACGACTTGACGCCCTCGGCGTCGACTACCGCCCGCCGGGCGGCCCGTTGCCCTGGCAGCGGCGACCCGCCCCCGAAGGGCTGACGAGCAGCGGTCTCGGACGCCCGATCGAGGGGCCGCCCCCGAACGTGTGAGGTTCCGTCCGAGTGCGTGAACCCCGGCGGCCCGCGCCACGGACGCGACCGAACGCGGACCGAACGCGCCCCGAACGGGGGCCGAACGAGGGCCGGGTGCGGGCCGGGCACGGGCCGCCGGAAAGCCGTGCGAAAACGGCATATCCCCCTGGACCGGGGACGAATGCCTCCTAGCGGACCCCCGCGTCGGGCCCCGGCGAAGATGTGCCAGAGTTGCCACGTCCGGGTTGTGAGCACGTACCGTACGGCGGAACAGGCGTAACGGCGACACGTCACGAACGGCGAGCACTGCACGTACGCGACGTAGGTGAGGTACGCGGCCGGGCATCGGGAAGGGGCAGCCGGTTTTGAGCACGCACGCACCGCAGGCGGCGCGGACACCGCGGTCGGTGAAGCTGCCCGCCACGCTCGACGAGGCCGTGGCGGCACTCGCCGCCATGCCCGCCGCCGTACCCGTCGCCGGCGGCACGGACCTCATGGCCTCGGTCAACTCGGGACAGCTGCGCCCCACCGCCCTCGTCGGCCTCGGCCGCATCAACGAGATCCGCGGCTGGCAGTACCAGGACGGCCACGCCCTGCTCGGCGCCGGTCTCACCCACGCCCGCATGGGCCGCCCCGACTTCGCCGCGCTGATCCCCGCCCTGGCCGCCGCCGCGCGCGCCGCGGGACCGCCCCAGATCCGCAACGCGGGCACCCTCGGCGGCAACATCGCCTCGGCCGCGCCCACCGGCGACGCGCTGCCCGTGCTCGCCGCGCTCGAAGCCGTCCTGATCATCGCGGGGCCCGGCGGGACCCGCCGCGAGGTCCCCGTCCCGCACCTGCTCGCGGGCATGGAGATGCTCCGCCCCGGCGAGCTGATCGGCTTTGTGCGCGTGCCGTTGCTGCACGCCCCCCAGGTCTTCCTCAAGGCGACCGGACGCACCGGCCCCGGCCGGGCGACCGCCTCCGTCGCGCTGGTCCTCGACCCCGCGCGGCGCGGCGTGCGGTGCGCGGTCGGCGCCATCGCGCCGATGCCGCTGCGGCCCCTGGAGGCCGAGCAGTGGGTCGCCTCGCTGATCGACTGGGACGGCGAGCGCGGCAGCCTCGTGCCCGAGGCGGTCGCCGCCTTCGGTGAGTACGTCGCCGCCGCGTGCATCCCCGACCAGCCCCCGTCGGCCGACGGCACCGAACAGCCGCTGTCGCCCGGCGTACTGCACCTGCGGCGCACCGTCGCCGTGCTGGCCCGACGAGCACTGGGGAGGGCGCTGTCGTGAGCGACGACCGCAACACCGACAACGGCGGCTGGCAGCCGCATCCACAGGGTGAGTACGACTCGGACGCCACGGCGTTCGTGCAGCTCCCCGAAGGCATGCTGGACATCCCGCTCGCCGCGCCCGGCCACGGCTATGTGCCGCCGCAGATAACGGTCACCCCCACCACGGCCGACGCCACCGACCCCGCGGGCACGGGCGCGTGGGTCATGCCGCCCGAGGTGACGGGCGCGGCCGACGGCGGACGTGCGGTGCGGTGGCCCGACGCGGACACGGCACACGGCTACGACTCCCGCGCGACCGGACAGTGGAGCTTCGCCGACGCGGGCGCGGCGCAGGGACGGACGTACGGACAGGGATACGAGCAGGGGTACGAGCAGCAGGATTACGACCACCAGGAGTACGACCACCAGGAGTACGGGCAGGCGCAGGGCCACGACCAAGGCCACGACCAAGGCCACAGCCAGGGCTACGGACAGCGGTACGACGGGAATGGCGTCGCCGCTCCCTCCTCCGACGTGACGGGGCAGTGGTCGATCCCGGTCGCCGGTGGGGATCTCCCGGACGAGTCGGGCGAGTTCACCGCGTCTTCGCTGACCGGGGACGGCGCCTACCCCCTCGGTACGCAGGTGGGCGGCTGGGCCGGGGGCGGCACGCCTCCCGCGACGCTGCCGGGCGGCGCGCCCGCGCCGTGGGCGACGGGCGCGGGAGCCGGAGCGCCCTGGGGCGCACCGCCCCAGGAGGCCGCGCCGCCGCTTCCCGATGCCTCGGAGCAGGCGCCGCAGGAGAGCCGGTTCGAGCAGACGACGCTGCTGCGGGCGGTCAAGGTGCCGCCCGCCGGGCAGTCCGGGGCCGAGGCGGCGGCGGCCGCCGAAGCGGCTCAGGAGACTGTGGAGGCCGCCCAGGAGGCGGCCGAGGCCGCGGAGATCGCGGAGGCCCTGGAGTTCGCGGAGCCTTCGGAGCTGGCGGAACTGACGGAGACGCCGGAGCTTCCGGGCTCATCGGAGCCGACGGGCGCGGTGGATGCCGTATCCCCCACGCCTGACGCACCCGCCGAAGCAGTCGCGGAACTGGCTGACGGCCCGGACGAGCCGGGTGTGCCGGGTGTGCCGGGTGAAGCGAACGCGACCGAAGAGCCGAGCGACACGACCGGGCCCGCCGAAGCGGACGGAGCCCACGCGGCAGCGATTGCCGGAACGGCTGAGGGAGGCGGCGCGGTAGCGGCTGCTGGAATGGCCGGGGGAAGCGGCGCGGCAGCGGCTGCCGGGACGGCCGGGGAACGCGCCGCGGCAGCGATTGCTGGAACGGCCGGGGGAAGCGCCGCGGAAGTGGCTGCCGGAACGGCCGGGGGAGGCGGCGCGGTAGCGATTGCCGGGACGGCCGGAGGAAGTGCTGCGGAAGCGGCTGCTGGAATGGCCGGGGGAAGCGCCGCGGTAGCGGCTGCCGGGACGGCCGGGGTAAGCGGCGCGGAGGCGGCTGCCGGGGCGGCTGACGGAGTCCACGCGGTAGCGGCTGCCGGAATGGCCAGGGAAAACGCCGCGGCAGCGATTGCCGGGACGGCGGGGGAAAGTGCCGCGGAGGCGGCTGCCGGGGCGGCCGACGGAGGCCACGCGGGAGTGGCTGCCGGGGCGGCTGACGGAGTCCACGCGGGAGTGGCTGCCGGAATGGCCGGGGAACGCGCCGCGGTAGCGGCTGCCGGGACGGCGGGGGAAAATGCCGCGGAGGCGGTTGCCGGGGCGGCTGACGGAGTCCACGCGGTAGCGGCTGCCGGGACGGCCGGGGTAAGCGGCGCGGAGGCGGCTGCCGGGGCGGCTGACGGAGTCCACGCGGGAGTGGCTGCCGGAATGGCCAGGGAAAACGCCGCGGCAGCGACTGCCGGGACGGCCGGGGAAAGTGCCGCGGAACCGGCTGCCGGAACGGTCGAGGAGAGCGCCGCGGAAGCGGCCGAGGAACGCGCCGCCCCCGTCATCGCCCCCAACCCCCTGCACGACGACCACCCCCTCGGCTCCTACGTCCTGCGCGTGAACGGCACCGACCGTCCCGTCACCGACGCCTGGATCGGCGAGTCCCTGCTCTACGTCCTGCGTGAGCGGCTCGGCCTCGCGGGCGCCAAGGACGGCTGTTCGCAGGGTGAGTGCGGGGCCTGCAACGTCCAGGTGGACGGGCGGCTCGTCGCGTCCTGCCTGGTGCCCGCCGCCACCACCGCGGGCAGCGAGATCCGCACCGTCGAGGGTCTGGCCGTCGACGGGCAGCCCTCCGACGTGCAGCGCGCGCTCGCCGCGTGCGGCGCGGTGCAGTGCGGCTTCTGTGTGCCGGGCATGGCCATGACCGTGCACGACCTCCTTGAGGGCAACCCCGCGCCCAGCGAGCTGGAGACCCGCCGCGCGCTGTGCGGCAACCTCTGCCGCTGCTCGGGCTACCGCGGCGTCCTCGACGCCGTGCGCGAGGTGGTCGCCGAGCGCGAGTCGTCCGCCGCCGAGAACTCGGCCCAGGCCCAAGCTCAGGCCCAGGCCCAGGCCCAGGCCGAAGCTCAGGCCCAGGCCCAGGCCCCGGCGCAGGACGAGCAGACGGACGAGGCGCGCATCCCGCACCAGGCGGGCCCGGGCGCGGGCGGCGTCCACCACCACCAGAGCGCGTACGACGGCACGACGTACGAAGGCACGACGTACGAAGGCATGTACGACGGGCCGTACGAAGGGCCGTACGACGACGGGCCGTACGACGGACAAGAAGGACCGCAGAGGCCCTACGGCCAGGACGGAGGCCAGGCGTGAGCACCGAGACCACCACCACGGCCGCGCCCCCCGCCACCGCGCCGGGCTCCGAGCCGCTGCCGCACGGCATCGGTACGTCCCTGTCGCCGGCCGAGTGCCGCGCCAAGACGGAGGGCACCTTCCCGTACGCCTCCGACCTGTGGGCCGAGGGCCTGCTGTGGGCGGCGGTCCTGCGCTCCCCGCACGCGCACGCGCGCATCGTCTCCGTCGACACCAGCCACGCGCGCGACATGCCGGGCGTGCACGCCGTCGTCACCCACGAGGACGTGCCCGGCGACGCGCTGCACGGCCGCAGGACGCCGGACCGGCCGGTCTTCGCCTCCGATGTCGTACGCCACCACGGCGAGCCCATCGCCGCCGTCGCCGCCGACCACCCCGACACCGCGCGCATGGCCGCCGCCGCCGTCATCGTCGAGTACGAAGTGCTCGAACCGGTCACCGACCCGGAGAAGGCGTTCGAGGCCGAACCGCTGCATCCCGACGGCAACCTGATCCGCCACATCCCGCTGCGGCACGGCGACCCGGAGGTGGTGGGCGAGCTGGTCGTCGAGGGCCTGTACCGCATCGGCCGCCAGGACCCGGCGCCGGTCGGCGCCGAGGCGGGCCTCGCCGTGCCGCGCCCCGACGGGGGAGTGGAGCTGTACATCGCCTCCACCGACCCGCACGCGGACCGCGACCGGGCCGCCGCCTGCTACGGCCTGGCGCACGACCAGGTGAAGGTCGTCGTCACGGGCGTGCCGGGCGCGACCGCCGACCGCGAGGACGCCAGCTTCCAACTGCCGCTCGGGCTCCTCGCGTTGCGGACGGGCTGTCCCGTCAAGCTCACCGCGACCCGCGAGGAGTCCTTCCTCGGCCACGCCCACCGCCACCCCACGCTCCTGCGCTACCGCCACCACGCGGACGCCGAGGGCCGCCTGGTCAAGGTGGAGGCGCAGATCCTGCTCGACGCGGGCGCGTACGCGGACACGTCGTCGGAGGCGCTGGCCGCCGCCGTCTCCTTCGCCTGCGGCCCCTACGTCGTACCGAACGCGTTCATCGAGGGCTGGGCGGTCCGTACGAACAACCCGCCCTCCGGGCACGTCCGGGGCGAGGGCGCCATGCAGGTGTGCGCCGCGTACGAGGCCCAGATGGACAAGATCGCGAAGAAGCTGTCGATCGACCCCGCCGAGCTGCGGCTGCGCAACGCCATGGCGACCGGCGACATCATGCCCACGGGCCAGACGGTGACGTGCCCGGCCCCGGTGGCCGAACTCCTCGCCGCCGTACGGGACGTCCCCCTCCCCGAACTTCCCAAGGACAGCCCCGAGGACGAGTGGCTGCTGCCCGGCGGCCCCGAGGGCGCGGGCGAACCGGCCGCCGTGCGGCGGGGCGTCGGCTACGGCCTCGGCATGGTCCAGCTCCTCGGCGCCGAGGGGACGGACGAGGTCTCCACCGCCACCGTGAAGGTCCACGACGGCGTGGCGACGGTGATCTGCGCGGCCGTCGAGACCGGCCAGGGCTTCACCACGCTGGCCCGCCAGATCGTCCAGGAGACGCTCGGCATCGACGACGTCCGCGTCGCCCCCGTCGACACCGACCAGCCCCCGGCGGGCCCGAGCTGCCGCGGCCGCCACACCTGGGTGTCGGGCGGCGCGGTGGAGCGCGCGGCGAAGATGGTCAGGACCCAGCTGCTCCAGCCGCTGGCCCACAAGTTCGGCATGTCCACCGAGCTGCTCCAGATCACCGACGGCAAGATCACCTCGTACGACGGCGTGCTCTCCACGACGGTCACCGAGGCGCTGGACGGCAAGGAGCTGTGGGCCACGGCCCAGTGCCGCCCGCATCCGACCGAGCCGCTGGACGAGTCCGGGCAGGGCGACGCCTTCGTGGGCATGGCGTTCTGCGCCATCCGCGCGGTGGTGGACGTCGACATCGAGATCGGCTCGGTCCGGGTCGTCGAACTGGCCGTCGCGCAGGACGTGGGCCGCATCCTCAACCCCGTCCAGCTGAAGGCCCGCATCGAGGCGGGCGTCACGCAGGGCGTGGGCGCGGCGCTCACGGAGAACCTCCGCACCCCGCGAGGCATCGTCCGCCACCCCGACCTGACCGGCTACGCCCTTCCGACCGCCCTGGACACCCCGGACATCCGCATCGTGAAACTGGTGGAGGAGCGGGATGTCGTCGCCCCCTTCGGCGCGAAGGCGGCCAGCGCGGTCCCGGTCGTGACGTCCCCGGCGGCGATCGCCTCGGCGGTGCGCGCGGCGACGGGTCGTCCGGTCAACCGCCTCCCGATCCGCCCGCAGGCGGCGGTGGCGGCGCCGCATTGACCGGAGGCCGGGAGCGCGTCAACCGGAGGCCGGGGGCGTGGCACCGGTGGCACCATGGAGCGCATGACTACCTCTGACTCCGCCGGTGTCGTCGTCATCACCGGCATCATGGCGTCCGGAAAGTCCACGGTGGCGCAGGCCCTGGCCGAGCGGCTGCCGAAGGCCGCGCATGTGCGGGGCGACGTCTACCGGCGGATGATCGTCTCCGGCGGCGTGGAGTACGAGCCGGGGGCCGGGGGAGAGGCCGAGGCGCAACTCCGCCTGCGGTACGGCCTGTCGGCGTCCACGGCGGACGCGTACGCGGGCGCGGGCTTCATGGCGGTCGTCCAGGACGTCATCCTGGGCGAGCAGTTGAAGACGTACGTGGATCTCGTGCGGACCCGCCCGCTGTACGTGATCGTCCTCGCCCCGCGCCCCGACGTGGTCGCCGCCCGCGAGACCGGTCGCGGCAAGACGGGCTACGGCGCGTGGACGGTCCAGGACCTGGACACGGGCCTGCGCGAGACGACGCCGCGCCTCGGGCTCTGGCTGGACAGCTCGGAACTGTCGGTGGGGGAGACGGTGGACGCGATTCTGGAGCGGATGGAAGAGGCGCGGGTCGCCTGACGCCCCTCGCGGAAACCCCGTGGAGAACTTCGTGGAGAACTTCGTAGAGAACTTCGTAGAGGCCGTGGCGGGATTCGAACCCGCGTTACTGGATTTGCAGTCCAGCCCCTGAGCCACTCGGGCACACGGCCAAGTCGTCGACCTGACTCCATGAACGTAACCGGAACCGGACGGACGGCTCAAGGGACCGGCGGGCGCCGCAACGGGACTGCCATGTGCCTGCAATGAACCACTCAGGCGGCGGGGCTGGATTCCAAGCCGGTGCCGTCGAACGGGGGATAGCTCTCGCCGCCCGTCCGCTCGGCCGCGTCGATGTAGTGGGCCAGGGCGTCGCGGGACTGCGCCAGCTTGTCCATCT
This sequence comes from Streptomyces sp. NPDC003379, assembly GCF_053589195.1. Classification (NCBI taxonomy): domain Bacteria; kingdom Bacillati; phylum Actinomycetota; class Actinomycetes; order Kitasatosporales; family Streptomycetaceae; genus Streptomyces; species Streptomyces sp. NPDC003379. Next base: position 195,124 of record NZ_JBSFRK010000002.1, on the reverse strand, counting down.
GGTCGTCCAGCCGCCGCAGCCGTGTCCGCATCGCGGTCAGCAACTCCGGGCACCCGGGCAGTTCCGGGGCCTCGCCGACCGCGCAGGGCAGCACGTACGCGATGTCCTCGGAGGACAGACCGGCGCCGAGCAGGTGCCGGATCTGCTTCACCCGCAGCACCGCGCTCTCGTCGTACGCGCGATAGCCGTTCACGCCGCGGTCCGCCTCCAGCAGGCCGTGGGCCTCGTAATAGCGCAACTGGTGGGCGTTGACGCCCGTCCGACGACTCAGTTCCCCGATCAGCATCAGAACCTCGCTTGACCTTCACACCGGCATCAACGTTGACGATCCTGTCATGACCAACGAAACCGCTACACCCCTTACTCCTGTTGCTCCTGTTACTCCCGTGACAGTGATCGGACTCGGCCTGATGGGCCAGGCGCTCGCGGGCGCGTTCCTGAAGGCCGGGCACCCCACGACCGTGTGGAACCGCACGGCGTCCAAGGCCGACGAACTGGTCGCGCGCGGAGCCCTCTTGGCCCCGACGGTCGGGGACGCGCTCAAGGCGGGTCCCCTCACGATCATCTGCCTCACCGACTACCAGGCCGTACGCGAACTGCTCGGCGGCGCGAGCGACGCCGAGCTGAACGGCACGACGCTGATCAACCTGACCTCGGGCGACTCCACCCAGGCCCGGAAGACCGCCCAGTGGGCCGAACAGCGCGGCGCCCGCTACCTGGACGGCGCCATCATGGCCGTCCCGCCCGCGATCGGGACCGCCGACGCGTTCATCCTGCACAGCGGGCCGCGGTCGGACTTCGATGCGCACGAGGCGACACTCGCGGCGCTCGGTACCGTCACCCATCTCGGCGCGGACCACGGCCTCGCCGCCCTGTACGACGTGGCGGGCCTCGCCATGATGTGGAGCGTCCTGAACGCCTGGCTCCAGGGCACCGCCCTGCTCCGGACGGCCGGGGTCGACGCCGCGACGTACGCGCCGTTCGCACGGCAGATCGCCGCGGGCGTGGCCGAATGGCTGCCCGGGTACGCCGAGCAGATCGACGGCGGCTCCTTCCCGGCCGAGGTGTCGGCCCTGGAGACCGACGTGCGGGCGATGGGCCACCTGATTGAGGAGAGCGAGGCGGCGGGCATCAACGCGGAACTCCCCAGGCTGTTGAAGGCGATGGCGGACCGCGCTATCGCCGCGGGGCACGGCGGGGAGCAGTACCCCGTACTGATCGAGGAGTTCACCCGCCCTCGCGGCGACTGACCCGCCGGGTTCACCGCGAGGGCGGGGCGGGCAGCTCTGCCCAGACCGTTTTGCAGGGGGCCGGGCCCTCCGACGTGCCCCAGCGGCTGGAGAGGGCCTCCACCAGGAAGAGGCCCCGGCCCGACTCCGCATCGGCCGCGGGGAGCCGCGCGGCGCTCGGTGGGTGGCGGTCCGCTCTCGCGTCCGTCACCTCGATACGGAGCGTGTCCGTCTCGCTGAGTGTCAGCGCGAGGCGGAAGCTTCTGCCGGGCACGGCACCGTGGAGCGCGGCGTTGCTCGCCAGCTCGGCGACGATCTGCTCCGCCGCCTCGTACGGCCGCTCCCAGGTGCGGAGTTGCTCGCCCACCAGCAGCCTTGCCAGGCGCGCGCCTCTGCGGGTCGCCGAGAGCAGCACCGTGAACTGGTGTACGGGCGCGGGGGCACGGGTGATTTCTTGGTTCACGTCACTCAGCGTGGCCGTCCGTGCGTACCGTGAATAGCCATGCGGGCTTTGCGTCCCGCGTATGTCCGGTCGTTGTCCCGGCTTGTCCTGGCTGTCCCGGGTGACGTCCGCGTACGCGTGCGCGTTGGGCTTGGACGGTACGTCGGGAGGTGGCGCGGTGGAACGCAACGACGGTAACGACAGTGTGGACGAACCCGGTTGGGACGTTGATCCCGAGGACGAGATCAGTGCGGTCGTCGAGATGGTCGGCCATCAGCTCAAGCTGTGGAGGGAGGCGGCGGGGCTCCGGGTCGCCGATTTCGGGAACGCGATCGGGTACGGGGAGGATCTGATCCGGAAGATCGAGCGCGGGGCGCGGATTCCTCGTTCCGAGTACCTGGACAAGGTGGACCAGGTCGTGGAGGCGAGGGGCCTTGTCTCCGCGATGAAGAAGGAGATGCGGGAGGCTCGGTACCCGAAGAAGGCGAGGGACCTGGCGAAGTTGGAAGCGCAGGCGGTGGAGATCGGGCTGTACAGCAACCACAACATCCACGGTCTGCTCCAGACGGAGGAGCACATGCGGGCGCTGTTTGAGATGCGGCAGCCCGCCTTCTCGCAAGATGAAGTGGAGCGAGGTGTGGCCGCACGTTTGGGCAGGCAGGCAATCTTCGAGCGCATGCCCGCGCCAGCCGTCCACTTCGTCCAGGAAGAGGCGACGCTGCGACGCACCATCGGGGGGAGAATGGTGCTGCGGCGACAGCTTGAACGCGTGTCTGAAGTGGCCCAGTTGCGGAATGTCACCTTCCAGGTGATGCCGCTCGACTGTGAGAGCCACGCCGGAATGGGAGGCCTGATCGAAGTGCTGAAGTTCCGTGACGGCACAGCGGTTGGACGATCCGACGGAGCCTACAACGGCCACCCTGTCTCCGACCCGAAGCAGCTCAGGATCTTGGAGTTGCGCTATGGGATGATCCGGGCCCAGGCTCTCAGGCCACGAGAGTCGCTGGCCTTCATCGAGCAACTGCTGGGAGAGACATGATCCGTAAGGCCTCTGTCGGGAACACCTCCGGGCTGGAGTGGTTCAAGAGCAGCTACAGCAGCAGCAGCGACCCCAACGACTGCGTCGAACTCGCCCTGGAGTGGCGCAAGAGCAGCTACAGCAGTAGCAGTGAGACAGACGACTGCGTCGAAATAGCCCCCACCCCCGACACCATCCACATCCGGGACTCCAAAACCCCCACCACCCCCCACCTGACCGTCACCCCCCAAACCTGGTCCACCTTCATCACGTACGTGACGCCCCACCCCCGGTCAGGCGCATAACCACCCCACTGCTGCGCGGCGTGGCCGCCGGGTCGTTCATCGCCGCCGAGTCCTTCGTGCCGCTGATGCTCGTCACGCAGCGGGGGCTCAGCCCCACCATGGCCGGGCTCTCGCTCGCCGTGGGCGGGGCGACGTGGGCGCTCGGGTCGTACGTCCAGTCGCGGCCCCGCATGGAGCCGTACCGGGCGCGCCTGATGGTCGTCGGGATGATCCTCGTGGCCGCCGCCATCCTCACCGCGCCCACCGTCCTCATCGAGGCGGTGCCCGTGTGGATCGTGGGGGTCGCGTGGGGCTTCGGCTGCTTCGGCATGGGCATGGTCATCGCCTCGACCAGTGTCCTGCTGCTGCGGCTCTCGGCGCCCGAGGACGCGGGCTCGAACTCCGCCGCGCTCCAGATCTCCGACGGCCTCTCGAACGTCCTGCTCCTCGCCGTCGGCGGCGCCGCGTTCGCCGCGCTCGGGGGCGGCACGGTGGGCGCGGGCCACGGGGCGGACGGGGTCTCGGCGACGCATCCGGGGGCCTTCGTCGCCGTCTTCCTGCCGATGGCCGCGGTCGCCCTGGTCGGCGCCTGGGTGGGGACGCGGCTCAAGGAACGTACGCGGTGAAGTGAAGGAACGTACGCCGTGAGTCGAACGTACGTACGCGGTGGGACGTGGATGTGAGACCCGTCGCACCCGCCCCGGCCCCCGCCCCGAACTCGCGGGTACGTCAATCCATCACCGGTAAGGTGGCCCGGTTGTCGTACGTACCCGAGCCGTAAAAACCCGGAGACCGTGACTACCACCAGCGCCGCCGCCAACTCCCACCACCTCTCGCCCGCCTTCCCCGGCCGCGCCCCCTGGGGCACCGCCAACAAGCTGCGTGCCTGGCAGCAGGGGGCGATGGAGCGGTACCTCCAGGAGCAGCCGCGAGACTTTCTGGCCGTCGCCACCCCCGGCGCCGGCAAGACGACGTTCGCGCTCACGCTCGCGTCATGGCTGCTGCACCACCATGTCGTGCAGCAGGTCACCGTGGTCGCGCCGACCGAGCACCTGAAGAAGCAGTGGGCGGAGGCGGCCGCCCGGATCGGCATCAAACTGGACCCGGAGTACAGCGCGGGGCCCCTCAGCAAGGAGTACCACGGCGTCGCCGTGACGTACGCGGGTGTGGGCGTGCGGCCGATGCTGCACCGCAACCGCTCCGAGCAGCGCAAGACGCTCGTCATCCTCGACGAGATCCACCACGCGGGGGACAGCAAGTCGTGGGGCGAGGCCTGCCTCGAAGCGTTCGAGCCCGCGACGCGGCGGCTCGCGCTCACCGGTACGCCGTTCCGGTCCGACACCAACCCGATCCCCTTCGTCACGTACGAGGAGGGGAATGACGGAATCCGGCGTTCCTCCGCCGACTACACGTACGGCTACGGCAGCGCGCTCAGCGACGGTGTCGTGCGGCCCGTCATCTTCCTCTCGTACTCCGGCAACATGCGCTGGCGCACGAAGGCGGGAGACGAAATCGCCGCGCGGCTCGGTGAGCCGATGACCAAGGACGCCGTCTCGCAGGCCTGGCGGACCGCCCTGGACCCGCGCGGCGAGTGGATGCCGAACGTGCTGAAGGCCGCCGACACGCGGCTCACCGAGGTCAGGAAGGCCATCCCCGACGCGGGCGGGCTCGTCATCGCCTCCGACCAGGACTCGGCGCGCGCCTACGCCAAGCTGATCCGGGAGATCACGGGGGACAAGGCGACGGTGGTCCTCTCCGACGACACCGGCGCCTCCAAGCGCATCGACGACTTCAGCGCGAGCACCTCCCGGTGGATGGTCGCCGTCCGCATGGTGTCCGAGGGCGTCGACGTGCCGCGCCTGGCGGTGGGCGTGTATGCCACCACCATCTCGACTCCACTCTTCTTCGCGCAGGCCGTGGGCCGTTTCGTGCGTTCGCGGCGGCGCGGCGAGACCGCCTCCGTCTTCCTGCCCACCGTGCCCGACCTGCTGACCTTCGCCAACGAGATGGAGGTCGAGCGGGACCACGCCCTCGACAAGCCGAAGAAGGAGGGGGAAGAGGACCCCTACGCCGAGTCCGAGAAGGAGATGGACGAGGCGAACAAGGAGCAGGACGAGGACACCGGCGAGCAGGAGCAGTTCTCCTTCGAGGCGCTGGAGTCCGAGGCCGTCTTCGACCGGGTGCTGTTCGACGGCGCCGAGTTCGGCATGCAGGCACACCCGGGGAGCGAGGAGGAGCAGGACTACCTGGGCATCCCCGGACTCCTCGAACCCGACCAGGTGCAGATGCTGCTCCAGAAGCGGCAGGCCCGGCAGATCGCCCACAGCAGGAAGAAGCCGGACGAGGAGGCCGACCTCCTCGAACTGCCCGCCGAGCGGCGCCCTGTGGTCTCCCACAAGGAGCTGCTGGGGCTGCGGAAGCAGCTGAACACGATGGTCGGCGCGTACGTCCATCAGAGCGGGAAGCCGCACGGCGTGATCCACACCGAGCTGCGGCGCACCTGCGGCGGACCGCCGAGCGCGGAGGCCACGGCGGGGCAGCTGCGGCAGCGCATCGAGAAGGTGCAGGAGTGGGCTACGCGCATGAAGTGACCGGTGGAGCGTGACGCTCCAAGTGCGGGGAGTGTGTGCGAAGGTCGTGCGTACGTCTTCCCTCCCGGCCCCCGCGTAACGGGGCAAGTGGGGGCGCTCGGGGCGTCTCCCTGCCCGGATTCTGGACGGAGTCTTCCGCTCAGCGGGACGGCCTCGCTACTGTCCCCGCAACGCACACGCCCCGTGGCAGCGCCGCCGCGGAGCGCAGCCGGTGTTCCGACCGGCGGCCTCTGACGCGCGTCGCCCCCGGGACCGGCGGCGCAACCGCCGCGTAAGGGGGCCGCCGACCCTCACTTAAGGAGTGGGCGTCGTGACCGCGGAGACATCCCAGACGCTGGACCGAGGACTGCGTGTCCTCAAGCTGCTGGCCGACACCGACCATGGACTCACGGTCACCGAGCTGTCGAACAAGCTCGGCGTGAACCGGACCGTGGTGTACCGCCTGCTCGCCACGCTCGAACAGCACTCCCTCGTACGACGGGACCTGGGCGGCCGCGCCCGCGTCGGCCTCGGCGTGCTGCGCCTGGGCCGCCAGGTGCACCCGCTGGTGCGCGAGGCCGCGCTGCCCGCGCTGCGGTCGCTCGCCGAGGACATAGGGGCGACGGCACATCTGACCCTCGTCGACGGCACGGAGGCCCTCGCGGTCGCCGTGGTCGAGCCGACGTGGACGGACTACCACGTCGCCTACCGCACCGGCTTCCGTCACCCCCTGGACCGGGGCGCCGCGGGCCGCGCCATCCTCGCCGCCCGCCAGAACCTGGTGACCGACCCCGGCTACGCGCTCACCCACGGCGAACTGGAAGCGGGCGCGAGCGGAGCCGCCGCCCCGCTGGTCGGGGTGACCGGCATAGAGGGCAGCGTGGGAGTGGTGATGCTGGCGGACTCGGTACCGGAGCGGGTGGGGCCGCGGGTGGTGGACGCGGCACGGGAGGTCGCCGACGCGTTGCGCTGAGGCCGCGCGGGCGAGCGGTCCCTTTCTGGTACCGCACATCGCCGGCTGCGCCGGGCTCGTCCTCAAACGCCGGACGGGCTGAGAACCATCCGCCGGCTGCGCCAGGCTCGTCCTCGAACGCCGGACGGGCTGAGAACCATCCGTCGGCTGCGCCAGGCTCGTCCTCGAACGCCGGACGGGCTGAGAACCATCCGTCGGCTGCGCCGGGCTCGTCCTCGAACGCCGGACGGGCTGAGAACCATCCGTCGGCTGCGCCGGGCTCGTCCTCGAACGCCGGACGGGCTGGGAGCTGTCCGCCGGCTGCGCCGGGCTCGTCCTCAAACGCCGGACGGGCTTGAATTTTGCCGTCCCGGCTTGAAATTTGCCGTCCCGGCTTGAATTCTGCCGTCCGGGGTCTGAATTCTGCCGTCCGGGGTGAATTCTGCTGGCCCGCCCCTGACGTTAGATTGATCCCGTGGTCTTCTCCCTCTCTCGTTTCACGCGACCCCAGGCCCTCGCCGTCTGCGCCCTGCCCGTGGCGGCCCTGCTCGCCGTGGCGGGGCTTGCGCCGTTGCCGTTTGCCGTGGCGCAGCCAGGCGGGACGGCGAACGTGCTGGGCAAGCACGAGGGCAAGCCGGTCCTCACCATCACCGGCGCGCCCACCCGCGACACGAGAGGCGCGCTGCGCATGACGACGATCGTGGCGACGGGCCCGCAGATGGACGTGCGGCTCGGTGACGTGATCGACGGGTGGTTCCGCACGGACCGCGCGGTGATGCCGAAGGACTCGGTCTACCCGACCGGCGACAACGTGAAGGAAGTCCAGAAGCACAACCTCGGCGACATGAAGAAGTCGCAGGACGAGGCGACGAAGGCGGCGCTGGGCTACCTCAAGGCGAACGGCGTGGACAACACCGACAAGGTGGACGTCCAGGCCGACCTCGGCAAGATCGGCGGCCCCAGCGCGGGCCTGTTCCTGTCGCTCGGCATCATCGACAAACTGGACGGCGACGGCAGCGGCAACGACCTCACGGGCGGCCGCGACATCGCGGGCACCGGCACGATCACGGCCTCCGGCAAGGTGGGCCCGGTCGGCGGCGTCGCCCTGAAGACCCAGGCGGCACGCCGCGACGGCGCGACGGTCTTCCTGGTCCCGAAGGCAGAGTGCGCGGACGCCAAGGAAGAACTCCCGAAGGGCCTGCGCCTGATCCCCGTCACCACACTGCCGGAAACGGTCGACGCGCTGCGGGCCCTGAACAAGGGCGAGAACGTCCCGAGCTGCTGACCAGGCGGAGACCCAGCTCGACCAGCGACCAGCCCAGCCGAGTACGCAGCTGGGGACGCCGCCTCCGTAAGGGTGCCGCTTGGTGGAGCTCGGCGGCGCGGGCGTGGTGCAGGAGCAGGTGGACGTCCGGGTGCACGGGCTTCGGACCTCTCAGTCGGTGGGGCGTGTCGGGATGAGCTGTGTCTGGATGCGCACCGGAGCGGCCCGGGGATCGTCCTTGTCCTTGGCCAAGGGGCGGTAGGACTCGATGACTTGGTGGAGCTTGGCCTTCAGCTCGGCGGTCAGCTCCGGGGTCAGGTGCAGCTGTGAGTCGCTCATGTCGGAGCTGTTCAGCCACTCCTCGGACCACTCGTGACTTGTACCGACCCAGGTCGTCAGGGCTTCGATGTGGAGGGACGTGACCTCGTGGAGGTACAGCTGGGCGGCCCCGCGCACGGTCGGGTCCGCGTCGCGCAACAGCGCGTCGTCGAAACTCGTCCCCTGGTGCGCTGCCTGCCACCACCGTTCCCGGCCTCTGCCCCGCTCCGGGGCGTCCTCGACGAAGCCGTGCGCTGCGAGCTGTCGCAGGTGGTAGCTGGTCGACCCGCTGGACTCGCCGAGTCGGGCACCCAGCTGGGAGGCCGTGGCGGGGCCGTCATGCCGAAGTGACCCGAGCAGGCGGATCCTCAGCGGATGGGCGAGCCCGCGCAGCGAACGGGCGGTGAGCGTGACCATCTTGCGAGGCTTGGAGGCCGTCATGCCCGTCAGCGTAGGCATGCAAAGACTCCGTTGCAACACCTTCTTTGCAACGGAGTCTTGGTAACTCACCGACCGTCACAGGGGAGTTGGCGCTACTCCTTCACGAACCCCTCCTCGATCAGCCACTCCTTCGCCACCGTGTGCGGGTCCTGGCCGTCCACGTCCACCTTTGAGTTCAGGTCCCGCGCCACCGTGTTGTTCAGCTTCGCCGTGATGGGGGCCAGGATCTCCGCCATTTCTGGGTGTTTCTTCAGCGAGTCGCTGTTGATCTCCGGGGCCGCGTTGTAATTGGGGAAGAAGCGCTTGTCGTCCTCCATCACCGTGAGGTGCATCGCCTTGATGCGGCCGTCGGTCGTGAAGACCTCGCCGTAGGTGCACGACCCCTTGGACGCCTGCGTGTAGATGATGCCGGTGTCCATCTTGGTGATGTTGGCGGACGGGACGCTCATCCCGTACTCCTTCTGCATGCCCGGCAGACCGTCCTCGCGGGACGCGAACTCGCTCTCCACGCAGAGCGTGACCGCCTTCGGGTCCGACTTGGAGAGGGCTGCCACCTCCGAGAGCGTGCCCGTTTTGTACTTCGCCGCGTTCTTCTCGTTCGTCGCCAGCGCGTACGTGTTGTTGAGCGTCGCCGGCGGCAGCCACGTGATGCCGTTCTTCAGGTCCGCGTCACGCACCGCCTCCCACTGCTTCCGCGGGTCGTCGATGGGCTCCGAGTTGCCCTGGTACGTGATCCAGGCCGTGCCCGTGTACTCGTACATGGCATCCGCGTCACCGCCCTTGACCGCCTCCCGCGCGCCGATCGATCCCTGGATACCCGTGCGGTCGAGCACGTCCGCGCCCGCCGCCTCGAAGGCGATGCCCATGATCGCGCCGAGGATCAGCTGCTCCGTGAACTCCTTGGACGTGACGGTGAGGTCGGCGCCCTTGAGGGGCAGGCCGCGGCCGATGGAGCCCGGCTTGACGTCGTCCACCATCGGGCTGCCGCTGGTCAGGCCGCAGCTGACCAGCAGCGCCCCGGCCAGCACGGCGAGAGCCGACGTGCGTGCGGTGACTCTCATGACCGCACCTCCAGTCCGCGCGGACGCAGGACCAGTTCGGCCAGTGAGGCCAGCCAGTCCACCAGGAGCGCCAGCGTGATCGTCAGGATCGAGCCGAGCATCAGGACCGGCATGCGCTGGTTGGTCATCCCGGTGGTGATCAAGTCGCCGAGGCCGCCGCCCCCGCCGAACGTGGCGAGCGTCGCCGTGCCGACGTTCAGGACGAGCGCAGTGCGTACACCCGCGAGGATCAGGGGGACGGCCAGCGGGAGTTCGATCTTCGCCAGGACGCCCAGCGGTGACATGCCGATGCCCCGCGCCGCTTCGAGCAGCGTCGGGTCGTTCCCCTTCAGGCCCGCGATCGTGTTGGACAGGACCGGCAGGACCGCGTAGACGATGATGCCGATCAGGGCCGCCCTCTCGCCGATGCCCAGCCAGATCACCAGCAGCGCGAGCAGGCCGATCGCCGGTGTCGCCTGGCCGACGTTGGCCAGCGCCATCGCGGCCGGCGCCGCCCTCCGCAGCCTCCCGCGGGTCAGCAGGATGCCGAGCGGGATGGCGATGATCAGGACGAAGAAGGTGGAGATTGCGGTGAGTTCGATGTGCTGGCGGAGCCGCAGCCCCACGTTTCCGTTCGCCAGCGCGTTCCTGGAGATCGAGTCCAGGTCGGCCTGCCGGAACCACCACCACGTCAGCAGCAGGATCACCGCGAGGACGACCGGCAGGAACGTGACCTTCTGCCACGTGACCCGGCGCGGCTGCCGCTGGACCGCCGGTGGCGGCGGCCCCTCCAGTTCCGCCTCGCCGACGTCACGGAAGGCGAGCCCCTTGACCTCGTGCTCACCTTCGGGACGACGCTCGGTCGGCCTCATGCCTTCGCCGCCCCTCCGGGATCCGAGTGGCCCGCGCCCTCCTGCTCCATGTGCGTCAACTGCGCCCGCTGCTCGACCAGTTCATGCTGGTTCTCGATCGCGTCGAGGCGGTCCGCCTCCAGCATCTCGTGCACGGAGTTCATCAGCGTCTCCATGTCGACGACGCCCGTGTACTCGCCGCGCCGCCCGGTCACCGCGACCCGGCCCGCGTTGTCGGTGAGCACCGCTTCGAGCGCGTCCCGCAGCGTGGCGTCGCGGGTCACCGTGTCGTGGACGAGGGTGCCCGCGCGGGCCAGCGAGCCCCTGGCACGCATCAGGTCACCGCGGCGCAGCCACTTGTAGGGGCGGCCGCGCTTGTCGAGCAGCAGCAGTTCGTTGACGCCGCCCCCGCGGAGCTTGTCGAAGATCTTCTGGAGCGGGTCGTCGACGGTCACCGTCGGGATGTCGGCGATCTCCACATCCCGTACGCGGGTGAGGTTGAGGCGCTTGAGCGCCGCCCCCGCGCCCACGAAGCCCGACACGAAGTCGTCGGCGGGGTTGGTCAGGATCGCCTCGGGCGTGTCGAACTGCGCGATGTGCGAGCGCTCCCGCAGCACGGCGATACGGTCCCCGAGCTTGATCGCCTCGTCGAAGTCGTGCGTGACGAAGACGATGGTCTTGTGCAGCTCGCGCTGGAGCCGGATCAGCTCGTCCTGGAGGTGGTCGCGGGTGATCGGGTCGACGGCGCCGAACGGCTCGTCCATGAGGAGAACGGGCGGGTCGGCCGCCAACGCCCGCGCCACACCGACGCGTTGCTGCTGGCCGCCGGAGAGCTGACGCGGATAGCGGCCGTGGAACTCGCCCGGGTCCAGGCCGACCAAGTCGAGCATCTCCTCCACCCTCGACCTGATCCGCGCCTTTCCCCAGCCGATCATCTTCGGTACGAGAGCCACGTTCTGGGCGACCGTCATGTGCGGGAAGAGGCCGGACGACTGGATCGCGTACCCGACCTTGCGGCGCAGCTTCACCGGGTCGATGTCGGTGACGTCCTCGCCGTTGATGCGGATACGGCCGCTGGTCGGCTCGATGAGGCGGTTGATCATCTTCAGAGTCGTCGACTTGCCGCACCCGGACGGGCCGACGAAGATCACGGTCTCGCCCGCCTTGATCTCCATGCTGACGCTGTCCACGGCCGGCTCGTGGCTGCCCGGGTAGCGCTTGGTGAGGTGCTCCAGCTCGATCGTCGCCCCGGAGGTGGCGGTCCCCGAGGGTTCGTCGGCCCCGGACGGTTCGCCGGTCCCGGACGGTGCGATGGTCTCAGGCACGGATACCCCTCGGAATCGTGAGCCGGCCGATCAGGACGTACGCGGCGTCGAAGAGCAGCGCCAGGACGATGATGCCCAGCGTGCCCGCCAGTACTTGGTTGAGCGCGTTCTTGGAGCCGAGCGAGCCGATGCCCCGGAAGATCTCGTTGCCGAGGCCGGGCCCGGACGCGTACGCCGCGATGGCGGCGATGCCCATCAGCATCTGGGTGGAGACCCGGATGCCGGTCAGGATCGGCGGCCAGGCGATCGGCAGCTCCACCCGCAGGAGCCGGGCGATCCTGGACATCCCGATGCCCTTCGCCGCGTCGACGAGCGAGGGGTCGACGCCGCGCAGGCCGACGATGGCGTTGCGCACGATCGGGAGCAGGCCGTAGAGGGTCAGCGCGATGACGGTCGGCGCGACGCCGAGCCCGACCACCGGGATCAGCAGACCGATCATGGCGAGCGAGGGGACGGTCAGGATGGTGGAGGTGACGGTCGTCGCCAGATTGCCCGCCCAGTCGCTGCGGTAGGTGAGGACGCCGATCAGTACGCCGATGACGGTCGCCACGACCATGCACTGGAAGACGGCGCTGGCGTGTTGGTACGTGTCCGACAGCAACTGCTGGTGACGGTTGCCGAGGTAGTCCCAGAAATTCACTGAAGTGCTCACCTCGCCTTTCCGAAGTACGGGTCAGGAGTACTCGGGGTTCGCAGTGCTCGGGGGTCGTCGACTCAGGGGTCTTCGGACGCCTGTTCCACAAGCGGGATGATCCGCAGCGGAACGGGGTTCTCCATCACGATCGCCGTGGAGGCCCGGACGATGCCATCAAAACCCACCACCCGGTCGATCACCCGCTGAAGATCGGCGTTCGACCGGGCCACGAGACGGCAGAGCATGTCACCGTGGCCGGTGATGGTGTGCAGTTCGAGCACCTCGGCGACGGTCGCCAAGTGGGCCCGTACGTCCGCGCCCTGGCCCTGTTTGATCTCCAGCGTCGCGAACGCCGTGACGGGGTAGCCGAGCGCCGCCGGATCGACCTCCGGGCCGAACCCCCGGATGACTCCATTTGACTGAAGCCGGTCCATCCGCGCCTGCACCGTGCCGCGCGCGACACCGAGCCTGCGGGACGCCTCAAGAACCCCGATACGCGGCTCGCGCGCCAGCAGCACGATGAGTCTCCCGTCCAGATGATCGATCGCCATGCGGCCTCCAGGATGGTCATGATGTACAGATAGCCCGCTCGCACCGGCCATCCGCTGGTCAGATTGACCACTGAAAACGCCAACTATTGCGCACCTTGCAGTTCGGCGGGAGCCTCAAGCCATGACTGAGACCACCACCCACACCACTCCGAACACCGCGCGCGAGGCCGATCCCTTCCCGGTGAAGGGAATGGACGCGGTCGTCTTCGCCGTGGGCAACGCCAAGCAGGCCGCGCACTACTACTCCACTGCCTTCGGAATGAAGCTCGTGGCCTACTCCGGACCGGAGAACGGCAGCCGCGAGACCGCCAGTTACGTGCTCTCGAACGGCGCCGCCCGCTTCGTCCTCACCTCCGTCATCAAGGCCTCCACCGACCGGGGCCACTTCCTCGCCTCCCACGTGGCCGAGCACGGCGACGGCGTCGTCGACCTCGCCATCGAGGTGCCGGACGCGCGCGCCGCGTACGCGTACGCCGTCGAGCACGGCGCGCGCGGGATCACCGAGCCGTACGAGGAGAAGGACGAGAACGGCAAGGTCGTCCTCGCCGCCATCGCCACCTACGGCAAGACCCGCCACACGCTCGTGGAGCGCGTCGACTACGACGGTCCTTATCTGCCCGGTTTCACCGCCGCGAAGCCGATCGTCGAGCCGCCGGCCAAGCGGACCTTCCAGGCGATCGACCACTGCGTCGGCAACGTCGAGCTCGGCAGGATGAACGAGTGGGTCGGCTTCTACAACAAGGTCATGGGCTTCACGAACATGAAGGAGTTCGTGGGCGACGACATCGCGACCGAGTACAGCGCGCTGATGTCGAAGGTGGTGGCCGACGGGACGCTGAAGGTGAAGTTCCCGATCAACGAGCCCGCCATCGCGAAGAAGAAGTCGCAGATCGACGAGTACCTGGAGTTCTACGGCGGCGCGGGCGTCCAGCACATCGCGCTCGCCACGAACGACATCGTGGAGTCCGTACGCACCATGCGCGCGGCCGGGGTCAAGTTCCTGGACACCCCCGACTCGTACTACGACACGCTCGGCGAGTGGGCCGGTGAGACGCGCGTACCCGTCGAGACCCTGCGCGAGCTGAAGATCCTCGTCGACCGCGACGAGGACGGCTACCTGCTCCAGATCTTCACCAAGCCGGTCCAGGACCGCCCGACCGTGTTCTTCGAGATGATCGAGCGGCACGGGTCGATGGGCTTCGGCAAGGGCAACTTCAAGGCGCTGTTCGAGGCGATCGAGCGGGAGCAGGAGAAGCGGGGCAATCTTTAGGCACCGTTGATCGCGGGCTGCGCCCAGCTCGTCCTCAAACGCCGGACGGGCTGGAATCCGTGATCAGTCGCCGGACAGGCTCACGTGTCACCGCCTGTCCGGCGACCGGGCTCTATGGCCTCGTACAGTCGCGTACGAAGTCCAGTGAGCGCAGGAAGATCTTCTCGACCTCCGCCTCCGGCAGGCCGTGCCAGCCGTGGTCCGCGCCCGGGACCGTCCACAGTTCCGCCGAGGTCCCCGACCCTTGCAGCGCGGCCGCCAGGGACGCGCTGTGCGAGTGGTCCACCATCGTGTCCGCGTCACCGTGCGCCAGCAGGAACGGCGGGGTCCCCGGACCGGCCTGGGCCAGTGGGCTGGCCGACTCGGCCCGCTCGGGGACGGTCGCCGGGGCCGCGCCCAGCAGGAGCGCCTCCGGAGTGGCGGGGTCCTCCGGAGTGAAGTGGCCCCGGGTGGTGGTGAGGTCGCTCGGGCCGTACCAGATCACGGCACCCGCCAGGGGCGGCTCGGCCGGGCCCAGCGCGAGGAGCGAGGCGAGGTGGCCGCCCGCCGACTCGCCCCACACCACGGTCCGCCCGGCGTCGACGCCCAGTTCGGGGCCGCGCACGGTGAGCCAGCGCAGCGCGGCCCGTACGTCGTCCAGCGGGGCGGGGAAGACGGCCTCGCCGCTGAGCCGGTAGTCGACGCAGGCGACGGCGACACCGGCGGCCGCGATGCGGGCGAACGGGCCCGGCGACCAGTGCCGGGTGCGCATGCCCATGTCGTCGCGGCGGCCCTGGAGCCAGGCGCCGCCGTGCAGGAACAGCACCAGCGGGACCGGGTCGGCCGCCGGGGCGGTCCCGGGCAGCCACAGGTCCAGCTCCAGGGGGCGGCTGCCCATGGCCTGCTGGTAGGGCACGCCGCGCAGTTCCCGTACGCCGGGCTCGCGCGGGGCCGGGGGCGGCAGGGGGGCCACGTCCGGGTGGGGCGCGGCGATCAGCCGGCGCAGCGAGGGGCCGGTCATCGGGTCCGCCACTGGTGGTCGGGCAGGAAGTTCACGTCGTACTGCTGGGGGACGGTTCCGAACTTGTGGGGCTCGGGTATGAGCGGCCGGTGCGGCAGGCCGTGCTGTTCCGTGGGCGCGCCGAGGTTCTCGAAGAACCGCTCGAAGGTGCCGCCGGGGCCCGCGGCGACGCCGACGACCTGGCTGTGGTGGCGCTCCATGCGGTAGGCGTGCGTGCAGTTCTTCGGTACGAAGCCGAAGTCGCCCGGGGTGAGCAGCTTCTCCTGCTGGATGCCCTCGGTGTCCTCGACGAAGAGGCGGACGGCGCCCTGGGTGACGTAGAAGACCTCGTGGGTGTCCGCGTGCATGTGGGCGGGGATGAGGTCGCCCTTGGGGCCCTCTACGGTGAAGAAGTTGAAGGAGTTCTCGGTCTGCTCGCCACCGGCGTAGACGGTGACCAGGTCGCCGAAGAGGTGGGCGCGGTCCCCCTCGCCCTTCTCGATGAAGTAGGGCTTGCTCGGGTCCGCGGGGATGCGGGAGGCGGGGCGGTAGCGAGTGGCGTACTCGATGGTCATGGAATCCTCCGAGAATGTCGGACCGTCGGAATGTCAGGCAGCCTGACATTAAGGGTACCGGTGAGCAAGCCGGTGAGCACATCTGTGAGGAAGAAATGCCGTCCACCCAGCGCGATCCGCGCGATCTGCCCCAACTGCTCGGCGAGGCGCGCCGCTGGTTCGAAGAGGGCCTCTTCGCGGCCATGGCCGCCGCCGGTGCGACGCCGGTGTCCCCGACGCAGGTGCAGCTCTGCTCCGTCCTGGACGACGAGGGCACCACGGTCTCCGAACTGGCGCGGCGCATGGGCGTCACCCGGCAGACCGCGCACCAGGCCGTGCACGGCCTGGTCGCCGTCGGCATCCTCGAACAGGCCCCCGACCCCGCCTCCGCCCGCCAGCGGCTCATCCGGCGCACCAGCGCCGGGGAACAGGCCCACGGCCAGGCCAAGGCCGCCCTCGCCCGCCTTGAGGAACAGCTCGCCGAACGCATCGGCAAGGACCTCACCGCCGCCCTGCGGACGGCCCTGGAGGCCCCGTGGGGTCCACCGCCCGCCCCGGACCCGGTCCCGGACTCGGCGGCGCGGTGAGCCCATGCGTACCGGGGCCTCGTCGGCGTCCTGCGGACGGCCCTGGAGGCCCCGTGGGGGCCGCCGCCCGCCCCTGACCCGGTCCAGGACTCGGCGGCGCGGTGACCCCGTGCGTACCGGGGCCTCGTCGGCGCCCTGCGGACGGCCCTGGAGGCTCGTGGGGCTCACCCGCGCGCCCGGGAGCCGGGTCCGGGCTCAGCGGCGCGGTGACCCCGTGCGCACCGGGGCCTCGTCGGCGCCCTGCGGACGGCCCTGGAGGCCCGTGCGGCTCACCGCGCGTCCGGGAGCCGGGTCCGGGTTCAGCGGCGCGGTGAACCCGTGCGCACCGGGCCCGTCCGCGCCCACGGCCGACGCGGTGAGCTGGTGGCCGCGCGGCGCGGTGTCGTCCGGCGGGGTGTGGCCTGGCGCCACGTGGAGCTGCGGGGCGTCGCCTGGCGGGGGCCCGGACGCTGCGCGGACGGCCGACGCGGGGCCGCCGCCGGTGCGGGGGGCTCCGGGGTCGGCTCGTACATCTGCGCAGGGCCGCCCTCCGGGGGCTCGCCCAGCGACTCCAGGGCCTTCTTCGCCGCGGGCGCGCCCAGCGGGGAGAAGAACGGGTTGATCCGCATGGCCTCCCCGATGTGCCGCCGCGCCGCCCCGTAGCGGCCGAGCTGCCGCTCGATCTCGCCCCGGTGGTAGGCGAAGAGCGCGCTGCGCGGGCCCTTCTCCATCGCCTTCGTGACGAGCTTCAGGCCCTCCTCGCCGTCCCCGGCACGGTGCAGCGCCCAGCCCAGCGCGTCCGCCGTCTCCGGGCTGCCGTGCCGCTTGTACTCCGCCCTCAGCCGCTCCACCGCCGCCTCCGCGTCACCGTGGTCCGCCTCGAAGAGGCCGAGGACGCGTTCGTTGTTGACGCCGCCCGTGCCCTCCTGGCTCACCAGGGCCCGCAGCACGTCGTACTGGGCGCGCGCGGCGGGCCGCAGCCTCAGCGCGTCGTACAGCTCGCCCAGCTCAAGGGCGTACTCCGGCAGCGGCTGCCTGGTGAGCGCCGAGCGGTAGGCGTGCAGCGCCTCCGAGGTGCGGCCGAGCGCCGCGAGCGCCCGGCCCCGGCCCGCCAGCGACGCGTGGTGGTCGGGGTCGGCGGCGAGCGCCGCGTCGTAGTGGCGCAGCGCCTGCGCCGGCTCGCCCCGCTCCCACGCCAGCTCCCCGACGCGGTGCAGACACACCGCCTTCTCCGCGGGAGCGTCGGCGAGCGCCACCGCGTCGCCGAGGGCGGCGTCGGCGTCCTCGCGCCAGCCGCGGTCGCGGTAGACCTGCCCGGCGCGCGCCCTGACCACCGCGCCGGAGCCCAGCTTCTTGAGGGACTCCAGCGCCTTGCCGACCGCCTTGGTGTCACCGAGCCCGGTGTACGCGTCGATCAGCGCGGGATACGCCGTCCACCGCTTCGGCGCCTGCCGGACCGCCCGCTCGCCCCACATGCGGGCCGCGCGGAAGTCGTGCCGGGCGTTGGCGAGGGCGGCGAGGCCCGTCAGCGCCTCAGCATTGCCCTCGGGCCGCACCTTGAGCGACGTACGCAGCGCCTGCTCGGCCTTCGGGTAGTACGCGAAGTCGGCGGTGCGCGCGCCCCGTGCCACATACGCCGAGCCCAGCACCGCCCAGGAGTGGTCGTCGCCGGGGTGCGCCCGCAGATGCGTCTCGCGCTCCCCGATGAGCGCCGCCAGATCCGGCAGCGAGGCCGGCGCCCCCGAACCCACGGCCGCCAGCGCGCGCCCCGCGGGCCCGAGCGCGGGCGGCTTCCCGGCCCCGCGGTCCATCGGCACCAGCACATGGGCGGCGCCGAGCACCACGGCCCCCGCCACGGAGGCGACCAGGGCACGCTTCGCCGAACGCCTCACGGAGGACTTGGCGGGCGACTCCATGAGGGACGTGGAAGGCGTCAGGGGCGACCTGGACCGGTAAGGCTTCATGACGCTCACTGTGCGTCAATATGAAGAGCACATCCCGGCGCGGCGAACGGCGTCGCACACGGGTTCACACCGATGGCCCCGAGTGCGAGGCTGTGATCATGAGCCGCACCCTCATCGAACGCCTTCAGGAGGGCCTTCCGGCCGAGGCGGTCCTCACCGACCCGGACGTCACCTCCTCGTACTCCCACGACATGGCGAGCTTCTGCGACGCAGGCGTCCCCGCCGTCGTGGTCCTGCCACGCACCGTCGAGCAGGTCCAGCACGTCATGCGCACGGCCACCGAGCTGCGCGTCCCCGTGGTGCCGCAGGGCGCCCGCACGGGCCTGTCCGGCGCCGCGAACGCCAGCGAGGGCTGCGTCGTGCTGTCCCTCGTCAAGATGGACCGCATCCTGGAGATCAGCCCCGTCGACCGGATCGCGGTCGTCGAGCCGGGCGTCGTCAACGCCGCGCTCTCCCGCGCCGTGGGCGAGCACGGCCTCTACTACCCGCCGGATCCCTCCAGTTGGGAGATGTGCACCATCGGCGGGAACATCGGCACCGCCTCCGGCGGCCTGTGCTGCGTGAAGTACGGGGTCACCGCCGAGTACGTCCTCGGGCTCGACGTCGTCCTCGCCGACGGGCGGCTGATGAGCACCGGCCGCCGCACGGCCAAGGGCGTCGCGGGCTACGACCTCACGCGTCTGTTCGTCGGCTCGGAGGGCAGCCTCGGCATCGTCGTCCGCGCCGTCCTCGCACTCAGGCCCCGGCCGCCCCAACAGCTCGTACTGGCCGCCGAGTTCGGCTCGTCCAAGGCCGCCTGTGACGCCGTATGCAAGATCATGGAGGGCGGACACGTCCCGTCCCTGCTCGAACTGATGGACCGTACGACCGTCAAGGCCGTGAACGCGCTGGCGAACATGGGGCTGCCCGAGACCACCGAGGCCCTCCTGCTCGCCGCCTTCGACACCCCGGACCCGACGGCCGACCTCGCCGCCGTCGGCGCGCTCTGCGAGGCCGCGGGCGCCACCCAGGTGGTCCCGGCCGAGGACGCCGCCGAGTCGGAACTCCTGCTCCAGGCGAGGCGGTTGTCCCTCACCGCGCTCGAAGCCGTCAAGGGCACCACGATGATCGACGACGTGTGCGTGCCGCGCTCGCGGCTCGCGGAGATGCTCGACGGCGTCGAGCGCATCGGCGAGAAGTACGGCCTGACCATCGGGGTCTGCGCGCACGCGGGCGACGGCAACACCCACCCCACCGTCTGCTTCGACGCGGCGGACCCCGACGAGGGCCGGCGCGCCCGCGACTCCTTCGACGAGATCATGGCCCTCGGCCTCGAACTCGGCGGCACCATCACCGGTGAGCACGGCGTCGGGGTCCTGAAGAAGGAGTGGCTGGCACGCGAGATCGGCCCCGTGGGAGTGGAGATGCAGCGGGCCGTCAAGGCGGCCTTCGACCCGCACTCACTCCTCAACCCGGGCAAGCTGTTCTGAGACCCGGGCGAACTTTCCCGAGATCCGGGCAAGCTGTTCCGAGATCCGGGCAAGCTGCTCACTCACCGTCCTTGGACTCGTCCGAGGGCCACGGGTCACGCAGCCACAGCTCGTCCACACGGCCACGGCCACGGCCCGAAGCGGGTGCGAGCAGCTCGGCGAGGCCGTCGTCGATGCCGAGCCGCTCGCCCTCAGAGCCCGGAGGGACCACCCGCAGCGTCCGCTCCAGCCAGGCGGACACGGCGGCCGCCGGTGCTTCGAGGAGGGCGTCGCCGTCCGGCGAGCTGAGCGCCATCATGACGACGCCGCGGCCGTCCACCTTCGTCGGCCAGACCCGTACGTCGCCGTGGCCGCACGGCCTGAACACCCCCTCGACCAGGAGTTCCCGGGCGAACGTCCAGTGCACGGGGTGCTCCGAGCCGATGTGGAAGGCGATGTGGATGGCGTAGGGATCGTCGGTGCGGTAGGTGAGGCGGGCCGGGACGGGGACGATCCGTTCCGGTGAGAGGACGAGTTTGAGCTCCAGCTCGCGTTCCACCACGGAGTGCATGTCGGGTGCTTCCTTTCGTCGCGGGGCCCTTGGGGGCGGACCCGTACGAGTGGAGAGCGGGTGGTGGCCGGAGCATTACGCGGGTTCGTCAAATTTTCTTCGGACGACTTCGGGGAGCGGGCCGGGAGGGGCGTGGGGCTCGCGGGGAAAGTGTGGGGAGCGTGCCCGGAAAGTGGTCCGTAGGGCGGGAGGCGCCCGGTGGGACACGGAGGTCTGATAGATGTGGAGCCTCAAAAAGACCCCCGAGCAGATACGGGACGACGGACATGAGCGCCCCAACTCCGGCCCCAGGCGACGACAGGCCCCGCGAAGGCTATTACCCCGACCCGTCCATTCCCGGATATGTCCGGTACTGGAACGGTGCCGCCTGGGTGCCCGGTACGAGCCGTCCCGCGCCGTCCGACGGCGAACCTCTGCCGGCCCCTCCTGGCGTGAGCGCGGGTGCGGGTGCGAGCGCGGGTGCCGCTGTGGTGCCCGCCGTGGAGGAGACCGGCCCGCACTTCTTCGACGAGGACCCGGCGGCCGACCAGGACGGCGCCATGCCCGAGCCCGCCATGCCCGAGCCCGCCTCGGCCTGGCAGGCCGACGCCAACCGGCAGTCCGGCCTCGGCGGCGAGCAGGAGCGCCGGATCTCGTGGGGCGCCCCGGACCAGGCCGACCCGCGCGTGCCCGCGTCGGCGTCCGAGCCGCCGTTGCAGGACGAGAGCAACCCCGGCACGGTCACCATCCGCGCCGTCAAGCCCGGAGGGTCGTCGTCCAAGCCGACCGCCGGCGAGGGCACAGTGACGTTCCGCCGCCCGACGGCCCCGGTGAAGCCGACCGACGGCAGCGCGCCCACCCCGACCTCCACTCCCTCACCCGGCGCCGACGGCACCATGTCGATCCGCACGGTCGGCCCGGGTCCGGCACAGCGGAGCGGCCCCGCCCCGCACCCCTCCGTACCCCCGCAGGTGGCACCCGCACCTGCACAGGCGTCGGCCCCCGCACAGACCCCCGCACCGCAGCAGGGATCCGCCGCACAGCAGACCCCGGCGGGTCAGCAGGCCCCCGGCCCGCAGCAGACCCCGGCGTCACGACAGACCTCGGCGGCACGACAGGCCCCTGCATCACGACAGGCCCCCCTGCCCCAGCAGTCCCAGCGGGCCCAGCACTCACAGCAGCCCCAGCCGGGCGCCGCGGCCCCGCAGCCCCAGCCGGGTGCCGCGACCCCGCAGCCCCAGCCGGGAGGCGGTGCGGCGCCCGTCACCGCCGGGGCCGGTGGCGGCTCGGCATCCTGGGCTCAGCAGGTTCACCAGCTGGCGTCCGGCGGTGCCCCCGCGCCGGACCAGCAGGGCGAGGGACAGCCCGTCGTGCCGTGGAAGCCGGTGGCCAGCGACCCGTTCCTCGCGGTCGCGCAGGCCCAGGCGTCGGCGCGGCCCGCCGGGCTCGGCAGGCGTTTCGCGGCGCGGCTCATCGACACGGTCGTCCTCGTCGCGGTCACCGGAGCGGCGGCCCTGCCGCTCGGCACCAAGGCCGCCGACCACGTCGACAGCAAGATCGACGCGGCGAAGCTCTCCGGCGAGAAGACCACGGTCTGGCTGCTCGACGGCACCACCGCGGGCTACCTCGGCATCATCCTCGCCGTCCTCCTCCTCTTCGGCGTCGTGTACGAGGCGCTGCCCACCGCCAAGTGGGGCCGCACGCTCGGCAAGAAGGTGTGCGGCATCGAGGTGCGGGACATCGGGGAGCACGAGGCGCCGACGTTCGGGGCGGCGCTGCGGCGCTGGCTCGTATACAGCGTGCCGGGGCTCCTGGTGATCGGCGTCGTCGGCGTGCTGTGGTGCCTCTTCGACAGGCCGTGGCGGCAGTGCTGGCACGACAAGGCGGCGGGCACGTTCGTGGCGGGATGAGCGTCCGTACGTAGGGGCGCGGTCCGACGCGTACGCACGGCGTCGGGTAACCCGGTCAGCCGCTCGCCGGATGCGCGGCCGGGGCCCTCACGGTCGACTCGGGCCATGAGCACCGAACCGCCGCAAGACCCGCCGCCGGACGACGACCCATTCAAGAAGCGGCCTCCGGGGCAGCCTCCGCGGGGCGGCGGATCGCCGTACGACACTCCGCCACCGGGCGGCGGCGCCCCCTACGGGAGCACGCCCCCGGGCTCCGGCGGCGGCGCCCCCTACGGCGTTCCGCCCCCGCCCGAAGGCGGCGACCCCTACGGGGGCGGAGGCGGCGGACCCTACGGAGGCGGCGGACCTTACGGCGGCGGTCCGGGCGGTTACGGCGGGCAGGACCCCCTCGCCGGTATGCCGCCGCTCGCCGACAGCGCCAAGCGCGTCCTCGCCCGCGTCATCGACATGATCCTCGTCGGCATCGTCGTCTGGCTGCTGTCCTGGCTGTTCAACACGGCCGAGTACGACGTCGACCCGGACGAGATGAACAGGGGCAGGTCGTTCGGCCAGTCGCTGCTGGCCGCCGTGCTCTACATCGCGTACGACACCTTCATGATCTCCAAGACCGGGCAGACGCTCGGCAAGAAGTGGCTCGGGATGCGCGTCGCGAACCTCAACGACGGAGCCACGCCGAGCATGCAGACCGCACTGGCCCGCGCCGCCGTCCTCTGGCTGCCGTTCGCCTTCTGCTGTGCCTGCGTCTGGACGGCGATCTGCGGCGGCTGGAGCTTCTTCGACAGGCCCTACCGGCAGGGCCTGCACGACAAGGCCGCGAAGACGGTGGTGGTCAGCGTCTAGGCCGTGTCCGCCTCACGGGCCCGCCGGTTCGCTCACGGACTCGGCGAGCAGGCCGCGCTGAGCGGGAACGCGTGACGGAGAGGCGGAAGAGGAGGGAGAGGCGGGCGCGGTGGACTCGGTGGGCGCCACGGGTTGGGGGGCGGGGACCGTCATCGCGACCAGTATGCCGAGGCCGAGCGCGGCGACGGCTATCACCGCGACGCCGACCCCGGAACCGGTCCGGGAGAGCAGCAGCATGGCGAGGGTGGAGAAGACGACGGTCACCGAACCGTAGGCGATCTGTGCGGTGGTCGGACGTGGCATGGGACGAGGCATGACGTGATCCGTCCTCGGCAGTGATCCCCCCACACGCTCTGTGGCGATGGGGGCGGATGCGGATGTGTGTACGGCTGTCTGCGCGGATGTCTGCACGGATGTATACGAATCAAAGGGGACCCGACGGCGGCGACTTGGGATGTGCCACCTCGCGCGGTAGCGCACCGTCGATTGACTCTATGACGCTGCATGCCCGACGGGAACGGGCGGTAAGCGTGACCTAACCCACGGTGCCGGAGCACAGGGGGCGCACGGGTTCATGGCGTCCATGAAGTGGACGGCGCGGCGCGCCCGTTGGCCTGCCCCGTGGACGAGCGCCCCGTGTCCGCATAGCGGATCCGGGGGTCGCATAGTGCACTTGGCCTGTGCAAGTCAAGGACTGTCTTTTCTCCCGTACTTCCGGTCGAATGTCGTCACTTGTGACGCGTACATCGCGCGCGGACCTCCTCCGACCGGGATATCGGTCCGCCATTCGCGCGGGCGCGTGGGGAGGACATTCATCAAGTGACAGCCAGAACACGCACGTTCAGAGCCACGGCGGTGGCTGTGGCGGTGGCCGCGGCCGCCGCCACGTACTCGGCGACCACGGCCACGGCCGCGCCGGGGGACGGGGCACCGGGCGGGGCACCCGCCATCGACCGGCAGGACCCGTCGCGCCCGAAGGCGCACGTCGACCACGACCTCGACGGTCCGTTCAGCAAGCAGCAGGCGCAGCAGCGCAAGGCGGCCCTCCAGCAGGTCGTCGCGGGCGACGCCAAGGTCCAGAAGCGGGGCGGCTCGCAGGTCGTCAAGCTCGACGACAAGAAGTACGTCGAGCTGGGCCGCGAGAAGACCGACAAGATCTTCACGATCCTGGTGGAGTTCGGGAACAAGGTCGACGACACGACCATGTACGACCCGGACGGACCCGAGGGCCCGCAGGAGCCCGTCAAGAAGTACGGGGGCAAGCCCGGCCCGCTGCACAACAAGATAGCCAAGCCCGACCGGGCGAAGGACAACAGCACGGCCTGGCAGGCGGATTACAACCGCAAGCACTTCAAGGACCTGTACTTCGGCGAGGGCAAGGACAGCGAGGGCAAGGCCAAGCACTCGCTGAAGACCTACTACGAGAAGACCTCCTCGGGCCGCTACTCGGTCGACGGCACGGTCTCCGACTGGGTCAAGGTCGACTACAACGAGGCCCGCTACGGCTCGAACTACTGCGGCGACACCAACTGCGCCAACGTCTGGGACGCGGTCAAGGACGGCGTGACCGCCTGGACCAAGGACCAGAAGGCCCAGGGCCGCACGGACGCGCAGATCAAGGCGGACCTGGCCAAGTACGACCTCTGGGACCGCTACGACTTCGACAACGACGGCGACTTCAACGAGTCCGACGGCTACATCGACCACTTCCAGATCGTCCACGCGGGCGAGGACGAGTCGGCCGGCGGCGGCGCCGAGGGCGAGAACGCCCTGTGGGCGCACCGCTGGTACGCGTACGGCAACGACGCGGGCAGGACAGGACCCGGCAACAACAAGGCCGGCGGCACCCAGATCGGCGACTCGGGCATCTGGGTCGGCGACTACACGATGCAGCCGGAGAACGGCGGCCTCGGCGTCTTCGCCCACGAGTACGGCCACGACCTCGGTCTGCCGGACCTGTACGACACCACGGGCAAGGGCGAGAACTCGGTCGGCTTCTGGTCGCTGATGTCCGCCGGTTCCTGGCTCGGCACCGGCAAGGACTCGATCGGTGACCTGCCGGGCGACATGACCGCCTGGGACAAGTTCCAGCTGGGCTGGCTCGACTACGCCAAGGCCAAGGCGGCCACGACCTCCGAGCACAAGCTGGGCGTCGCGGAGTACAACACCCGCCACCGCCAGGCGCTCCTCGTCGACCTGCCGAAGAAGGCCGTCACCACCAAGATCGTGAAGCCCGCCGAGGGTGCCAAGCAGTGGTGGAGCGACCAGGGCGACGACCTGAAGAACACCCTCACGCGCTCCGTCGACCTGACCGGCAAGGCCAAGGCCGAGCTGTCGCTCCAGGGCTGGTGGGACATCGAGGCCAACTACGACTACCTCTACACCGAGGTCTCCACGGACGGCGGCGCCAACTACACGCCGGTCGACGGCACCGCCGACGGCAGGCCGATCACCCGCGACGCCGGTGACAAGCCCGCGCTGACCGGTGCCTCCGGCGCGTACAAGAAGCTGGTCTTCCCGCTCGACGCCTACGCGGGCAAGAAGATCGACGTCCGCTTCCGCTACGCCACGGACGGCGGCGCGGGCGGCAAGGGCTTCGCGGCCGACGCCCTCACGATCACCGCGGACGGCACCAAGCTCTTCGAGGACGGCGCCGAGGGCGACGACAACGGCTGGACGTCGAAGGGCTTCTCGCGCATCGCCGAGTCCTTCACCAAGAAGTACGACCAGTACTACCTCGCCGAGAACCGCCAGTACGTCTCGTACGACAAGACCCTGAAGGTCGGCCCGTACAACTTCGGCTTCTCGCAGTCCCGCCCCGACTGGGTCGAGCACTACCCGTACCAGACCGGTCTGATGGTCTGGCAGTGGGACACCTCCCAGAAGGACAACAACACCAGCGCGCACCCCGGCGAGGGCCTGATCCTCCCGGTCGACGCGCACGCCAAGCCGCTGAAGTGGAAGGACGGCTCGCTCCTGCGCAACAAGATCCAGCCGTTCGACGCGCCGTTCAGCAAGTACGCGACGGACAAGTTCACGCTCCACAACGCGGACGTCGCGCTGAAGCTGAAGTCCCGGAAGGGCGTCCCGGTCTTCGACGACCGCAAGGGCACCTACTGGTACAAGGAGAACCCCACCGGAAGCGTCAAGGTCACTGACACCAACACGCAGATCAAGATCCTGAAGCAGCCGAAGGACGGCTCCTCGATCACGGTCCAGGTGGCTCCCTCCACGAAGTAATTAGCGTTTCCGCAGGTCAAACCATGATCGGCCGTCGTCCTCTAGCGGGCGGCGGCCGATCGTGTTTAGGTGCGTGCTGAGTACTTCTTATTGACGGGGGTGTGAGCCGGCATGTCCGCAGGAGGCTTCTGCAAGCTGCCGAGCGGCAGCGTGGTGGTGGCACTGACCCTGCCGAGCCCGTGGCCGGCCGGGGGCTCGGTCAGGGTGATAGCGCACGCCGTGAACCGCGCG
This sequence comes from Streptomyces sp. NPDC003379, assembly GCF_053589195.1. Lineage (NCBI taxonomy): Bacteria > Bacillati > Actinomycetota > Actinomycetes > Kitasatosporales > Streptomycetaceae > Streptomyces > Streptomyces sp. NPDC003379. The sequence goes on along the minus strand of NZ_JBSFRK010000002.1, from coordinate 168,653 downwards.
AGGGCGCTGACACGGGTGCGGAACCTCGGCCTGCGGGCGGTGTACCTGCGGGGCAACGCGGAGCCGCCCACGCCGGACGAGGTCACGGCGGTACTGCACCATCCGGACGGCTTGATATGGCGCATGGCACCGGATGACGTACGGGAGCTGTGGCATCCGATTCGGGCGCTGAGGAGGCAGAGCGCCTCGGGTTGAGCCGGGTCAGACGACGGGCTTCCCGGTCAGCTCGACCCCGGCCGAGCGCAACTCGGCCATGGCGGCCTCGGTGGTCGCCTCAGCGACCCCCGCGGTCAGCTCCAGCAGCACAGTCACTCCGAACCCCTCCCGCACCGCGTCCACCGCGGTGGCGCGAACGCAGTGGTCCGTGGCGATGCCGACCACATCGACCTCCGTGATCTCCCGCTCCCGCAGCCACCGCGCCAAAGAGACCCCGTTCTCGTCGACGCCCTCGAACCCGCTGTACGCGGCCGAGTACGCCCCCTTGTCGAAGACGGCGTCGATGGCCCCGGAGGCGACGGCGGGAGCGAAGTTCGGGTGGAATCCCACTCCCTCCGTCCCCGCCACACAGTGCGGCGGCCAGGAGTCCACGTAGTCCGGATGGTCGGAGAAGTGGTCACCGGGGTCGACGTGGTGGTCCCGCGTGGCCACCACGTGGCGGTAGCACGCCGGGGCCTGGCCGATCAGCTCGGTGACGGCGGCGGCCACGTCCGCGCCACCGGCGACCGCGAGGCTGCCGCCCTCGCAGAAGTCGTTCTGCACGTCTACGACGATCAGTGCGCGGCGCATGGGCTGTCCTTCTGTGGGGTGACTACGAGCCTAGAGACTGCGGGGGTCCCGCGGGAAGAGGGGATCAGACGTACTCCGTGGGGATGACCGCCTCGCCGCGCGACAGCTGCGTCGCCGAGAGGGGCAGCCCGGCGCGCGCGGCGGCGTGCCGGTCGCGGACCGCGTCCAGCGGCTCGCGGGCGACGACCTGGCCGCCCTTGACCAGCTCGACCAGGAGCTGCCGGTCGGCCAGCTCGCCCGGCACGGGGCCGGTGCCGATGACCTCGGCCTCGGCGACGCCGTGCTCGTCGGTCCGCCGCGCGGCCCACTTGCGGCCGCCGACGGAGCTCTTGGCGCCCAGCGACTTCTTCGCCACGGGCTCCAGGGGCGCCTTGGGGTCCGCCGAGTGGGCGCGGGCCACCAGTTTGTAGACCATCGAGGCGGTGGGGTGCCCGGAGCCGGTGACGAGCTGCGTGCCGACGCCGTACGCGTCCACGGGCGCCGCCCGCAGCGAGGCGATGGCGTACTCGTCGAGGTCGGAGGTCACGACGATCTTCGTCCCGGTGGCGCCGAGCTCGTCCAGCTGCTGACGCACCCGGTGGGCGACGAGCAGCAGGTCACCGGAGTCGATGCGGACGGCGCCCAGCTCGGGCCCGGCGATCTCGACGGCGAGCCGGACGGCCTCGGTGACGTCGTAGGTGTCCACGAGAAGGGTCGTGCCGCGGCCGAGCGAGTCGACCTGGGCGCGGAAGGCGTCGCGTTCGGTGTCGTGCAGCAGGGTGAAGGCGTGGGCGCTGGTGCCGACGGTCGGGATGCCGTAGCGGAAGCCGGCGGCCAGGTCCGACGTGGTGGCGAAGCCGCCGACGTACGCGGCGCGGGAGGCGGCGACGGCGGCCAGCTCATGGGTGCGGCGGGCGCCCATCTCGATCAGCGGGCGGTCCCCGGCGGCCGAGGACATCCGGGAGGCGGCGGCCGCGATCGCCGAGTCGTGGTTGAGGATGGAGAGGATCACGGTCTCCAGGAGCACGCACTCCGCGAAGGCGCCCTCGACCCGCAGGATCGGCGAGCCGGGGAAGTACACCTCGCCCTCGGGGTAGCCCCAGATGTCGCCGCTGAAGCGGTAGCCGGACAGCCATTCGAGGGTGGCCTCGTCGACGATGGAGCGCTCGCGCAGGAAGCCGAGGACGCCGGCGTCGAAGCGGAAGTTCTCGACGGCGTCCAGGACCCGGCCGGTGCCCGCCACGACTCCGTAGCGCCGCCCCTCGGGCAGTCTGCGGGAGAAGACCTCGAAGACCGAACGCCGCTCGCCCGTACCGGCTTTCAGCGCGGCCTGGAGCATCGTCAGCTCGTACTGGTCCGTGAAGAGCGCTGTCGACGGAACATCCACCGGCAGGCCAAGGTCCGCTGTGTTCATGCCGAGAATGCTACCCCGCATCTCGTCACTCTGACGATTTCGTGGCCCGTTTGTGCGAGCGGCCCTCGGGGGTGGCAGCATGGGGCACGTGAGTACGGCTCCCGCAGAGATCACCCGCCCGGAATCCGACGAGGAGACGTTCGTCGTCCCCGAGCCGGACGTCCCCTGGATCACGCTCGTGCACAACGACCCGGTCAACCTCATGAGCTATGTGACGTACGTGTTCCAGACGTACTTCGGGTACTCGAAGGACAAGGCGACCAAGCTGATGATGGACGTGCACCAGAAAGGCCGCGCGGTCGTGTCCAGCGGCACCCGCGAGGAGATGGAGCGCGACGTGCAGGCCATGCACGGGTACGGGCTGTGGGCCACCCTTCAGCAGGACCGCAAGTAGCGGGACGGACCGGAAGCAGCGACGCATCTGATGCCAGGACAATTCGAACCGATCCCCGGGGGCGGCGCCGCCGTCGCGCTCGACGAGGTCGAGATCTCGATCATCCGTTCCCTCGCCGTGCAGCTCTTGGAGCTGATCGGTCCGGGCCCCGGTGGCGAGCCCTCCGACGACCCCCTGGCGGAGCTCTTCGCCGAGGGCCCGAGCGAGCCGCCCGCCGATCCGGTGATGCAGCGGCTGCTGCCGGACGCGTACGGCGGTCCCGGCAGTGCGACCGGGGACATCGGGCAGGAGGAGGAGCTGCGGGCGTATTCGGCCGAGTTCCGCCGGTTCACGGAGAACGACCTGCGGGCGAAGAAGCGTGACGACGCGCTGGCCGTGATCCGTTCGCTCGACTCGACGGCGTCCTCCGGCGAGGGCGGAGCTGTCCTGAAACTGTCGATCGAGGAGTGCCGGCACTGGCTCGGCGCCCTCAACGACCTGCGGCTCGCGATCGGCACGCGCCTGGAAGTCACCGAGGAGGACGACGCCGATCTGCTCTACCGGCTTCCCGACTCCGACCCCCGCAAGCCGATGGTGATGGCCTATCTCTGGCTGGGCGGATTGCAGGAGACGCTGGTCGGTACGTTGCTGGACTGAATCCCGGCCATATCCGGTGCATAGGACAGCGAAATTTGCTGTACTGGACACCTTCCGTTCACCCGGCGGACCGTTCGCTCAGCGGACGCTCAAATCCGGATAACGATCCCGTCACTTCATTGCCCACATTTGCCACGCGAAGAGAACTTTGTCCGCTTCTCCCTGTGGTCTGCGCCACAGGTGGCTGATTCCCTCACTGTTGCCGCCGTGATAAATCTTCACGACCACTCGGTGACGCCACCCATGTCGCCGAGGGCGCTCGGGCCGGCAGACCGCCGGTAGCACTCCATACATATCCGGGGGGATCAGGACCTGATCCGCAGCCTTCACGCGGTAAGCGGGCGCGGATCAGCATGGAGAAAGGCGTCACCATGACCTCAGTGCAGGTCGAAGAGCAGCACGACGGGCACGACGGCAATGGTGCCGTGCAGGCCGCAGGCGGCCCGTCCGGCGAGGGCGAGGGCTACCAGCGCGGTCTGGGGGCCCGGCAGATCCAGATGATCGCGATCGGCGGTGCCATCGGCACCGGCCTGTTCCTCGGCGCGGGCAAGGCCATTCACAAGGCCGGCCCCAGCCTCATCCTGGCGTACGCCATCGCGGGCCTCGTCATCTTCTTCATCATGCGGGCGCTCGGCGAGCTCCTCATGTACCGCGCCGTGTCGGGCTCCTTCGCGGAGTACGCACGCGAGTTCATGGGCCCGTTCTTCGGATTCGTGACCGGCTGGACGTACTGGCTCTTCTGGGTCGTCACCGGCATCACGGAAGTCACAGCGGCCGCCCAGTACATGCAGTACTGGACACACGACTCATTCCCACAATGGGCGTACGCGCTCGTCTTCACGGTCATCCTGTACGGCGCGAACCTCATCTCCGTGAAGCTCTTCGGTGAGCTGGAGTTCTGGTTCTCGATGGTCAAGGTCACCGCCATCATCGGCATGATCCTGATCTGCGTCGGCATCCTCACCATCGGCTTCTCCGACGCCGGTGACACCGCGACCGTGGCGCACCTGTGGAACCAGGGCGGTTTCTTCCCCAACGGCATCGGCTCCACGCTGATGACCCTCCAGATCGTGATGTTCGCCTTCCTCGCCGTCGAGCTGGTCGGCGTCACCGCGGGCGAGTCCAAGGACCCGAAGACCGTCCTGCCCAAGGCCATCAACACCGTGCCGTGGCGCATCGCCGTCTTCTACGTCGGCGCGCTGATCATGATCCTGTCGGTCGTGCCGTGGACGCACTTCCAGCCCGGCGTCTCACCGTTCGTCGCGGCCTTCGAGAAGATGGGTCTCGGCGTCGGCGCCGCGATCGTGAACTTCGTGGTCCTCACCGCCGCGCTCTCCTCCTGCAACTCCGGCATGTACTCCACCGGCCGCATGCTGCGTGACCTGGCGCTCAACGGCCAGGGCCCGAAGTTCTTCACCAAGCTCACGAAGAACGGCCTGCCGCTGGTCGGCACCACGGCCTCCGCCGCGTTCATGCTGGTCGGCGTCTGGATCAACTACCAGTGGCCGGGCGAGGCGTTCAACTACGTCGTCTCCTTCGCGACCATCTCCGGCATGTGGGCCTGGATCATGATCCTGGCCAGCCAGATCCGCTACCGCCGCATGGCCGACCGCGGCGAGCTGCCGCAGTCCACCTTCAAGGCGCCCGGAGCCCCGTACACCAGCTGGTTCGCGCTGCTCTTCATCGGCATGGTCATCGTGATGATGGGCGTCGACAAGGACGCGCGTGTCTCGCTGTACGCCGCTCCGGTCTGGGCCGCGATCCTCGGGGTCGCCTACCTGATCCTCAAGAGCCGCGACCCGCAGGCCGCCGCGTTCAACAAGCGCAAGTACCCCGCCGCCGTCGCCTCCGACAGCGAGCCGGTCGAGAAGGACTGACACCGGCCCCGCAGGCACCTTCTCGGGGCACCTGTCCAGCATTCGGGCCCGCCCGTACCACATTCCGGTACGGCGCGGGCCCTCTGCTTATCCTGACTGCCATGCTGACCATCACCCAGGCCCTCCACGACCAGATCGTCGCGCACGCGCGCCAGGACCACCCCGACGAGGCATGCGGCGTGGTCGCGGGCCCGGCGGGCACCGGCCGCCCCGAGCGGTTCATCCCCATGCTGAACGCCGCGCGCTCCCCCACCTTCTACGAGTTCGACTCGGGTGACCTGCTCAAGCTCTACCGCGAGATGGACGACCGCGACGAGGAGCCGGTGGTCATCTACCACTCGCACACCGCGACCGAGGCCTACCCCTCCCGCACCGACATCAGCTACGCCAACGAGCCCGGCGCCCACTACGTCCTGGTCTCCACCGCGGACGCCGACGACGCGGGCCCCTTCCAGTTCCGCTCGTACCGCATCGTGGACGGCGAGGTCACCGAGGAAGACGTGCAGGTCGTCGAGGCATACTGACCCCCGACCACCTTCTTAGGGCGGCAGGAGCCAGGAAGCCGGTGCGAACCCGGCACGGTCCCGCCACTGTGACCCCACCCCACGCGGGGGCGGGGGAGTCAGGAACTGACCTGCCGCCCTTCTCCACACCACGCAGGGGACGCGGAAATCCCCTGGAGGAGGCAGCCCCGCCATGTCCCGCCCCATACGCGCCCTCGTCGCGACCACCTTGCTGATCCCGCTCGCCGCATGCTCCGCCTCACCCGGCGACGACTCCGGGAAGCCCGCCGCCAAGGCCGCCGGATTCCCGTACACCGTCACCAACTGCGGCGTGAAGACGACGTACGAGGCACCCCCGAAGCGCGCCGTCACCATGAACCAGCACGTCACCGAGGTGATGCTGGAACTGGGCCTGCGCGACCGCCTCGCCGGAACCGCCTACCTCGACGACAAGGTCCTGCCGAAGTACGAGAAGGCGTACAAGTCCGTCCCCGTGCTCGCCAAGGAGTACCCCTCCTACGAGAAGCTGCTCTCCGCCAACCCCGACTTCGTCTACGGCGGCTACGCCAGCGCCTTCCTCGCGGGCGACGGCCGCAGCCGCTCCGCGCTCGCCAAGTCCGGCATCGACAGCCGCCTCGACATCGAGGGCTGCGCGAAGCGCCCGGTCACGATGGACGACGTGTACCGCGAGGTGCGCGAGGTCGGCTCCACCTTCGGGGTGCGCGAACGCGCCGACACGTGGGTGAGCGGCGCGAAGCGTGAACTGGCCGCCACCGAGAAGAAGTCGAAGGCCGGGAAGCCGGTCCCGGTCTTCGTCTACGACAGCGGCGACAAGACGGCGTTCACGCTGGGCGGCCGGGGCATCGGCAACGACATCGTCGAGCGGGCGGGCGGCCGCAACGTCTTCGCCGACGTGGACAAGTCCTTCGGCGACGCGTCCTGGGAGACGGTCGTCGAGCGCCGGCCCGAGATCATCGTGATCCTCGACTACGGCGCCACGACGGTCGCCCAGAAGAAGCAGCGCCTCCTCGACGACCCGGCCCTGGCAGACGTCCCGGCCATCAAGCACAAGCGCTTCGCGGTGCTGCCGCTGTCGGACGCGGTGACGGGAGTAAGAGCACCCAAGGCGGTGGGAAAGCTGGCGGCACAGCTGTGAGGGGCCAGGAAACAGAGCCCGTCCGGCGCCCGTTCCGGCCCGGGGGAGGCAGGTTTCAGCCCGTCCGGCGTTTGAGGACGAGCCCGAAGGGCGACACACCGAGGTCAAAGGGGCGGCACCTCTTGATCTGCGGAGCCCTCACCGCAGCCCTCGCGGCAGCGACAGTCGCCGGGCTGGCCCTCGGCTCAGTCAGAATCCCCCCGGGCCAGGTCCTGGAGATCCTGAGCGGCAGAGCAGAACCCTCCCCGTTCAGAACCATCGTCCTGGACGTAAGACTCCCCAGAGTCCTACTGGGCGCCACCGTCGGAGCAGGACTGGCAGTCATCGGCACCGTCCTCCAGGCGCTGGTCCGCAACCCCCTCGCCGACCCCTTCCTGCTCGGAGTCTCCTCGGGCGCCTCCGTAGGCGCCGTCTCCGCGATCGTGCTCGGCGGCATCTTCGGCCTCGGCACCGCCCTCACCACCACCGTCACCATCCCCGCCGCCTCCTTCGCGGGCGCGCTGATCTCCCTGGTCCTCGTCTACGCCCTGGCGAGAACCGGCGGCGGGGGATTCGCCACCGGGCGCCTGATCCTCGCGGGCGTCGCCGTCTCGTACATCCTGACCGCGCTGACCAGCCTCATCCTGGTCACCGCGGACAGCGCCGACCACCTCAAGGAAGTCCTGTACTGGACGCTCGGCGGCCTCGGCAGCGCCCGCTGGGACATGCTCGCCCTGCCCTGCGCCGTCCTGGCCGTCGGCACGGCGCTCCTGGTCGCGTTGGCCAGACCCCTGGACCTGCTGCTCGTCGGCGAGGAGGGCGCCACCGTCCTCGGCCTGGACACGGCCCGCTTCCGCGCCGCCGTCTTCGTCCTCGCCTCGCTCCTGACGGGAGTCCTCGTCGCGTACAGCGGCGCCATCGGCTTCGTCGGCCTGATGGTGCCGCACGCCGCCCGCATGCTGGTCGGCGCCGCCCACCGCCCGCTGCTGCCGGTGGTGGCGCTGATGGGAGCGGTGTTCCTGGTCGGCGCCGACCTCGCCGCACGCACGGTGGCCGCGCCGCAGGACATCCCGGTCGGCGTGCTCACCGCGCTGACCGGCGGCCCGTTCTTCCTGTGGCTGCTGCGCAGGAGCCAGACGCACGAAGGGGTGTCGGCATGATGCTGCGCGCCGAGAACGTCGGCTACACCCTTCCCGGCGGCGCACGCCTGCTCGACGGCGTCTCACTGGCCGTCGCCGAGGGCGAGACGGTCGGCGTCGTCGGCCCCAACGGCAGCGGCAAGACGACCCTGCTGCGCTGCGTGTACGGGGCGCTCACCCCCACCGAGGGCCGCGTCCTGCTGGACGGGACCGACCTGGCGGGCCTCGGCGCCAAGGCCCGCTCCCGGCACATCGCCACCGTCCCGCAGGACGGCCAGGCGGGCTTCGACCTCACCGTGCGGCAGATCGTCGCGATGGGCCGCTCCCCGCACAAACGCTTCTGGGAGGGCGACACCGGGCGCGACGAGGAACTGGTGCGGGCCGCCCTCGCCCGCGTCGGCGCGGCGGGCCTCGCCGACCGCTCCTTCGCCGCGCTCTCCGGCGGCGAGCGCCAACGCGCCCTGGTGGCGCGGGCGTTGGTGCAACAGCCCACGGTCCTCATCCTCGACGAACCGACCAACCACCTCGACATCCGCTACCAGCTGGAGATCCTCGGCCTGGTCGGCGGCCTCGGCACGACCAATCTCCTCGCCCTGCACGACCTGAACCTCGCGGCGTACTACTGCGACCGCCTGTACGTCCTGCGGGACGGCCGGCCGGTCGCCTCCGGCACCCCCAAGGAGGTCCTGACCAGCGAGATGCTCGCCGAGGTGTACGGCGTGACGGCGGAGGTCGCGGTGCACCCGGCGACGGGCGCCCCGACGGTCACCTACCTCCCGGCATCCAGCTAATGGACGGAAACCGTCCACCATGCGAGATCACATTCCAGAACCCGGACCGGGAATCGATACGATGAGCCCATGGTTCCCTACGACGTGAGCGACAAGATGCCGGGCATGCTGCTCGTGGCGCGTCTGCACGTCGACCTGTGCAGGCTCAGCAGCGCCATCTGTTCGCGCTGACCCCTGCCGCCGTACGGCCGGAAACGGGCCGCGGCGCCTCATCCGCGTACGAACGCGCACACCGGCGCACCACCGGGCCGCCGCGCGCCCACTCACCCGAACTCTTCCGACAGGAGCCCTCAGCCATGGCCATCGAGGTCCGCATCCCGACCATCCTCCGCACCTACACCGACGGCGAGAAGGCCGTCCAGGGCAGCGGAGGAACCCTCGCCGAGCTCTTCACCGACCTCGACTCGCGGCACGCGGGCATCGCCGAGCGCATCGTCGACGACGGCAAGCTGCGCCGCTTCGTGAACGTGTACCTCAACGACGAGGACGTCCGCTTCCTCGACGGCATCTCCACGAAGCTCGCCGACGGCGACAGCGTCACGATCCTGCCGGCCGTCGCCGGCGGCATGGTCTAGGCCCGATCCCGGATGCCTCGCTACGACTCCCCGCTCGCCGCGGTCGGCAACACGCCGCTCGTCCGCCTGCCGCGCCTGTCGCCGTCCGACGACGTCCGCATCTGGGCCAAGCTGGAGGACCGCAACCCGACCGGCTCCATCAAGGACCGGCCCGCGCTGCACATGGTCGAACAGGCCGAGAAGGACGGCCGGTTGACGCCCGGCTGCACGATCCTGGAGCCGACCTCCGGCAACACCGGCATCTCGCTCGCCATGGCGGCCAAGCTCAAGGGCTACCGCATCGTGTGCGTCATGCCGGAGAACACCTCGCAGGAGCGGCGCGACCTGCTCGCCATGTGGGGCGCCGAGATCATCTCCTCCCCGGCGGCCGGAGGCTCCAACACCGCGGTCCGCGTCGCCAAGGAACTGGCCGCCGAGCACCCGGACTGGGTCATGCTCTACCAGTACGGCAACCCCGACAACGCGGGCGCCCACTACGCCACGACGGGCCCGGAGATCCTCACGGACCTGCCCACCATCACCCACTTCGTGGCGGGCCTCGGCACCACGGGCACGCTCATGGGCGTCGGCCGCTATCTGCGCGAACAGAAGCCGGACATCAAGATCGTCGCCGCCGAGCCGCGCTACGACGACCTCGTCTACGGCCTGCGCAACCTCGACGAGGGCTTCGTCCCCGAGCTGTACGACGCCTCCGTGCTGACCACCCGCTTCTCCGTCGGCTCGGCCGACGCGGTGACGCGCACGCGCGAACTCCTCCAGCAGGAGGGCATCTTCGCGGGCGTCTCCACGGGCGCGGCGCTGCACGCGGCGATCGGCATGGGCAACAAGGCCGTCAAGGCCGGCGAGAGCGCCGACATCGTCTTCGTCGTCGCCGACGGCGGCTGGAAGTACCTGTCGACGGGCGTCTACACCGCGGCGACGACCGAGGCGGCGATCGAGACGCTGCACGGGCAACTCTGGGCGTAGTCGGCTCGGAATCCCGCTGCCCGGCCTGGTTCTCCAGCCCGGGCAGCGGCATCTCCAGGCTCAACCGGCCAAGTACCGCACCTGATCCCACAACACCGGATCCACCACCCCCGCCCTGCGCCGGAACTCCCACAGCGGTACGTCCCTCAGCTCATCGGTCTCCAGGAAACTGGGACGCCCCTCCGCGTCACCCACCGAGCCCGGCGGCAGCGGAATCACGCCCGCCCGCTCCTCGTGGTACCGGCTGGTGATCTTCGCGACGAGGGCCCTCTCCCCGCGCACCGAGAGGACCAGACACGGCCGGTCCTTCCCGCCGGGCCCGTCCTCGTAGGGCACCCGCGCCCACCAGATCTCCGCGGGCCGCGGCGCGGGCAACCGCCGCCGGGGCCCCCGCGGCGGCCGCGGCCGGCCCGGCGGACGGGTGCTCGACCGCCGCGGCCCGCGGCCCCAGCCGTCCACCAGCGCGACGACCAGGGCCAGCACCACCACGGCGGCCAGCGCGAGCCACCACGACGTGTCCATACGCACGACGGTACCGGCGCACTCCTCGTACCGCCCGCCGCCCCACCAACGGCCCCACGCGCCCCCCGAACCGGTGACAGCGCAGGTGAGTTCCCCCACAACGGCCCTCGACGGAGGAGCGACCAGGCCTTTTGCGCCTTACGCTCGACGGACCGCACACCACCCCCCAGCTCTCCTGCCAGCGCGGAGGTCCCAGCTTCATGAAGCTCACCGTCGTCGGCTGCTCGGGGTCGTTTCCGTCCGCGGAATCGGCCTGTTCGAGCTACCTCGTAGAGGCCGACGGCTTCCGGTTGCTGCTCGACATGGGCAATGGCGCCCTCGGCGAGCTGCAGCGCCACATCGGTCTGTACGACCTCGACGCGATCTTCCTCAGCCATCTGCACGCCGACCACTGCATCGACATGTGCGCGTACTTCGTGGCGCGGTACTACCGGCACGACGGCGGCCGCTGCGCCCCCCTCCCGGTCTACGGCCCCGAGGGCACCGAGCAGCGGCTGACCACCGCGTACGCCGACACGCCCTCGGCCTCCTCGATGAGCGAGGTCTTCGACTTCCACACGGTCAAGCCGGCCACCTTCGACATCGGCCCGTTCTCGGTGCGCACCGAGAAGGTGCACCACCCCGTCGAGGCGTACGCCATCCGTGTCGAGCACGGCGGGAGGTCACTCACGTACTCCGGGGACACGGGCACCTGCGACCACCTGGACGAACTCGCCACCGGCACCGATCTGTTCCTCTGCGAGGCCGCGTTCACGCACGGCAAGGAGGACATCCCCGACCTGCACCTCAACGGCCGCGAGGCCGGCCAGTGCGCCCAGCGCGCCGGTGCGGGGAGGCTGCTGCTCACCCATATCCCGCCGTGGACGGACCCCCAGGTCAACCTCGCGGACGCGCGCGCCGTGTACGACGGCCCGGCGGACCTGGCGGCGCCCGGAGTCACGTACGAGATCTGACAGAGCCCCCGCCGTTGGTGTCAACGGCGGGGGCTCTCGTCGTCCCCGGTTCGGGCGGAGGCTACTTCGCCTCGGCCTTCAGGAGTTCGGCCAGCTCCTCGTCGGACTCGCGGCCCGGCGTCGGGAGGTTGAACTTGGTGATCGCGAAGCGGAAGACCACGTAGTAGACCGCGGCGAAGCAGAGGCCGACCAGGGCCAGGCCCCACGGGTTCTTCGCGATGCCGAGGTTCAGGAAGAAGTCGACCGCGCCCGCCGAGAAGCCGAAGCCGTCCTTCATGCCGAGCGCCCAGGTCAGCGCCATGGAGACACCGGTGAGCACCGCGTGGATCGCGTACAGGACCGGCGCGATGAACATGAAGGTGAACTCGATCGGCTCGGTCACACCGGTCACGAACGCGGTGAGCGCGAGCGAGAACATCATGCCGCCGACGACCTTGCGGCGCTCGGGACGGGCGCAGTGGACGATCGCGAGGCAGGCCGCCGGGAGGGCGAACATCATGATCGGGAAGAAGCCGGTCATGAACTGGCCCGCGGTCGGGTCACCGGCGAGGAAGCGGTTGATGTCGCCGCTCTTGCCCTCGTACGAGCCCGCCTGGAACCACGGGAAGGAGTTCAGCAGGTGGTGCATGCCGACCGGGATCAGCGCACGGTTGGCGACACCGAAGATGCCCGCGCCCACGGCGCCCGAACCGACCAGCCACTCACCGAAGTTGTGCAGACCCGTGCCGAGGACCGGCCAGATGTAGCCGAACGCGATGCCGAGGACCAGGCCCGCGAAGGCCGAGAGGATCGGGACGAGACGGCGGCCGCCGAAGAAGCCCGCCCAGTCGGGCAGCTTGGTCCGGTAGAACTTCTGGTACAGCAGGGCCACGACGATGCCCATCACGACACCGCCGAGGACCTTGGCGTCCACGGGGGCCTCGATCATGACGATCTTGCCGTCGACGACCTTCGCGATCTTGTCGAGGTTCGGGTCGGTGAACGTGGCGAGTACGTTCTTGAAGACGAGGTAGCCGGTGACGGCGGCCAGCGCCGTCGAGCCGTCGGACTTCTTGGCGAAGCCGATCGCGATGCCGACGGCGAACAGCAGCGCCATGTTGTCGAGGATCGCGTTGCCGCCCGCCGCCATGAAGGAGGCGATCTTGGTGACGAAGGCCGGGAAGGAGTCCCGGCCCAGCATGTCGGGGTTGCCGAGACGGACGAGCAGGGCGCCTGCGGGCAGCACGGCGACCGGCAGCATGAGGCTGCGGCCGATGCGCTGCATGACAGCCATCACGCCGGCGCCCTTCTTCTTCTCGGCCGCGGGAGCGGAACTGGCCGTGGACACAACTTCCTCCAGTGGGCAAGGCGCCGCCTGGGGACATGGAAGTGGGGGACGGCGGCGTCTCCGGGGGACGCGGCGAGAATGCCGCGTGGTCTACACCAATAAGTGGTGTAGACCTGTTGTAGCACGGTGAAGGTGGCGTAAGGAACCTGCGATTCCTGTGGCCTGGGCCATATCTGGACATGACAGGCCAAAGGCCCCCGGACCTTGCGATCCGAGGGCCCTGAGCGGACGGGGAAGGCTCTCCGCGGCCTCTCCGTGGCTCTCCGCGGCGGACGATTACGCCTTCGTCTGCTCCCTGTCCAACGCCTCCGCCTCCTCCTCCGGTTCACGTCCCGGAGTCGCCAGATCGAACTTCGTGATGACGAAGCGGAATACGAAGTAGTACACGACGCCGAAGCCAAGACCGATCAGAATGATCAGCCACGGCTTGGTCGCCAGGCTCCAGTTGATGACGTAGTCGATCAGCCCCGCGGAGAAGCTGAAGCCGTCCTTCACACCCAGCGCCCACGTCACCGCCATCGAGACACCGGTGAGCACCACGTGGAGCGCGTACAGCAGCGGCGCGATGAAGAGGAACGAGTACTCGATCGGCTCGGTGATGCCCGTGACGAACGACGTCAGGCCCACCGACAGCATCAGACCGCCGACCACCTTGCGCCGCTCCGGACGCGCGCAGTGCGTGATCGCGAGGGCCGCCGCCGGCAGCGCGAACATCATGATCGGGAAGAACCCCGACGTGAACTGGCCCGCCGTCGGATCACCCGCCAGGAACCGGTTGATGTCGCCGTGCGCCATCGTGCCGTCCGGCTTCGTGTAGTCGCCGAACTGGAACCATACGAACGTATTCAGGAACTGGTGCAGACCCACCGTGAGCAGCGCCCGGTTGGCGACACCGAAGATGCCCGAGCCCAGCCAGCCCAGGTCGACGAGCCACTTGGAGAAGCTGGTCAGCGCGTCACCGATGGGCGGCCAGATCCAGACGCACAGGCCCGCGAAGACGAGCCCCACGAAGGCCATGATGATCGGCACCAGCCGACGGCCGTTGAAGAAGCCGAGCCAGTCGACCAGCTTCACGCGGTGGAAGCGCTGCCAGAACCACGCGGCCAGCAGACCCATCACGATGCCGCCGAAGACCCCCGGATTCTGGAACGCTGCCTGCGCGACCGTGCCGTCCTCCGCGACGCAGACGCCGCTCCACATGCCCGCGGCGCCGAACGTCGTGTCCGCGGGGCAGTCCTCGGGGAAGGCCCGCAGCACCCCGTAGTAGACGAGGAAACCGGCGACCGCCGCGAGCGCCGTCGACCCGTCCGCCTTCTTCGCCATGCCGATCGCGACACCGATGCAGAACAGCAGCGGCAGCCCGAGCGAGGAGTCCAGCAGCGAACCGCCCGCCGCCGCGAACACCTTCGCGACGTTCGTCCAGCCGAGGCCGTCCTCACCGAAGACGTCCGGCTGGCCGAGACGGTTGAGGATGCCGGCCGCCGGCAGGACCGCGATGGGCAGCTGAAGGCTGCGGCCCATCTTCTGCAACCCCTGGAACAGGCCGTTCCACCACTTCTTCCGCGGTACCGCGGCGGCGTCGGAACTCATCGGCGTCCTCCCGGAACAAGCCAGGTTTGGCGGTCGTGGGAAACTGGTGTAGACCAGTTGGAGCGAGTTGGGAACGGGTGGGAGCGCCGCCTCGGCGCGAGCCGACACCTTGATCGTCATCATTGGGCACGCCCGCCGTGACCGCCCGCGAAGATGGTCCAACCGTGCGTTAACGTGACACAGCGGACCTACGGCGTGCTGAGGCCGCGTCCTTTGGAACCAGGGAGAAACACATGGCCAGCAAGGCTGAGAAGATCGTCGCCGGGCTCGGCGGCATCGACAACATCGAAGAGGTCGAGGGCTGCATCACCCGCCTCCGCACCGAGGTCCACGACCCGAGCCTCGTCGACGACGCCGCGCTGAAGGCCGCCGGCGCCCACGGCGTCGTCAAGATGGGCACCGCGATCCAGGTCGTCATCGGCACGGACGCCGATCCGATCGCCGCGGACATCGAAGACATGATGTGAGTTCCTGAACCCACACCGCGGAGCACC
>NZ_JBSFRK010000002.1:0-153472 GCF_053589195.1 Streptomyces sp. NPDC003379 | reverse complement strand
CGCACCGAGGGGCCCGCACCGAGGGGCCTGCACCGCGAGCACCCGCACCGCGAGACCCGCACCGCGAGCACCCGCACCGCGAGACCCGCACCGAGAGGCCCGCACCGAGGGGCCCGCACCGAGGGGCCTGCACCGCGAGCACCCGCACCGCGAGACCCGCACCGCGAGCACCCGCACCGCGAGACCCGCACCGAGGGGCCCGCACCGGGAGCACCCGCACCGCGAGCACCCGCACCGCGAGACCCGCACCGAGGGGCCCGCACCGGGAGCACCCGCACCGAGAGGCCCGCACCGCGAGCATCCGCACCGCGAGCACCCGCACCGCGAGACCCACCCGAGGGGCCCGCACCGCGAGACCCGCACCGAGAGGCCCCGTCCGCAGCACTGGACGGGGCCTCTCGCACGGAAGAGCGAGCCCGTCCCGCAGACCACAGCACCCAAGGGCGGCAACTCGCGGGCCCGCTCAAAGGCTAGGCTCGACGCATGTCCTCTACGCCCTCGCCCCGCATTGACGGCCGCGCCCCCGCACAGCTCCGCCCCGTCACCATCGAACGCGGCTGGAGCAAGCACGCCGAGGGCTCCGTCCTCATCTCCTTCGGCGACACCAAGGTCTTCTGCACCGCCTCCGTCACCGAAGGCGTCCCGCGCTGGCGCAAGGGCAGCGGCGAGGGCTGGGTCACCGCCGAATACTCGATGCTGCCCCGCTCCACCAACACCCGCGGCGACCGCGAAGCCGTCCGCGGCAAGATCGGCGGCCGCACCCACGAGATCTCCCGCCTCATCGGCCGCAGCCTCCGCGCCGTCATCGACCACAAGTCGCTCGGCGAGAACACCATCGTCCTCGACTGCGACGTCCTCCAGGCCGACGGCGGCACCCGCACCGCCGCCATCACCGGCGCGTACGTCGCCCTCGCCGACGCCGTCGCCTGGGCCCAGGGCAAGAAGATCGTCAAGGCCGGCCGCAAGCCCCTCACCGACACCGTCTCCGCCGTCTCCGTCGGCATCGTCGGCGGCGTACCCCTCCTCGACCTCTGCTACGAGGAGGACGTCAGGGCCGACACCGACATGAACGTCGTCTGCACCGGCGACGGCCGCTTCGTCGAGGTCCAGGGCACCGCCGAGGCCGAGCCCTTCGACCGCAAGGAACTCAACGCGCTCCTCGACCTCGCCGTCGGCGGCTGCGAGGACCTCGCCGCCGTCCAGCGCGAGGCGCTCGAAGCGACGCGATAGCGACGTAGGTCACGCCGAGCAACCAACCACCCGCGCCCGGCGTTGTAACGAGTACGGGCGCACGGGCAGAACCGTGCGTCCGTACGCACCCCGGGGAGGGACCGAACCATGGCCGCGCGCCACCGTCGTATCGCCACCGCTGTCGCCACAGCCCTGATCGTCGTACCGGCAGGCGTCGGCCTCGTCGGCTGCGACGCCGTCTCCAAGGCCCTGGACTGCGTCCAGACCGCGGACACCATCGCCGACAGCGTCACCGACCTGCAACAGGCCGTCTCGAACGCCGCCGACAACCCCGCCGAGGCGGACCGGGCGCTCGACGACATCGGCAAGAACCTCGACAAGATCGACGACAAGACCGACGACGCCGACGTGGGCAAGGCCGTCGACGACCTCGACAAGGCCGTCGACAACGTCCGCGACGCCATCAAGAACGGCGACAACACTCCTGACGTCAGCCCGGTCACCGACGCGGCGGGCGAACTGACAAGGGTCTGCACGCCGTAATACTGGGGGCATGACCCGCCTCATCCTCGCCACCCGCAACAACGGCAAGATCACGGAGCTGAAGGCGATCCTCGCCGACGCAGGCCTCACTCATGAGCTCGTCGGCGCGGACGCCTACCCCGAGATCCCCGACGTCAAGGAAACCGGCGTCACCTTCGCCGAGAACGCCCTGCTCAAGGCGCACGCCCTCGCCCGGGCCACCGGCCTGCCCGCCGTCGCCGACGACTCGGGCCTCTGCGTCGACGTCCTCGGCGGAGCCCCCGGCATCTTCTCCGCCCGCTGGTCCGGCCGCCACGGCGACGACCAGGCCAACCTGGCCCTCCTCCTGGCCCAGCTCTCCGACATCCCCCCGAACCACCGCGCCGCCCACTTCGCCTGCGCGGCGGCCCTGGCGCTCCCCGACGGCACGGAGCGAGTGGTGGAGGGCCGACTCCGGGGAGTACTGCGCCAGGCCCCCTCGGGCTCCGGAGGCTTCGGCTACGACCCGATCCTCCAGCCGGACGGCGAGACGCGCACGTGCGCGGAGCTCTCGCCCGCGGAGAAGAACGCGATCAGCCATCGGGGGGAGGCGTTCCGGGGGTTGGTGCCGGTGGTCCGGGAGTTGTTGGGCTGACGCAAACGGGCTGTGCGGCCGGTCTCAAGCCGACCGGCCACACAGCCCGCAAAAAGTGCGGCCGGTGGGACTCGAACCCACACGGGTGTGAACCCACTGGGACCTAAACCCAGCATGACTGCCAAATTCCATCACGGCCGCTCAAAAACGGTCAGTGTGTTTGACCGGCGGCGTTCAGTGTACGGGTAGGGCAGGCTGACCGGCGAGAGGCGGTTGCCCCTTCCGGCGGCACCACGTCTCCGTCAACGCGTGGCAGTTGGGGCACAGATACCGCAGGTTCTCCCGTCGGTTGTCGCGCCAGTCTCCGTTGACGTGGTCGATCTGCAAAGTGACCGACTGCCCCAGCCATTCACCGGTGCTGCCACACCACGCGCATTGGTACGGGACTCCGATTTCGGTCAGGGCCCGGTGGAGCTGGGGCCTCCTGGTCCGCCCGGCGTCGTCCGGCAGTACGACCAACACCCGGTGTGCGGTCGACGGTGGTGCGGGGCGCTCCGGCTGCCCCCAAGCCCTGCGTTTGAAGTGACTCGTGTCGAGATGGAGGCGTGCCGCCGTGCGGCGGACACGGCGGTGATTCGTGTCGTTGACCTCCATGCCGAGACCACGCATCACATCGGCATAGCTCGTGCAGCTCCGTACCAGGTCGCGCAGGTCTTCCTCCCGGATGAGTAGACGCTGGTGGGAGAAGTGCCTGGTGTCGATGTGCTGAGCGCGCAGCATGCGACTCAGTGTTGCGCGGGAGCGGCTGTCGTCCGGCACGCTCAACGCGCGAGCCACGCCGCGCACACTGGTGGCCGTCAAGGCCGCCGTCCGCAGTTCCTCGGTGGTGACGGGAAGGTCCACCTCGGGACGGTCGATGCCAGGGAAGTGGCTGATGTCGATGCCTGCGGTGCCGATACGGCGCCGGATGTGGGAGAGCGTCCCTGTAGCCGGTGTGGCACCCAGCTTCAGTGCTACTTCGCGCAGGGAAGTCGATGACGCTGCGGCTTCGGCAATGGCGGCGTCCGGATACTTACGCCATGGGCTGCGTTTGGCGAAGTGGCTCGTGTCGAGCCCATGCTGGATCACCTTCTCCTGCAACACGCGGCGCTGCCCGCCGCTCGTCCCGAGGCCCAGGCGGCGCATCAGATCGGCCCAGTTGCGTGCCTCAGCGACCATCGCCATGAGGTGACTCTTGCTGTAGACGCCCTCCGGGCGTTCCCTGGTGTACCGGCTGACCGGCATCTGCCCCTCCGTATCCGGCCACCCGTTCGCGGCCTCGTACGGAGTAACGAACCGAAAATCGGACCGTCACGCCCGAAATGCGGAACGGCCCACCCCACTTGCAGCTGGGGCGGGCCGTTCCGGAAGGGGTCGGCAGGAGCTCAGAACTTCGGGGCCGTCGCCTGGGCCTCCACCAGTTCCGCCGCCTCCCTCTTCGTCTCCACCGACGGCGGTGAGCCCGAGAGTGGCTTCTGGGCCGTTTCCTTCATGCAGGCCACCGCGATGACGCCGACGACGGCCGCCGCCATCGAGTAGTACGCCGGGACCATGTCCGTGCCCGTGATGCTGATCAGGGACGTGATCACCAGGGGGGCCGTGCCGCCGAAGAGGGAGGCGGAGAGGTTGTAGCCGACGGAGAGGGAGCCGTAGCGGACGGAGGTGGGGAAGAGGGCCGGGAGCGTCGCCGACATCGTGCCGAGGAGGCAGACCAGGGAGAGGCCGAGCAGGAGCATGCCGCCGGAGACGGCCACGAGGCTGCCCTGCTTGATCAGGAGGAATGCCGGGACGGACAGGACCAGGAAGCTCAGCATGCCCGTCATCAGCAGCGGCTTGCGGCCGAAGTGGTCGGACAGCTTGCCCACCTGGTTGATGATCAGCATCAGGACGATCATCGTGCCGATGAGGATCAGCAGGCCGTGGGAGTCGTCGTAGCCGAGTTCGTCGGAGAGGTACGTCGGCATGTACGACAGCAGCATGTAGTCGGTGACGTTGTACGCGCCGACCAGCGCGACGCAGAGGATCAGCGTCGGCCAGTGGTTCCGGAAGATCTTCGCGAGGTCACCCTTGGCCGTGGTCTCCACGGTGGAGGCGCCTTCGGACGCCGAGTGGAAGGTGGCGTCCTCCATTTTCTGGAATGCCGGTGTCTCGTCGAGCTTGAGACGCAGGTAGAGGCCTACGAGGCCGAGCGGTCCGGCGACGAGGAACGGGATGCGCCAGCCCCAGGACTCCATGGCGTCCGAGCCGAGGGCGCTGTTGAGGATGAGGACGAGTCCGGCCGCGCCCGTGTAGCCGGCCAGCGTGCCCAGCTCCAGGAAGCTGCCGAAGTAGCCGCGCCGCTTGTCGGGGGCGTACTCGGCGATGAAGGTGGAGGCGCCGCCGTACTCGCCGCCCGTGGAGAAGCCCTGGACCAGGCGGAAGAGGATCAGCAGGACCGGCGCCCAGAAGCCGATCGTGGCGTAGGACGGGATCAGGCCGATGGCGAGCGTGCCGATCGCCATCATGATCATCGTCAGGGCGAGGACCTTCTTGCGGCCGATCTTGTCGCCCATCGGGCCGAACACCATGCCGCCGATGGGGCGGACCAGGAAGGACACCGCGAAGGTCGCGAAGGAGGAGATCAGCTGGACCGTGTCGTTCCCGGATGGAAAGAACACATGGCCGATGGTGACGGCCAGATAGCTGTAGATGCCGAAGTCGAACCACTCCATGGCATTGCCGAGCGAGGCCGCCTTCACCGCCCGCTTCACCGCGGCCTCGTCCGTGACCGTGATGTCGGTGCGGCGCAGCGGCGGGTTCTTGCGCCGGTCGGCGGCCCGGAACAGGGAGCGGTGGCGTTTGACCGCCGCTGTATCGGCCTCGGTCTCTTCGTGGGCCGCCATGGAGTGGTTCCTTTCGTTCTTCGGACGTGCTCCCCCCGGGATCACTTGCTCGAACATCGCCCGCGCAAACGAAAGCCCCCCGCGAGGGGGGCTTTGTCACACCGTTTTGTCACAGCGCTTTGTCATAGGGCGGGGCTCGCCCGGGGGGCGTCGCTCAGACGCCCAGGTCCCTGATGATCTTCGCCACGTGGCCCGTCGCCTTCACGTTGTAGAACGCGTGCTCGACCTTGCCCTGCTCGTCGACCACGACGGTCGAGCGGATGACGCCGGTCACCGTCTTGCCGTACAGCTTCTTCTCGCCGAAGGCGCCGTACGCCTCCAGGGTCTCCTTGGACGGGTCGCCGACCAGCGTGACCTTGAGGCTCTCCTGCTCACGGAACTTCGCGAGCTTCTCCGGCTTGTCCGGCGACACGCCGATGACGTCGTAACCGGCCGCCGCGAGCACGTCGAGGTTGTCGGTGAAGTCGCACGCCTGCTTGGTGCAGCCGGGGGTCAGGGCGGCCGGGTAGAAGTAGACGATGACCTTGCGGCCCTTGTGGTCGGCCAGCGAGACGTCCTTGCCGTCGGCGTCGGGCAGGGTGAAGGCGGGGGCGGTGTCGCCGGGCTGCAGTCGCTCGCTCATCTTCGGTCTCCTCGCAAGGGGCGTGAAAGGTGTGGTGACGGAGTCGAGCGTAATAGGGGTGCCGTGGGGTGCGGCGCGCGTGAAGCTGACAGACTGTGGGCACAGATCACGTCCACACAATCGATACGACCTGGAGGCAGCGCGGTGTCGGATGCCAGGACCCCTGCGCAGATCGAGGCGGACATCAAGCGCCGGCGCGACCAGCTGGCCGAGACGCTCGACGAGATCGGGGTGCGCGTCCACCCGAAGACGATCGTCGGCGACGCGAAGGCGAAGGTCGTGTCGAGTGTGGACAACTCACTTGGCCGGGCGTATGTCGGGGCGAACCGATTCGTCTCGGACGTGAAGGGCCGGTTCGTCGCGGAGGACGGTTCGCCCCGCATCGAGCGGATCGTCCCGGTGGCTCTGGTGGCCGTGGGCGTCGTCGGGCTGCTCGTGGTGGGTTCGCGGCGGCGCGACAGCTGACCCGGGGGGCCGCATACGGCGCCGGGGCAGGTAGGTTCGGTGGCGTGAGCGAGAAGACCCACCACGACGACAAGCTGCCCATCCGGATGCTGCACGACCGCGTGCTCGTGCGGCAGGACACCAGCGAGGGCGAGCGCCGCTCCGGCGGCGGCATCCTGATCCCCGCGACCGCGGCCGTGGGCCGGCGGCTCGCCTGGGCCGAGGTGGTCGCGGTCGGGCAGAACGTACGTACGGTCGAGCCGGGTGACCGGGTCCTGTACGACCCGGAGGACCGCGCCGAGGTCGAGGTGCGGGGCGTGGCGTACGTCCTGATGCGCGAGCGCGATCTGCACGCCGTGGCCGCCGACCGTTTCGAGGGTTCCGAGGACTCGACGGGTCTGTACCTGTAGAGCAGGTGCCAGGGGCTGGACCGCTGGTGACCACTGTCACCAGCCCCTCACGTATGGCCTTTGCTACCGTGGAACGACCCCGACGAGACGCGCCGTACCGGGTTTCCGCAAAGACGACGCACCCCTTCTCTCTACTCGTCGGAGGTGCCGTCATGGCCTGGGTTCTGTTGATCGTCGCCGGTCTGCTCGAAGTGGGCTGGTCGATCGGGATGAAGTACACGGACGGGTTCACGCGGCTGTGGCCGAGCGTGTTCACGGGCGCGGGCATCGTCGCGAGCATGCTGCTCCTGTCGTACGCCGCCAAGTCGCTGCCCATCGGTACCGCGTACGGCGTGTGGGTGGGCATCGGCGCAGCCGGTGCGGCGGTGCTCGGCATGGTGATCCTGGGCGAGCCCGTCACCGCCGCCCGGATCTTCTTCGTGTGTCTGCTGCTGGTCGCTGTCGTCGGCCTGAAGGCCACTTCGGGGCACTGACCGTGCCCCGACACAGGCCCTAGCCGTCCGTCAGGCCGCCGAGCGCCCCGCCGACCGCGCCGTCGCCGGTCCCTCCTCCGGTGTCGGTGCCGCCGCCCGTCGGGCCGCCCTGGGCGGCGCCTCCGTCGAGTGTGCCTCCGTCGAGCATGCCTCCATCGAGCGTGCCGCCGTCGGTCTGGTCACCCGTCTGGCCGCCGGTCTGCCCGCCGGGGTCCTGGCCGCCGTCCGTGGTGGCGCCGCCGGTGACCTGTCCGCCGGTGGTGGCGCCCCCGTCGGTGGGGCCGCCGTCCGTCGTGCCGCCGTCGGTGGGGTCGTCGGTGGTGGGGCCGCCCGTCTCCGGTTCCTGGGTGCCGCCGGTGGCCGGGTCGGTCGGCGGCGGCGTGTCCGCGCCCCGCGCCACCTCCAGGTCGAAGTCCTTGACCGGCTTGCCCTCCAGGGCGGACTTGGTGAACTGCGCCCAGACGCGGGCCGGGTAGGCGCCGCCGTTGATGCGGGACTCGCCGAGCGCGCCGTACAGCGGGGTGTGCGCGCCGGTGTCCGGGTCCTGGCCCATGACGGCGACGACCGTGGCGAGGTCGGGGGTGTATCCGGCGAACCAGGCCGCGGTGTCGTTCTCGGCGGTGCCGGTCTTGCCCGCGGCGGGGCGGCCCGCGCCCTGGGCCGCCGTGCCGGTGCCGCCCTGCACGACGCTGCGCAGGACGGAGGTGGTGGTGTCGGCGGCCTCGCGGGTCACGGCCTGCTCGGTCTCCTGCTCCGGCAGGTCGATCTCCACGCCGTCCTTGGTGATCTTCTCGACGAGCGTGTACGTGCCGTGCTCGCCGTGGTTGGCCAGGGTCGCGTACGCCTCGGCCATGTCGAGGACGCTCGCGGTGGACGGGCCGAGCGCGATGGAGGGGGAGGCGGTGAGGTCCGGGGTCTTCTCCGGGACACCGAGGGCGATCGCGGTGTCCTTGACCTTGTCGGCGCCGACGTCGACGGCCATCTGCGCGTACACCGAGTTCACGGACTTGTCGGTGGCCTCGCGGACGGTGGTGTCGCCGTAGGACACCTGGTCCTCGTTCTCGGGGGCGTACGCGCCGCCGCTCCAGCCCTGCACGGGGCGCTTGTTGGTGCCGTCGTAGACGGTGTTCGGGGTGATGGGGCGGCCGTCCTGGGTGACGGAGCCGTTCTCGACCGCGGAGGTGAACACGAACGGCTTGAAGGTGGAGCCGACCTGGTAGTCGCGGCGGGTCGCGTTGTTGACGTACTGCTTGGTGTAGTCGATGCCGCCGTACATCGCGACGACCTTGCCGGTGGCCGGGTCGATGGAGGCGCCGCCCGCGCGGACGTTGCGGTCGACCTTGCGGGCGCCCTTGTCGACCTTCGACATCACCTGGTCGTCGACGGCCTTCTTGAAGGCGTCCTGGCGGTCTCTTTGGAGGGTCGTGGTGATGCGGTAGCCGCCCTTGGCGAGGGTCTCCGCATCGATGATCTCGTTGGCGGTGAGGTAGTCCTCGACGGCCTTGACGACGTAGCCGCGCTGGCCGGACAGGCCCGCCGTGCCCTTCGCCTCGTCGGGCATCGGGAACTTGATGCCGGCCCGCTCGGACCTGCTGAGCCAGCCCTCCTTGACCATGCCGTCCAGGACGTAGTTCCAGCGGCCCGTCGCGCGCTGCTTGTTCTCGGGGTGCGTGGCTACGTCGTACGCGTTGGGGGAGTTGAGGAGCGTCGCGAGGTAGGCGCCCTCGGCGGTGGAGAGCTCCTTGACGTTCTTGCCGTAGTACGCCTGGGCGGCGGCCTGCACGCCGTACGCGTTGCGGCCGAAGTAGCTGGTGTTCAGATAGCCGGAGAGGATCTCGCCCTTGCTCACCTCGCGGTCCAGCTTGATGGAGATGAAGAACTCCTTCACCTTGCGGGTGACCGTCTGCTCCTGGCCCAGGTAGTAGTTCTTCACGTACTGCTGGGTGATCGTGGAGCCGGACTGCTTGCCCTTGCCGGTGACGGTGTTCCAGGCGGCCCGGATCATCGCCTTCGGGTCGACCGCGGACTCGCTGTAGAAGTCGCGGTCCTCGGCGGCGAGCACGGAGCGCTGGACGCTCAGGGGGATCTGCGTGAGCGGCACCTTCTCGCGGTTCACCTCGCCGTCGCGGGCGATCTCGGTGCCGTCGGCGTACAGGTAGACGTTGCTCTGCTTGGTCGCCGCGGCGTTCGCCGAGGGGATGTCGACCAGCATGTAACCGGCCATGAAGGCGCCCACGACCAGCAGGACGAGCAGGATGAAACCGCCGAGGACCATGCGCCAGGTCGGGAAGATCCGCCGCCAGCCCTTGCGCTTGGGGCGCTTCGGCTTCTTGGCCTTGCCGGTCCCGGTGGCCGCGCCACCCTGTCCGGCGGCGCCCTGCTGCTGCGGCTCGTCGCTCATGTCTCGCGAAACTCCCGGTTAGCGTCGTACGTCCAGTACGCCTCGTAAACCCCATTGCACACTGTCGCCACACGCGTAAGGCACAGGCACGCGTCCCGCGCCGAAAATGCCTGGCGCGAGCGTTCCCGACCACACTACGATCCTGCGCTTTGGCCCGATTCGGGACGAGGCCCACGGTGAGAGGGATGCTTGTGCGCGCAGGACGGTTCCGTTTGTACGCGGCCGTCGCCGAGGGGGGCTTCCGCAGATACGCCACATACCGGATCGCGACCGCGGCGGGGGTGTTCACCAACACCGTCTTCGGGCTGATCCTCGCCTACACCTACATCGCGCTCTGGGACGAGCGGCCGGGCCTCGGCGGGTACGACCAGGCGCAGGCGGTCACGTTCGTCTGGCTCGGGCAGGCGCTGCTCACCGTGATGGCGCTGATGGGCGGCGGCTTCGAGGGCGAGCTGATCGAGCGGATCCGCACCGGGGACATCGCCGTCGACCTGTACCGGCCCGCGGACCTCCAGGCCTGGTGGCTGGCGAGCGATCTGGGGAGGGCCCTGTTCCAGCTGCTCGGGCGGGGGGTCGTGCCGATGGCGATCGGCGCGCTCGTCTTCGACCTGGCGCTGCCCGCCGATCCGCTGCGCTGGCTGGCGTTCCTGCTGGCCGTGGTGCTCGGCGCGCTGGTCAGCTTCGCGCTGCGCTTCCTGGTGGCGCTGACCGCGTTCTGGCTGATGGACGGCGCGGGCGTCACACAGGTGGCGATGCTCGCGGGCACCTTCTTCTCCGGGATGCTGCTGCCGCTGAACGTCTTCCCCGGCGCGCTCGGCGAGATCGCCCGCGCGCTGCCCTGGTCGGCGCTGCTCCAGGTGCCCGCCGACGTGTTCCTCGGCCGGCACACGGGCGTCGACCTGCTCCGCACGTACGCCTTCCAGCTCGGCTGGGCCGCGGCACTCCTGACGGCCGGACGACTGCTGCAGACCGTGGCGACCCGACGGGTGGTGGTGCAGGGTGGGTGACTTGACGCGGGTGCGGTCCGGGCTGGCGCGGGCGCGCTCCTGGGTGGCGAAGGCGCGCTGCGGGTGGGCGAAGGCGTGCTCCGGATCGGCGCGGGTGTGCTGCGGGTCGGCGAAGGCGTGCTCCGGATCGGCGAAGGCGTGTTCCGGGTCGGCGAAGGCGTGCTGCGGATCGGCGCGGGTGTGCTGCGGGTCGGCGAAGGCGTGCTGCGGGTGGGAGAAGGCGTGCTGCGGGTCGGCGAAGGCGTGCTCCGGACCGGCGAAGGCGTGTTCCGGGTCGGCGAAGGCGTGCTGCGGGTCGGCGAAGGCGTGCTGCGGATCGGCGCGGGTGTGCTGCGAGTCGGCGAAGGCGTGCTGCGGGTGGGAGAAGGCGTGCTGCGGGTCGGCGAAGGCGTGCTGCGGATCGGCGAGGGGGCGTTTCAGGCTGGCCGAGGTGCGCACCGGGGTGCGTGCCTATCGGCTGATCTCCGGCATGTGGATCCGCTCCCTCATGGCGTACCGCCTGTCCTTCGCGATGACCGCGCTCGGCAACTTCGCGGTGACCGCGTTCGACTTCGCGGCGATCCTGCTGATGTTCTCCCAGGTGGACCGGCTCGGCGGCTACTCGCTCTCCGAGATCGCCTTCCTGTACGGCGCGTCGTGCACCGCGTTCGGCCTCGCCGACCTGTCCCTCGGCTCCATGGACCGCCTCGGCAAGCGGGTGCGCGACGGCACGCTGGACACGCTTCTCGTACGGCCCGCCCCGGTCATCGCGCAGGTCGCCGCCGACCGGTTCGGGCTGCACCGGCTCGGCCGGCTGACGCAGGGCGCGTTCGTCCTGACGTACGCGCTCGTGGTCCTGGACATCGACTGGACCGCCCCGAAGGCCGCGATGGTGCCGTTGATGCTGCTCAGCGGCGCGGGCATCTTCGGGGCGCTGTTCGTGGCGGGGGCGGCCTTCCAGTTCGTGGCGCGGGACGCGGCGGAGGTGCAGAACGCCTTCACGTACGGCGGCACGACGCTGCTCCAGTACCCGCCGTCCGTCTTCGCCAAGGACCTGGTGCGCGGCGTCACCTTCGTCCTGCCGCTGGCCTTCGTGAACTGGCTGCCCGCGCTGTACGTCCTGGGGCGGCCCTACCCGCTGGACCTGCCGGTGTGGACCGCCTTCACACCCCCGCTGGTCGCCGTCGCCTGCCTCGCTCTCGCCGGTCTCGCCTGGCGCACGGGCCTCCGTTCGTACCGCAGCACAGGGAGCTGAAGTGTCATGGTGATGGACCTCATCGAGCTGGACGGCGTCGAGAAGGTCTTCGACGTACGCAAGAAGACGGGATTCCTGCGGCGCGAGCGGCACGAGGTGCGGGCCGTCGACGGGATCTCGTTCACCGTGCCGCGCGGTGAGATGGTCGGCTACATCGGGCCGAACGGCGCGGGCAAGTCGACGACGATCAAGATGCTGACGGGCATCCTCACGCCGAGCGGCGGCCGACTGCGGGTCGCCGGGATCGACCCCTCCCGCGAACGCACGCGCCTCGCGCACCGCATCGGCGTGGTCTTCGGCCAGCGCACGACCCTGTGGTGGGACCTGCCGCTGATCGACTCGTACCGCCTGATGCACCGCATGTACCGCATCCCGGACGCCCGCTTCCGGGAGAACCTCGACCGCTGCGTCGAACTCCTGGAGCTGGGCCCCC
This sequence comes from Streptomyces sp. NPDC003379, assembly GCF_053589195.1. Classification (NCBI taxonomy): domain Bacteria; kingdom Bacillati; phylum Actinomycetota; class Actinomycetes; order Kitasatosporales; family Streptomycetaceae; genus Streptomyces; species Streptomyces sp. NPDC003379. Next base: position 141,240 of record NZ_JBSFRK010000002.1, on the reverse strand, counting down.
TGTTGGACGTCCCCGTACGCCAGCTCTCCCTCGGCCAGCGGATGCGCGGCGACATCGCGGCGGCGCTCCTGCACGACCCCGAGGTGCTCTATCTGGACGAGCCGACGATCGGCCTGGACGTCATCAGCAAGGCGAAGGTGCGGGGCTTCCTGCGGGACCTGAACGCGGAGACCGGCACGACGGTCCTCCTCACCACCCACGACCTCACCGACATCGAGCAGCTCTGCAAGCGCGTGATGGTCATCGACCACGGGCGTCTCATGTACGACGGTCCGCTCGCCGGGCTGCACGAGGTGGGGGAGAGCGAGCGCACCCTGGTCGTGGACCTGGAGCGGGAACTCCCGCCCATCGAGGTCGAGTCGGCGCGGGTGGTGAGGGTGGAGGGCCCGCGGCAGTGGCTCGCCTTCCCTGCCGCGGAGTCGGCGGCTCCGCTCGTCGCGCGGATCGCGGCCCGGTATCCACTGGCCGATCTGTCGGTCAGGGAGCCCGACATCGAGGCGGTCATCGCCAAGATGTACGCGGACAAGGCGACCTCGTAGGCTGCTCCTCATGAGTGAAGAACTCCCCGACCTGCGGGCCTCCGACGCCGACCGTGAGCGGGTCGCCGAAGTACTCCGGGACGCGATGGCCGAGGGCCGCCTCGACATGACGGAGTTCGAGGAGCGCCTCGACGCCGCGTACAAGGCGCGTACGTACGGCGAGTTGGAGCCGATCACCCGTGACCTGCCGGCGCACGGCGCCGCCAAGGTCTCCATGGTGAAGCGGCCCGGGAGCGACGACCCGGCCGCCGTCGACTGGGCGGCGCGGGTGGTGGACGGCGAGCCCACGTCGACCTTCGGCTTCGCCTTCTGGAGCGGGTTCGGCCGCAAGGGCGGCTGGGTGGTCGGCCGGCGGTTCTCCTCGTTCGTGATGTGGGGCGGCGGTGAGATCGATCTGCGCGAGGCCTACTTCACGGAGCGCGACGTGGAGATCCTCTGCTTCACCGTCATGGGCGGCATCCAGGTCACCGTGCCGCCGGAGATGAACGTCGTGGTCAAGGGCTTCGGCATCATGGGCGGCTTCGACGACCGGGCGACCGGCCCCGGCACGCCCGGCTCGCCCCGCGTGGTCGTCAAGGGCTTCGCCCTGATGGGCGGCGTCGGCGTCGAACGCAAGCTGCGCAGGGCCGAGAAGCTGCGCCTGAAGGAGGAGCGCCGCCGCGAGAAGCTGGAACGCCGTAGGGAGCGCGGCTGAGGGGCCGCGCAAGGGGCGCGGGGAGCGGGGAGCTGCGCGACCAGCCGCAGCCGGCCCCGGCCCCGCAGGTGAAGGGCTGTCAGAGCTCGGCCGCCGCCGACCCCTTCAGGTGCGCGAGGTTGAACGTCTCCGCCATCTTGCGGTAGCCCGCGTCCGAGGGGTGCAGATGGTCGCCCGAGTCGTACCGCTCCCGCAGCGTGCGCGGGTCGTACGGGTCGCGCAGGGCGCGGTCGAAGTCGACGAAGTCGTCGAAGACCTTGCCCGAGCGGATCTGGTCGTTCACGGACTGGCGCACCGCTTCGAGAGCGGGTTCGTAGCCGCGGTGGCCGCCGAACGGCATCAGCGTGGCGCCGACGACGCGCAGGCCGCGGGTGTGCGCCTGGCGGGTCAGTTCGCGCAGGCCCTCGATGATGCGGTCCGGGTTGTTCTGGTGCGGGTTGCGCAGGATGTCGTTGACACCGAGAGCTATGACGACGGCCTTGACGCCCGTGCGGTCCAGGACGTCACGGTCGAAGCGGGAGAGGCCGCTCGGGTTGGCGGCGGGCCGCCCGCGCCCGTCGGACAGGACGCGGTTGCCGCTGATTCCCTGGTTCACGACGCCGTAGCGGGGCGCGCCGGACTCGGCGCGCATCCGGTCGGCCAGGACGTCGGTCCAGCGGCGGTTGGCGCCCATCGTGGACGTGATGCCGTCGGTGATGGAGTCGCCGAAGACGACGACGGTGCCGTCGGTCTCGTGGCTCAGCACGTCCACCGCGGAGAGGTAGCGCCAGAACGGGCTCTGCTCGGTGTAGGCGTCGCCTGCCGGGTCCTCGGTGCGGTCACCCTCCGCCACGTAGCTGATCTGGCGTGCGTGCGGGTGGTAGGTGACGGGGCCCGAGGGGGTCGGCGAGTACGTCGTGACCAGCAGGTCGGAGTCGTGCGGGACGCGCAGACGGGCGGCGTCGCTCATCACCTGGGCGCCCGGCGGGATCACCACCGAGGTGTTGCCGTCGAACGTGAGGCGGCGCAGCGTGCCGGGCGCGGCGGCCGGGTCGTTCGACGCGGAGGCCAGCGCGAGCGAGGCGTGCGTGATGCTCAGCGGCGTGGTTCCGTAGAGGTTCGACAGGGTGATGCGGGCGCTCTCGCCGCCGACGCTGGTGTGCACGACGTTGCGGAGGGAGCGGCCGGCGAAGCCCTTGCGTTCGGTGCCCGGCTCGGCCCCCGCGGGGGAGGCGGACCAGGAGCCGACCCAGGTGCCGGAGGAGGCGGGTGCCGCGGAGTTGCGAGGGGTGTGCGGACCCGCGCTGATGGTGTCCTGCGAGCCGTCGTCGGTGCCGGTGACGCCGACGTATATGGCGGCGGAAATCACCACTATGACCGCGATGACCGCGGCGAGAAGGGCATAACCGTGACGCTTGGTCATGCGGGCTCTTTCTCCTCGGGCAGGGGGAGCCCCGAGGCTCCGGTGTGATCACCCCATGATGCGGCATGGGCCGTGAGGCGGCCGACACTGCCCCCCTCTGCCCTTACCGACGCCGGGAACTTGTCGTTCGTTCCAGGAGTAGGTGAGGAAGGGGCGCAGAACACAGGACGTGGCGATACGTGGGGACAGTACTGATGAGGACGAGGCGAACGGGCCAGGTGGAGTGAGTGGAGAGTAAGAACGCGGCGGAAAACTCGGCGGAAAACACGGCGGAAAACACTGAGGGAGACGGGGAGGGAAGGTCCCATGAGGGTCACCCTGCGGGGCGTACTCCGTTCGGGGCGGCCGAGCCCTCGGCCCCCGGCGCGAGGAGCCCCGTGACCCCCGCCCCCGGTGGCTTCACGTACAGCCCCGCCGACGAGGAGAAGCGGCGCGGCGTGCGCCGGATGAAGATCACGGCGACGGGACTGCTCGTCTTCGTCGCGCTGGTCTACGTACTGGCGAAGTGGGCGCAGCACTCCGGCGCGGGCGCCTGGACGGGGTACGTCGCGGCGGCCGCCGAGGCCGGCATGGTCGGCGCGCTCGCCGACTGGTTCGCGGTGACGGCCCTCTTCCGGCACCCGCTCGGCCTGCCCATTCCGCACACGGCGATCATCCCGAACAAGAAGGACCAGCTGGGCGCCTCCCTCGGCGACTTCGTGGGGGAGAACTTCCTCTCCGCCGACGTCGTACGAGGCCGCCTGCACGCCGTGGGCATCGGCGCGCGCCTCGGCACCTGGCTCGCCGAGCCCGCGCACGCCGACCGCGTCACCGCCGAGCTGGCCACGGCGCTGCGCGGCGCCCTCACCGTCCTGCGCGACTCGGACGTGCAGGCGGTCGTCGGCGAGGCGATCACGCGCCGCGCCGACGCGCAGGAGATCGCGCCCGGCATAGGGAAGATGCTGGAGAAGATCGTCGCGGACGGCGGCCACCGCAGGGTCGTCGACCTGGTCTGCGTACGCGCCCACGACTGGTTGGTCGAGCACGCCGACTCGGTGATGGACGCGGTGCAGGGCGGCGCCCCCGGCTGGACCCCGCGGTTCGTCGACAAGAAGGTCGGCGACCGCGTCTACAAGGAGCTGCTGCGCTTCGTCACCGAGATGCGGGACATGCCCGAGCACCCCGCGCGCGGCGCCGTCGACCGCTTCCTCGCCGACTTCGCCGCCGACCTCCAGTCCGACTCGGACACCCGCGCGCGCGTGGAGCGCCTCAAGCGGGACATCCTGGCGCGCGGCGAGGTGCAGGACCTGATCGCCTCCGCCTGGTCGGCCGTGCGGTCCATGATCGTGGCCGCCGCCGAGGACGAGCGCAGCGAGCTGCGGCTGCGCGTGCGGGCCTCGCTGCTGTCGCTCGGCGCGCGGATGGCGCAGGACGGGCGGCTCCAGGAGAAGGTGGACGGCTGGGTGGAGGGCGCGGCGGTGTACGTCGTGACGACGTACCGCGACGAGATCACCTCGCTCATCACGGACACGGTGGCGGGCTGGGACGCGGAGCACACCTCGAAGAAGATCGAGGCGCACATCGGGCGGGATCTGCAGTTCATCCGGATCAACGGAACGGTGGTCGGCTCGCTGGCGGGGCTGGTGATTTATGCGGTGTCGCGGGCGTTCTGGGCGTGAGGGGTTTCGCGTAAGGGGTTTCGTACGGTGCGGTTGCTGGCCTGGCCTGGCCTGGCCTGACCTGACCTGACCTGACCTGACCTGACCTGACCTGACCTGACCCGGTCCGGTCCGGCTCCTGATCGTCCGGTGGGCTCCAGCGCGCGTGAGGAAGCGTTTGCTGGGCACTCTGGAGGGGCTCGCTCGGAGCCGAGTGGGCCGTCGCCCGCGCGGCGCGTACAGCAAGCGGCGCGCGCGTGAGCAGCAGTGCGAGCGTGAGCAGCGGTGCGAGCAGCGGTGCGAGCGCGATCAGCAGTGCGGCGACGTGGGAACAGCGGAAGGAGCCGCCCGCCATGACCGCGTCGTCCACGCCACCGGCCTCGCCGCCGCCCCCCGACCACACCCCAGGTCGTCCCGGCCGGGACTCCGAGGCCGCCACCGTCACCACGGCCGTGCCGGCCCGCCTCGACCGCCTGCCGTGGTCGCGCTGGCACTGGATGATCGTCGTGGGCCTCGGCACGGTGTGGATCCTGGACGGCCTGGAGGTCACCACCGTAGGCAACATCGCGAGCCGCCTCTCCGAGGAGGGCAGCGGCCTGGCGATCAGCTCCGCTCAGGTCACGGGCATCGCGGCGGCCCTGTACGTGGCGGGGGCGTGCGCCGGGGCGCTCTTCTTCGGCCGGCTCACCGACAAGTACGGCCGCAGGAAGCTCTTCATGGTCACCCTCGCGGTGTACCTCGGCGCCACCGCCCTCACCGCGCTCTCCTTCGACGCCTGGTGGTTCTTCCTCTTCCGGTTCCTGACCGGTTTCGGCATCGGCGGCGAGTACGCGGCGATCAACTCGGCGATCGACGAGCTGATCCCGTCCAAGTACCGCGGCCGCGTCGATCTGATCATCAACGGCAGCTACTGGCTGGGCGCGATCGGCGGCTCACTGCTCTCGGTCGTCATGCTCAACACCGACATCTTCCCCAAGGACCTGGGCTGGCGACTGACCTTCGCCCTCGGCGTCGTCCTGGGCCTGGTGATCCTCCTCGTACGCCGCCACGTCCCGGAGAGCCCGCGCTGGCAGTTCATCCACGGCCGCGGCGAGGAGGCGGAGAACCTGGTCTCGTCGGTGGAGCGGGAGATCGAGCGGGAGAAGGGCGAGCCGCTGCCGCCGCCCGACCGCGAGATCACCATCCACCAGCGCAAGAGCATCGGCTTCGGCCTGATCGCCAAGACGGTCTTCCGCGACTACCCCAAGCGGGCGGTCCTCGGCCTGTCCCTCTTCATCGGCCAGGCGTTCCTGTACAACGCGATCACCTTCGGTTTCGGCGCGATCCTGACCAAGTTCTACGACGTGCCCTCGGGCAGCACGGGTTACTACTTCGCCGTCATCGCCGCGGGCAACTTCCTCGGCCCGCTGTTCCTCGGCAAACTCTTCGACACGGTAGGCCGCAGGATCATGATCTCCTCGACCTACCTGATCTCCGGCGTCCTGCTCTTCGGCACGGCATGGCTCTTCGACCGGGGTTCGCTGAGCGCGGCGACGCTCACGGCCTGCTGGTGCGTGGTCCTCTTCTTCGCGTCGGCGGGCGCGAGCAGCGCGTATCTGACGGTCTCCGAGATCTTCCCGATGGAGACCCGCGCCATGGCCATCGCCTTCTTCTACGCGATCGGCACGGCGGCCGGCGGCATCAGCGGCCCCCTGATCTTCGCCAAGCTGACGGAGTCGGGCGTGGTCGGCGACACGGTCCTGGCCTTCGAGATCGGCGCGGGCCTGATGTGCGCGGCGGGCCTGGTGGCGGCGGCGTTCGCGGTGAAGGCGGAGAGGCGATCGCTGGAGGACATCGCGGAGCCGTTGTCGTCGGTGGGGAGGGGAACCGGGGCGGCGGCGCGGGAGAGCGGGGCGACGTCTTAGCGCGCGCTTGGCGAGATGAGGCTGGCCGGATCGTGCCCCTCTGCGAGAATTAAGGTGCGCGCGGGGCACCTGGCGAGCCGACTCACCCGGGGCGCCCGACTCACCCGTGGCGCCCGACTCACCCGGTTCGTTCGGCTCACCGGGTAGATGAGTACGCGTACTCTGTCGTGCCACGCGCCCGGCGCGGCACCGTCGTACACATGAACGCGACGCTGATACCGCTCCGGCAAACCGCACCGCTCCCCAGGTACGCGACCCGCCTCATGGGCGCGGCGCTCGCGGCCGCGGCATACGTGGCGTGCCTCCCCTGGGACCTGCGCAACCGAGCGGAGACCCCGGGCGCGCTCAACGAGACATCACCGGTGACGGCGTCGGGGGTGCTGCTCCTGGCCCTGGCTCTGCTGACCCTCGCGGCCTACTTCGGCATCAGGGACCGCCTGGCATGGACGCTGCTGGTGGTGGCGGCCCCGCCGGCGACGCTGATGTACGTCTCCTTCAACTCACACCCCACCAAGGACGCGAACGTGTGGCCGCTGGCGTGGGCGTTCTGCACGCTGGTCATGGGGGTGGGGACCCTGGTGGCGGCGGGGGTGGCGAGGAGCGCGGCGCGCCGCGAGGTCTGACGTAGGCGGGCTACAGTGCTCCCGCCTCTCACCTCACCTCCGCCGGACCGGCAAGGCCGCCGCGCCCCCGCGTCCCCGCCCGCCCCCTCGCCTCGCCTCAGCTACGCCGGTCGGCGAGGACCCACGACGCGATCCCGACACCACCCGCGACGCTGAACACGGCGGGCCAGGCTCCCACCTTCTTGGCGAGCGGGTGCGAGCCGGCGAACCCGGCGACGTAGGCCGCGGTGAGCGCGGCGGCGGTCTTCCCGCCGGCCGCCTCCCGCCACTGCCGAGCGGCGACGGCCCCGGCAGCGGCGAGCACGGCTCCGCCGAGGGGCCGCTTCTTGGTGAGACGGGCGGCGCCGTATCCACCGATCAGCCCACTCGCGGCCACGACTGCTCCGGGAATCCTCGCCATGGTTGACCCACCTCTCACCGATAAATCCGCGATGTTCCTTCGGCCCGAGGCTAACGCGCGGCGACCGGAGACCCCACCGGCGGGCTCAGAGCTTCGGCTCGACGGGGCTGGGCTGGGCGGCGGCCCAGGCAGCGAGCACATCCACCGCGGCGGCCCGCGCCTCCCCCTCGACCGGCACCTCGTCCAACATCCGCCGCTCGGCGTTGGGCAGTGCCAGCTCTCGATAGAACTGCAGATCCTCATGCCCATGAACCGCGGCGTCGCGACTGCTGGCGCCATACACGAGCCGCGGAATCCCGGCCCAGTAACAGGCGACGAGACACATGGGACAGGGCTCACTGCTCGAATACAGCGTGCAGTCCTCCATGAGATACGTCCCGAGCCGCCGCCCCGCGTCCCGCAGGGCGATGACCTCGGCATGAGCGGTCGGATCACACGCCTCAACGACAGAGTTGCTGCCCGACCCCACGACTTCCCCACCCAGGACTACGACGGCACCGAAGGGCTTCTTGGTGCTGCCGTCCTCAAGCGAGCGCCGGGAGTTGGCGATGGCCAGGTCCAGGAACTTGCGGTCTAGGTCGTTCTCGGGGGCGTAAGGCACGGATCTCCCTCTCCATCGACATATCCAGACAGAAGCACCGTAACTGTGTCAGGGGGGAAGAGGGGTGCCAGCCAGTACCGAATCAGGCGCGCGGGATCTCCCGCAGACCCGTCACGAACCCGAACCATGCGTCGATCCCGAGAGCCACTCGCCCGTTGACCGGGCACTTTGAATCACGGACGAGCACTTCACGTCCGCCCACCGACACCTCGACACACTCGGTCCCGGAACCGCCGCTGTAGGACGACTTGAACCAGTGGGGGGTGGGGCGGCGGGGGTCCATCACAACTCCCTGAGGCTTCGACGGATGGCTTCGGTGGATGATCCCAGATCGAGAGCCTGCACACGTACAGCAGCGCTGCGGTCAGGAGCGTCAGCCCCGCCGCCGTCACCGGTGACGGCTCCTAGGGTGCACCCGGCGACTCGGCGCGGTTGCGCAGGTCCCACCGGCCCGACCGGCGCATGAACGGCCGAGGAGGAACAACGCTTCCTGCTCCGCCAGCACGACGGCCTCACTCTGGCCGAGGTCGGTGACCCCGCACGCCACTTCCTCGGCCACCCGGCACAGGAGTTTGCCGATCCCTCCACCGGCACCACTCCGGTTCTGGGCTGTTCGTGCGGCGTCTGGGGCTGCTGGCCCCTGCGAACCGTCATCACCACCACTCCCGAAACCGTCACGTGGTCTCCTTTCGGCAGCCCTTCCGCAAGGAGTGGGGGGAGCTCACCATGGGCCCGTACGTCTTCGCCCGCCCTGCCTATGAGGCCGCGCTCGCAGAGCCGGTCCGTCTCGCCGCGGACCCGCTACGGACAATGATTCCGTGACCCCCAGCCGGTAATGCCTGCCTGGGCGCTGGCATCCCAACCGGCGCGCTCTGTCCGGCGGCCCTGGTGACAACAAGCTGCCTTAGTGACAACTAGCGTGCTTCGGCTCATGGCTATGGCAGACCGGGACACCCTTTACGCCTCAGAGCTTCGGCTCTACCGGGAACGGCAGCGACGCCGCCCACTCGGCGAGGGCGCCCGCGGCGGACGAGCGCAGCTCACCTTCGACAGGCACCTCGGCTACCAGTCGACGCTCTCCGTTCGGCAGCGCCAGTTCCCGGTAGAACTGCAGGTCTTCGAACCCATTCACCGCGACGTCGTGACTGTTCGCCGCGTATACGAGCCGTGGGATCCGCGCCCAATAGCATGCGGTGAGACACATCGGGCACGGCTCACTGCTGGAATACATGACGCCGTCCTCCATGAGGTGGCGCCCGAGCCCCTGCCCTGCGTCGCGCAGAGCCATGACCTCGGCGTGAGCGGTCGGGTCATACAACTCGACGACCGAGCTGGTGCCCGTGCCCACCACCTCCCCGTCTACGACGACGAGGGCCCCGAAGGGGGTCTTGCCCTCATCCTCAAGCGCGTGACGGGAGGTGGCGATGGCTTGTTCCAGGAACTTGCGGTCCTGCTCGTTCTCAGGGGCGTAAGGCAACGGAGTCTCCCTCTCCTCGTACGTATCGCGACATGTTTTCCCGACACGCATCCCAGCCTGCGTCACATGTGGACCGAAGGGTCCGCGTCGCTGAACGGCCCGTCCAAGTTCACGTCGTAAACGGTCAGCGGCGTTGTCGCGCCGGGGCTTGCAATGGTCCGCAGAACCTGCTCGCTGCGCTGCGGCTCGCTCCATTGGCTGTTCTCCAGGACATCGACCATATCCGGTACTGAAGCGCCTGATTCGGCCCCGGCGATGATGAGCCGCTGCACGTCCGGGGAGGGCGCGGCGAGCAGCGCGGCGGACGCGGCGAGCCGGTGATTCCACTCGGCGAAGGACCGCGCCACGGCCGCTCCCTCCGGCCCCTCGGTGGCGGCAGCCGGAAGGTTGTGCAGGAGGACGCGGGTGATCTGCGGTGAAGGGCTGCTGGACGACCGGGCGTTGATGAGCGCCTCGTCGACGGTGTTGCGCAGGCCGAGCCGGTGCGGCCTGAGCCAGTCGAGGCCGCACTGGACGACGAGGACGGCTGCCACGCCCGGCCGTGTTATGCGGGAGATGGCCGCGGCCCATTCCCCGTCCCGCATAGGGCGCCCCACGTTGCTCACGGGATGCTCCTGGTGTGGGCGCCGACAAGTCTCAGCACACGCAGACCTATGACGACAGCCTCCCGAGGCTCCCCGGCCTCCGCCGAGCCGGGGAGGACGCGGGCGGCGAGTTCGGCCGCGGCCTTGAGCGCTGGACCGGATAGGCCGGCGAGGAAGGCACGGAGTTCGTGGTCTGGTTGGTCAGGGGAGAGGGGAGCGAGCCGGGCGGCGATGGCAAGGACCATGGCGGCGGGCCGGTCGTGAGGTTCGCCGCGGGGGGCCGGGGTGCGAATGACGGACTGCTCGGTGTGCGTACGGGCCTGCGCCCAAGGAGAGTCGGGTTTGTCGGCGCGCGCCATGAGGAGGAGCAGGGCGTTGTTCGCCTGGGCGGCGGTGGCGAACCAACGGTGGCTGGCGAACGTCCGCAGATATGCCCCGAGGAGCTGCGGATCCGGTGTGAATTCTGGCCGGATGAGTTCGGCGGGGTGCTCGGCCCGTACATCACGCAGGGTCGCGAGGGCGTTGACGGATACGAGAGCCCAGAAGCGGTCGAACTCCGCGACATCGCCGAAGAGAGCGCGAGAGGCACGCGCCTCCGGAGTTTCGGCCGGGCCGCCCTCCGCGCCTCCGTACAAGGCGGCCCGCGTCGCGCTCAGCACGGATGCCCCGTCCCAGTAGTTCCCCATGAACTTCTGGCCCGTGAGGAACTGGTGGACGCCGTAGAAGGCTCCAGCCTGATCCGATCCGTGAAATTCGGTGAAGTCGCGTGCCCAGACCAGCATGGCCACCGGACTCCGGAAGACGGACCCCATGTCGGCGGAGCCGCTGGCTGACACCGGGTCGGGGTCGGCTTGGCGGAGGATGAGGCGTCGGCTCTCGACCGTCACGGCGACGAGTTCTCGGGCGGCACGCTTGGAGGCGATGCCGCGCTGGGACATCAGCGTTGCGGTGCTGCCGAGCCAGGCCAGATACCGACTGGCTGCGCCGAGAGCGACAGCGGGATTGGGCAGCGTCCGTACGCCACGTATGAAAGAAGCGACGATCGACTCCGCGCACCCCACCACGACGACAGGATCGGTGCCGCGTACGAGAGCGGCGCGGCACAGCCGGTGCAGCACTTCAAGGTGGAGGGCGGCGGCGTGCTCGTCGGCGGGTGCGGGCACGTCCATCTCGGTGAGCTGGAGGACGAGGTTGCCTATCCCATTGGGATCGTTGCCGCTGATGACCTGGTCGAGCGCGCCGAGGTAGGCGGCGACGACGGGGTCATCGCTGATTTCCTCTTCCAACGTGACCTGCCGTGCCCGAAGCTCGTGAAGCCCTCGAGCCAGGGTCCGCCGCAGCAGACGATTGCGCCCGCCGACACTCGCCAGCCCGAAGAGCCTGGCGAAAGAGAACACTCCGAAGCAGTTGGCGAGCAGAAACAGTAACGCCCCGTATGTCGTACTCCGCTCGCTCTGCCCCAGCAGCCCGCCCGCGATGAACATCGCGGCGACCCACCCGGCGAGCACCCACTCCCGGAAGGCGATGTGGCTGTCTATGGCATGCAGGGAAGGCCACGAACTGGCGGCGGAGAAGGACAGCGCGAAGATCACGGCTTCGCCGGTGAGGAGGGTGGCGAAGAAGGCGATGGAGAACTGGGTGGCGTCGACGGCGTCGCCTGAATCGACGGGCCACCGCCATGCCACGCCAGCCAGCCCCAAGGCCCCAACCGCCAGTGTCGCTCGCCGACGCGTGTAGCCCATGCCCCTCTGTGCCCCTGCTTCCTGAGCTGCGGTCTGCCATTGACGGCAACTGTGTCAGGGGGTGTGGAGGTTGCCAAGGCGCCCTATGAGACAGGGCCTTGGTCCAGCAAGGCGAGGAAGTCAGTCCACGCTCTGGCCTGAACTGTGACGCGGGCGCTGGCAGGCCGCTTGGAGTCACGTATGAGTATGTCCTCTGTAATGGCCACCTCGACGCACTCGGTTTCGTTGCCGCCGCTGTACGACGACTTGAACCAGGTGGGTTCTCCGGCGGGCACGTGGCCAACAGTCATGCCATCTCCTTGCGGACTCGCTCGATCAATGCCGACGACGCGGCCATGTCCAGTGCTTGTGCGCGGAGATAGTCGAACGCCAGCCGGTATCTGTCCAGTTCCTCGTCCTTCTCCATGAATACCGAGCCGACGTGGAGGTCGACGTAGACGACATCCAGGGACGGCTCACGGCCGCCGATGATGACGAAGCTGCCGAGGGCGGCAGCGTGGGCACCTCGGGAGAAGGGAAGAATCTGCAGCGTGATGTGGGGCGATGCGTTGGCCCGCAGCAGATGGCCTAGCTGCTCTCGCATCACGGCGGGCGACCCCACGACTCGGCGGATCACGGACTCGTCGAGGATGGCCCAAAGGCGCAAGGGGCTGGTACCTGTGAGGATCTCCTGGCGCTTCATCCGGATGTCGACGAGCCGTTCGATGTCTTCAGGGACGCGCTCTATCTCGTTCGCCTGCTGTACGGCGGTGGTGTAGCCACGGGTCTGGAGCAGCCCTGGCACGTATACGCAGGAGAAGTGCTCTTCACGCACAGCCTCGTCTTCCAGAGTCAGCAGCAGGTTCATGCTCTCTGGGATGGTGTCCGCAAAGGATCTCCACCAGCCCTGCTGCCTGGCGTCCTTAGCGAGGGAGATGAGCGCGCTCCGCTCGGCGTCAGCGGCGTCATAGGCGCGGCAGAGAGCTTCCACCACTAGCCACTTGACGGGCCCTTCCCGGGTCTCGTACCGGCTGACGGTCGCCTTCGATACACCGACGCGGAGCCCGGCTTCCTCAAGCGTCAGACCCTTACGGGCACGGAGTTTTCGCAGCGTCGCGCCTAGCTGGCGGCGGCGGGTAGTGGCCCTCGCTGGCACGTCGGTACCTCCCTGATGGCGCGGGCTACCTGCTCGCTGGCCGCAATCAGGCTACGCAGGACGCAAGTTGGCGCTCCACCAGATTCACTCGATGGATACTCCTGAGAAGTTACACAGTGAGACTTCTCGCTGTCATACTCGATCTCAGGATCGCTACACAGCGTCGCCGCTCGACTGCGGTGGGTGCAGCGCTGACGTAGCCAGGGAGGGAGTGACGCCATGTCCTGTCATGGAGAGGGTGCACCTCGGTTGCGCCATGTGCTGCCGTTCCAGGCTTTGCCGGAAGAAATGGGGCGGCTGCGCAGAGAGGTACGGAACACACTCAGCCAGTGGGGCGCTGCAACTGTTGCTGCAGAGGCCGAGCTGGCTGTCACCGAGCTGGCGACGAACATCGTCGAACATGTGGGGCAGGGGGCGGCGGCGACACTTGTCCTGGAGCCGAGGAAAGACAGGCTCCGCCTGGAACTGCACGACAGAAGTCACCTTGTGCCGTCAGTGGGCTCTGGGGGCTGCGATAAAGAGTGCGGTCGTGGACTGCACCTGGTCGCGGCTATGAGCCTGGACTGGGGCACTGTTCTCACAGCGTCCGGCAAGGCTGTGTGGTGTGAGATCTCGCTGGAGCCAGCACGGCACTGTCTGCGAGTCCAGCGCGCGGCGGCAGTGCTTGAGGAGTATCAGCGGCTAGTCGGCGCTGGCCTGGCAGCCGTTTCGGGCCCCCTCATTCTGGAGGCGTCAGCCACCGAGGTCATCGCTGACCTGCTGCACTGGCTCGCGACGCAGGGCCGGGACCCAGATGAGGTGCTCGGCCAAGCGCAGGCCCGCTATGAGTCGGCGGTTGGGACGTCTGCTGGGAGTACCCGAATCAAAGCCCTCAGTGCGTCGGGTGTGCGCCAGGATTCTCCCGGACGGCTCTTGTGACACATGCGGTGGCAGTTCGCGCACAGGCAGGCGAGACCGTCGAGCTGGGTGTCCCGAGGCCCCGATGCGTGGAGAGGAGTGACGTGATGCACCTCGATGTAGCCCTCACCAAGCGCTCCGTATGTACGGGCGAAGTCGAAGTCGCAGACTTCGCAGCGCAGCGGGCGGCCACCCTGTCGTGCCTGCTTTATCTTCAGCCTGCGGAGCTTCGGGTCCCGCTCGCGGGCGAGCGCCTGGCGGACGAGCAGTCGGCCTTCGACAGCGGTGGAGCCGGTTTCGTCGACTTCGTCGGGCTGCGGCGGTATGAGCTGCAGCTGGCCCGAGCTGATGCCCTCCTCGATGGCCCGAGCAGCTTCGAGCATCTCCGTCTCGCGGTCGATGAAGGCCTTGATCATCAACCTCGTGGGTTCGCCACATCGAGTGCCCTTGCCGCTGTAACCAGGGTGGTTCGTTGCGAAGTCGCTGGTCTTGCGGCTGACGCTGTCCGGAGACCTGAATCCGGGGATGGCGTGGGCCTCTGCGGGGTGGATGGGGAGAGAGCGGAGCAGCTCGGAAAGCTCCTGGACTTCCGGTTCCCCGGTTCGCAGCTCGTGCCATCCGTTCCTCACGACGAGCGCGCCAGCCAGCACAAGTTCATCCACAGTCCACGCAGGAGTCCGCATGCGCAATATCGTATGAGTGTTCGGCGTGACGGAGGGGGCGTTCAGCGAACTGTGGAGCGTACTGCACACTTGGTCAGGTCTCGTTGTCAGTGGGGTCTGTCACCCTCTGTGATGGTGGTGCGCGCAAAGTGCCCGCCGCTGCACATCTGTAAGGAGGGGCATGGCCCGCACGAATGAACTCAAGTACACCTCGGTGGAGGTCTGCGCTGGGGCCGGAGGGCAGGCTGCCGGCCTGCACAATGCGGGCTTCAAGCATGCTGCACTGATCGAGATCGACAAGGACGCCTGCCAGACGCTCAGGGACAACACCGGCACCAACCCGGAGTGGGCTGGCTGCAGGGTGATCGAGGCGGACCTCAGAGAGTTTGACTCGGCGAGCCTGGGGCTGGCCCGTGGGGAGCTTGATCTGCTCGCAGGCGGAGTGCCTTGCCCTCCGTTTTCCGCGGCAGGAAAGCAGCTGGGCCGTGATGATGAGCGCGATCTCTTTCCCCGCATGCTTGAGCTCGTTGATGAACTTGAGCCCAAAGCTGTGATGATCGAAAACGTGCGTGGTCTGCTTGACCCCAAGTTTGTCGAGTACCGGCACGAGATCATCAAGCGCTTGGAGTCGATGGGTTACGAGAAGTGCTACTGGGAGGCGCTGGAAGCGAAGAGGTATGGCGTCCCGCAGCTCCGTCCACGGGCCATCCTCGTTGCCATGAAGCCGCAGTACGCCCAGCACTTTCAGCACACAAAGCCGGACGAGCGCGAAGAGGTCACTGTCGGCGAGGCCCTGCACGACTCGATGCGAGCCCGGTACGACGCGGTCGCTGACGATCCCCGGGTCGAAATGGCGTTTAAGAAGTGGTACGAGAAGGCGCTTGAGGGCGTCGCACCCACGCTCGTCGGCGGATCGAAGAAGCATGGAGGGGCGGACCTCGGCCCGACACGGGCCAAACGGGCGTGGGCTGACCTTGGCGTGTGCGGTCTGGGCGTTGCTAACGAACCGGGCGAGATGAAGGATCCGGAGCGCGACCTTTTCGCTGCCGCGGGCCCTAAGCTCACGGTGACTCAAGCCGGTCTGATCCAAGGATTCCCCGCCGACTGGAAGTTTTATGGGCGCAAGACTGCTGCGTACCGGCAGGTAGGGAATGCGTTCCCGCCGCCCGTCGCGCAGGCTGTCGGGGAACAGATCTACGCGGCGTTCGAGGCCGCCGGTAAGGCGTGAAGTGACAGGGCAGCCCGTCACCTTCCGGATGACCGGAGACGGCTCGCCGCTGCCGCGATTTTGACGGCACAGTCCTCGGCTGGTTCGTGCTCCCAGAACCGCAGCACGGTCCACCCCGCGGCCCGAAGCTGTACGTCGGTGTCGCGGTCGCGGGCCATGTTCCGGGCAACCTTGTCCGACCAGTAGCCCGCATTGGTCTTCGGCGATACGTAGTGCTCCGGGCAGCCGTGCCAGTAGCAGCCGTCAATGAACACGGCCAGCTTTGCCGGGCGGAAGACAATGTCCGCCGTCCGGCGAAGGCCCGGCAGCGGCTTGGCTGCC
Source organism: Streptomyces sp. NPDC003379 (assembly GCF_053589195.1). Taxonomy (NCBI): domain Bacteria; kingdom Bacillati; phylum Actinomycetota; class Actinomycetes; order Kitasatosporales; family Streptomycetaceae; genus Streptomyces; species Streptomyces sp. NPDC003379. The sequence continues at coordinate 125,394 of NZ_JBSFRK010000002.1, read as the reverse complement.
ACTCGGTAGCGCAACCCCTGGGCGTGCAGAAGGCTACGGATCAGCCGCTCAGGCTTGGTGTCACGGCTGCGGATGGCTTGCATGTTGCGGCGCCGGGCTGCGGAGGAGGCCCAAGAACCTTTCGGAGGAACCCAAATTCCGCTCTTGATCTCGGTGTTCTCCATCTGCATGACCTCCTCCAGACGGGTCAGATGGGGCTACTCGTCTTCTTCTTTGTCTCTGGGAGTAGCGGAGCTCGTTCTTCTGGGTCATCTGGCCTAGCCTCGACCCAGAAACGTCCCTCTAGGAGGACGCGAGGCTGGCCAGCGTGGTGCGATTTTGCCTCCACGACACGGATGCTGACGTTTTCACCCTCCCGTGGAACGGGCAGCCCCAGCTGGCTAGCGACGGCTTGGTGATTCGGGTAGTCACCGCAGATGAGGATCCCCTCATCGCGAAGCTTGTCGCGTGACCCTCCGTTGTACCGTACGCGCTTCATGTAGTCCTTCTGCTGTGCGAGAGTCCGCACGACCGTACGGTTCACGCGACGCTTCTGTACTCGCCGGAAAAGCTCGTTCAGCTTCGCTTGGCCTGGGCTGCGCCGTGTTCCTTTCCCGGCATTCAATATTGCTTCTTGGGTGCCCTGGTCGATGTGTAGCAGTAGGTTTTCTTCCAACGGTTCCTGATGCCAGAGCCAGCTGACCATGGAATGGTGCGTTTTTGTTAGTCGGAACTTTCCGTCACGGTTTCCCTTCTTCGTCACAGTCCCGCTCGTGGTCAGCTTTAAGCGATTTGCTCGCATAAGTCCTGCACTCCAAAGACTTTGATGATCGTCCGCCCAGACGACCAGGCAGATTTCATCCAGAGCCTCGGGTGGGATCATCCAGCCATAGGGTTTCTGTGAAAATTTGCAGTCAACTTCTGCTCCCTCGATCAGGTAGTCCAGGTCGACTCCACTGTCAAGGTTGAATTTACGTAGCAGGTTGATTTCCACCAGGGTGCCTGCGTGCGTCTTCTCAGTCTTGTGGAGGTCGTTCCAGTCGAACCGTCCGGTGTGTTCCCCATCGAGGAGTTGGTCAATGGTGTCGCGTAGGACGCGCGCAAAACGCTCGCCTTTTGGGTCGAGGGCCAGCAAACGCTGGCGTACGAGCATGAGCTCAGGGTCATCACAGACGCCAGACGCTGGGCCGGGGGGACCGAACGAGGGCACGGGCAGCTCCTGGAACGGGAAGTGGGCATACGTCTCACTAGTATCACTGATCCCGACATTCCCTGTGCGCTGGGGTCGTGGCCAACTAGCCTGTTGGCGAACTGACTTGCTGGCGCTGGGAGTGAGCGATGGAGACGACGGCTGCTGATGTGATAGCCCTGTTCTGCACGTCGAGGGGCACCCGTGGGCGGTTCGAAGCATGGAAGTGCGACCCCCGGAGGGTGCAGGTTGCCCCGGTCGTGCTGGCGCACACGACGCGAGTGCTCTATGGACTCACTGAAGGCGACGTGCGCGATGTATGCCAACGTACCGAGCATGCCTTGGGGCAGGTTCGGCGTGACGTTGGGGAGAGCGTTCCGCAGATCGTGGACTGGCATCCGGATTTCGCTTTCACGCACACATTCCACTTCTGCGTTGAGCGTATCGGGGCAGTTCCTACCTATCAGCAATTTCGAGACTTTGCGCTTGCTGACGCTGATGGACTTAAAATGCTCGGGAATCCTTCCAGGGAGATGATTCGGCACCTCGTTGTTGATCGGCGTGTCGAGCAATGGCGTGCTCAGGCGGCGATGCGCTGGCGCATCGGTAATGCGTACTACGGATTCCTGCGAGAGGTGTACACCCTTGTGCAGCTCCGGCGGCGCAGAATAGATCTGCGTGTTCATCCGTTAGCTGATGCGCTCTTTCGCGTAGACGCATGGACTGGTCGGCGAGCGCTGAGTTTACGTGTAGCGAATAAGAAGTTCCGCCAAGGGGTGAACGCAGGCCGAAAGACTCCCGCCGAGCAGTTACTTGCCGATGTGCAACCGCCGCTGCGATTCGACACGATAGAATTGGCGGCAGCGACTACGTTCGGCCAAGTGCATGTGCCGGCCGCAAAAGACCTGGACGATGCGGCTGCTCGTCTTAGTGTCCTCTGACAGGTTCGGTCTTCGCGCGTGGCGGCTCGCCGACCCAGCGGTAGTTCCCAGGCGTTAACAACTTCGGGGTCAGGCGGGAGAGCCGTGGCACTGCCGGTAAGCCCGATCTGACCCGCACCAACAGGTCCCGTTCGCCTCCGGCGGCCAAGCCACCGCCCGCCCCCGAGCTGCCAGCGTCGTTGCGTACTGAGGTAGCAGCGAGGGCTCGTCCGGGGACGTGGCCTCCGAGGCGGCGAAGGCCTCGTAGGAGGGGACCGTTCCCGTGACGATGCCCAGGTTCGGGGTGCCGGAGGAGGCCAGTTCGCGGAGGCAGGACTCTATGGTCGACAAGTGCGCCTCGTGTGAGGGGTATTCCGAGGTCAGCGTCGGGTACGCCGTCAGGAGTTCTGTCAGTTCCGCGGCCGGCCAATGCAGGATCGCTACCGGGAAGGGGCGGGACAGGGCCTCCCTGTACGAGCCCAGTTCCGCCTGGATGCGGGTGATTTCCGCGCGGAGTTCCGCCGGGTTCTCCGAGCCGAGGGACCAGATCCGCTTCGGGTCGTGCAGTTCGTCCAGGGAGACGGGGGCCGTCGAGATGCGGTCCGCCAGGGCGTCCCACGCGTCGTGGTCGGCGCCCATGAGGCGGCGTACGCGGTGGCGGCCGAAGAGGAGGGGGTGCGTGGGGTAGGGGGGTTCTGTCGTGGTGACGGGGAGGAGCAGCGTCGCCGCCTCCGTGAAGGTGGCGTGCGCCTGTTCCAGTTCGTCGTGGGACTCCAGGGACTCCGCCACGATCACCCACGGCGCCGGGTCCCGGGGCGCTGCCGCGCGGACTCCCTCGATGATCGCCCTCGCCTCCGCCTCGTGGCCGTACTCCCAGAGGTTCGAGGCCTTCAGGGCGCGGATGAGGAGCGGGGACGCGGGGGGCCGCTCGGCGTCCGCGGACAGCAGGCGGTCGTAGAGCGTCGTCGCGCGGTCACGGGCGCCGGCCAGTTCGAGGTGGGCGGCGGCCTGGAGGAGGAGCTGCTCGGCGTCCTCCGGATACAGGCCGGCCGTGCGTTCCAGGCGCGCGGCTTCGGCGATGTGGTCGGCGTCGACGTGATCGGCGGCGGCAGGCTTGTCGGGGCGCATACGGGACACCGTACTGCCGAGCGGGCCTCTTGCAGGAGGGCCCCGGCCCGTTCGGCCGGTCCGGCTCCCACCATGGATTGTTGCGGGGGCAGCGCCTATCGTGCGGGCCGCCGGGGAGGCGTGACGCCGTAGGGGAGGCCTTGTGCGGGAGCGGGTTCCGGTGGTGCAGCAAGGGCGCGGCGCGCGGCGTGGCCTCGCGGCGCGGGTGTTGTGGGGTGGGGCCGAGGCCGCCGTGACCTTCGGGCTCGTACTCCTTCTGCTCGTCGTCCATCAGCTGTGGTGGACCAATCGACAGGCCCGCGCCGCCGCCGAGGAGAAGGTGCGCCAGCTTGAGGAGGAGTGGGGGGAGGGCCCCTCCCGCGCGGGGGAGGGGCCTTCCCGTGCGGGGGCGGGTTCGGGTTCGGGCTCCGGCGGAGGGTCACCTTCGAGGGACGGAGGCGGCGTCCGCGGTGGGAGCGGTGGCAGCTCCGCCTCGCGGGGCGGGGACGGTGCGGCCCGCGACCCCGGAACTGCCCCCCGCTGGGACCACGCCTACGCCGTCCTCCGCATTCCCCGCATCGGCATCCGCGTCCCCGTTGCCGAGGGGGTCGGCGAGAGCGGTGTCCTCGATCAGGGGTACGTCGGGCATTACCCCCGCACCGCCCAGCCGGGCCAGGCCGGGAACTTCGCGCTCGCCGGGCATCGCAACACCCACGGAGAGCCCTTCCGGTACATCAACCGGCTGCGGGGCGGGGACGAGCTGAGGGTCGAGACCAGGAGCGCCGTATACACGTACGTCGTCGACAAGCGGGTGGCGCGGACCTCCGCCCATGACGGGGGTGTCCTTCGCAGTGTGCCGCGCAGCGATGTGCGCGGCGGGTACGGGTACCGCGAGCCGGGGTTCTACATCACCCTCACCACCTGCACCCCCGAGTACACCTCCAAGTACCGGCTCGTGGTCTGGGGCAAGCTGCGTTCCATGCGTCCCCGATAGCAGCCGCTCCCGGTACCGATCGATCCTGTATAACGGGCGGTACGACAAGAAGACCGCGCGCTACGAGAGAGGAGGGACCCACGGTGCAGGAACTCATCCGCGGCTGGAAAGCCGCCGCCCGCCCCGCCCTGCTCCTCCTCTTCCTGCTCGTCGAGGTCGTCCTCGTCGACACCGGCAGCCTCACCGCCGCCGTCGCGCTCGCCGCGACCGCCGCCGCGGGGTCCGCGCTCGCCGTCTGTTCCGTGATCGCCGCGCGCTGCGCGCCCGCCGTGCCCCGCACCAGAGTGCGCACGGCCATCCGCGACCGTGAACGGCGCACCGCCTTCCTGCCCCAGCGCGATCCCGACGCCAGGGGCCGAAGGCGCCCCCGAGCACCCGGCCGTCCCCTCCTGACGGCCGCCGCGTAGGGGATCGCACCACCAGCGCAGCACCACCAGCGCACCACCACCGCAGCACCGCTGCCGCGCCAACCCCCTCGCGGGTCGTCATGCCGACGCGATGTCCTCCATCGACTTCGCTTCCCCTCTCCCCGGCACGACGAGACCCCCGGAGGGCTCCTCCATGTCCAGCTTCTTCTCCGACTCCTTCGCCGCCTTCATGTCCGTGTTCGCGAGCCTCGTCGAGCACCTCGCCGATCTGCTCGACCCGCTGTTCCAAGGCTCGTCGACCGCCGCCGCGATCGTGCTCTTCACCGCCTGCGTACGACTCCTCGTCCACCCCCTGTCGCGCGCCTCGGCCCGCGGGCAGAAGGCCCGCGCCAAGCTCTCGCCGCGGATCGCGGAGTTGCGCAAGAAGCACGCCAAGAACCCCGAGAAGCTGCAGAAGGCGGTCCTCGAACTGCACCGCGAGGAGCAGGTGTCGCCGCTCTCCGGATGCCTGCCCAGCCTCTTCCAGCTGCCCGCGTTCTTCCTGCTCTACCACCTCTTCTCCAACTCCGACATCGGCGGCGAGGCGAACGCGCTGCTCGGCCACACCCTCGGCGCCGCGCCGCTCGGCGGCCGGTGGACGGACGCGCTGGCCGACGGCGGGCTCCTCGGGGCGCAGGGCCTGGTGTATCTGGCGCTGTTCGCGATCGTCGCGGCGGTCGCCACGTTCAATTACCGGCGCACCAAGCGGCAGATGGCGGCCACGCCGCTGCCCCAGGCCGGCGACCAGCAGGTGCCGGGCATGGGCGCGATCACCAAGGTCATGCCGCTGATGTCGTTCATGACTCTGTTCAGCGTGGCCGTGGTGCCGCTGGCCGCCGCGCTGTACGTGGTGACCAGTACGACCTGGAGCGCGGTCGAGCGGGCGGTGCTGTACCGGGACATGCCGGGCGGGGCGGGGGCGCTGGCTACCGCCGGGTAACGGTCCAGTACGTGAACCGGGTATTGCCTACGGCACAGCGACCTTGGACGATCGACCAAACCTCCGATGGCCGCACCCATCGGCCGGGCCACGCTCGACCAAGGGAGACTGACCATGAAGCTGCTGCGAGTCGGTACGGCGGGGGCGGAGCGCCCCGCGCTGCTGGACGCCGACGGGACCCTCCGGGACCTGTCCGGGGTCGTCGACGACATCGACGGCGCAGTGCTCGCCGACGCGGACGCGCTCGGCCGGGTACGGGCCGCCGCGGCCTCCGGGGAGCTGCCCGTCCTCGCGCCCGAGGGGCTGCGCGTCGGGCCGCCGCTCGCACGGATCGGCAAGGTCGTCTGCATCGGGCTCAACTACCACGATCACGCCCGCGAGACCGGGGCCGAGCCGCCCGCCGAGCCCGTCGTCTTTTTCAAGGCGGCGGACACGGTGATCGGCCCCGACGACACCGTGCTGGTGCCGCGCCGCTCGGTGAAGACCGACTGGGAGGTCGAGCTGGCCGTGGTCATCGGACGTACGGCGCGCTATCTGGAGTCGCACGAGGAGGCGCTCGCGCACATCGCGGGGTACGCGGTGGCGCACGACGTGTCCGAGCGGGAGTTCCAGATCGAGCGGGGCGGCACCTGGGACAAGGGCAAGAACTGCGAGACGTTCAACCCGCTGGGCCCCTGGCTGGTCACCGCCGACGAGGTCCCGGACCCGCAGGCGCTGTCCCTGAAGCTCTGGGTCAACGGCGAGCTGAAGCAGGACGGCACGACCGCCGAGCAGATCTTTCCGGTGGCCGAAGTGGTGCGCTACGTAAGCCAGTTCATGACGCTCCACCCCGGTGACGTCATCAACACCGGTACGCCGGCGGGCGTGGCCATGGGGCAGCCCGAGCCGAAGCCGTATCTGCGGGCCGGGGACGTCGTGGAGCTGGAGATCGAGGGGCTCGGGCGGCAGCGGCAGGAGCTCAAGGACGCGTAAGCCGGGCTTGGCACGTGCAAGCGGGGACCGGAGGGCGGCGGCGCGGCATGATGGGGTGGTGGGACTGACTCCGGCCGAAGCCGCCCTCTGTGGCACGGCGTTGGGCGCTACGGCCACGTTCTCCAGCGCCTGGTACATCCAGCGGGCCACGACCAGGCGGGAGCGGGAGAACCGGATCTGGGACCGGCGCATGGAGGTCTACGACGAGGTGATGATCGTCGTCAGACGGATGGCGGACCTGCGCGAGACCGTCCTGCGGACCGGCGCCTTCCCCGAGCGGCGCGCCGGTGAGGCCGCCGTGGTCGACGACGTGGTCCCGCTCCTGGCCCGCCTGGAGATCTACGCCACCGACCCGCTGCTCGACGCCTGCAAGGACATGTTCGACGCGGGGCACGAGTGGAACTGGGCGTGGGGCGCCTGGCGCACCCAGCGCGGCAACAACCCGCGGCGCGGCGAGGACGACGACCTGTGGGTGGAGTTCGAGCTGACGGTGGACAAGTCGCGCGAGTCCGACGGAATCGTCCTTGATCTGCTGCGGGCGGAAGTGCACACGGAGAAGAGACGGAAGCGGCGGAAGTTGCGGGAGATTCTCCGTGTGAATGGGGGACGGTAAAATCTGGACTCTCCTCCGGCATATTCGTTTCTTCTGTTTCCCGGCCCGGTTCATCGCAACCTTTTCTGGCTACCATTGCGTCTTCCGGGCGAGAGCGGGGATTCGCTCCGGGGCCGGACCGGGGGGTGGCCCGTGGTGTACGACGAGTACTTCATCGAAGTCTTCCGGGAAGAGCGCCGACTGGGCTCCGGGGTGCGGCTCACCCGGGACTTCGCCCTCACGGCGGCGCACTGCCTGGAGGGGCGCGAGTTGGAGGGCAGGGTCGCGGTCAGGCTCTGTCTGCCGGACGGCAGACACGCCACCGGTGAGGTCCAGGACTACGACAGGGCGTCCGACCTCGCGCTGCTGAGGCTCATCTTCCAGAAGGACGAGGACGTCCAGCTCCCCGGGGTCTGCTTCGACGACGCCCGGCCGCAGGAACTGTGGAAGGCGACGCACCAGCCGCCGGACGGCGACGACATCCTGTGCGGCAGCGTCGCCGAGGTCTCCTACACCTACGGAAGCACGGGCAGGGGAGGGACGATCAGCGCACTGCGGCTCGACTGCGGATGGATACCGGACGACTACGCGGTCTTCGCCGGCAGCCCGGTGGAACGCGGCGACCCCTACCGTACGCCGGTGGTCCTCGGACTGATCGTCCAGGACCGGGCGGGCGGCGCACCGGACGGCACGCTCTTCGCCGGCACGGTGCGGGAGGCCGTCACGCGGTTCAAGCGCTTCCGGTTCCGCGTCGAGGACCTGGCCGGGGAACCGGCACCGCCCCTGGCCGTGCGGCCGTTCGTCGTAGGGGCCACTGAGACGGAGAAAGAGATCCTGATCAGGACCGCGGTGGAGGACGCCCTCGACAAAGCGGGCTTCCCCCGCGTGGTGAGAGTGCACTGGACGCGCCGCTGACCGCACTGGACACGCCGCCGACCCCAGCCCACCGGCGATCGGGCGACGGCACCCGGGAGGGACGGGACCATGACGACAACGCAGTACCTGGACGACGCCATAGCGGCGGCGGAGAAGATGCTCCTGGCGCCCGACGGCCCACGGCGCCGGGACAAGGACCGCCTGGCGGACCACGTCAAACACGTCAGGGGGCCCGATCCCGGCGAGCGCTGCCAGCAGTTGCGCGCCGAGCAGCTCACCCACCTCGCCCGTCTCCTCGGCGCCCTCGGCATGAAGACGCTGTCCCTGTCCGTGGCCGACATGACGCTGCGGCACATGGAGATAGCGGAGGCGGACCACCAGGTCTACGCGGCCTCCGTCTGGGACGGCCTCGGCTCGCTGCTCGCCGAACACGGCGACCTGGAGCGCTCCCGGCACATCCTGTGCCGCGCGCTCAGCAGGGCGGAGCGCGGCAGCCTCGTACCGGAACGGGGCCGCATCCTCGCCAACCTGAGCGCGGTGAGCCTGCGGATGGGCAACGTCGACGACGCCGACATCTGGGCCGGCAAGGCGCTCCGGGAGATGGACACCCGCTGGGAGGACGACGACCCGGAGGCGCGCCTGACCGCCGACTGGGTGCGCCTCGAAGTGGCGAGGGCGCGCAAGGACAGCGCGCAACTGGCGCCGGTCATGGAGGTGTTCGAGCGGTCGGTGGAGCGGTCGGTCCGCCTCAAGGGCGGCGCCCATCCGACGGCCGTCGCCGCCCGGCGCACCCTCGCCACGGCCCGCTTCGAGGCGGCGGCCGCCGCGCACGACGTGGAGCGCAGCGAACGCGAACTGTGCGAGCTGGAGATCGTCAAGCTGAACGCGTCGGCGCTCCTCGGGGCCGGCCACCGGGAGACGATCGTGGCCCAGGCGGCGCTCGCCGTCGCCGAGTTCGAGGCCGCCAGCGGCGGTTCGGGAAGCCTGCCGCGCAGGCAGCGCGCCGTGTCCCTGCTGGAGACGGCGGAGGAGATGGCCGTGGAGGTGCTCGGCCGTGAGCACGCCCAGACGCTCGCGATCCGGGAGGCGCTCGCGCACCTGCGGGTGGCGACCGTGCAGACGGACGACCTGCCGTACCTCATCGACCGCACCTACACGCCGCAGGAGAACGACCTGCGCAACGACGCGAAGCGGCGGGCGATCGACGCGGAGCGCAACATCGTCCGGCTGACCGCGCACGCCGGCGCCTCATATTTCCTCGGTGACCTGGATATCTTCTACTGGCAGATTCGCGGCGCCCTGGAGCGCGGCACCTATTTCCACGTGATTCTGAGCAGCCCTTGGAACAATCTCGCGATCTTCATGCAGCACGGAGCGGACGCGGAGCGGGCGAGCCACGAGAACATCGTGGACCGGGTGCGGGCGAGCACCTATTACCAAGAGACGTTCCGGCCGGTCATCGACTCCTATCTCGACCTGCGCGAACAGTTCCCGGACCACATCGAGCTGAAGCTGACCCCCACCGACATCTCGGGGTCGACGCTGCTCACCTCGCAGGTCGGCTTCTTCGAGCCGTACATCACGATGAACCCGCTGCACCGGACCCGCAGGGGCCTGAGCGTCTTCGAGCACCGGTTCAACAAGGACAGCAAGTACTACGCGGACAGCCTGGCCGCGTTCCGTACGCAGTGGGAACTGACCAGCACCTGGGAGCAGTTCGGGGTGCACGAGGAGCAGCACCAGGGGCGGCTGCGCGCGCTGATGGCGACGCAGTCCGACGACCGGCTGAGCAAGCGGGCCGAGACGTAGCGGGCCGAGACGTAGCGGGCCGAGACATAGCGGGTCGGGGGCGTCACGGTCGGGGGTGTCACGCTCGGGATATCACGGTCGGGACAGCGCGGTCAGGGGGCGGTGCAGGGCGCCTTCCCTGATGCTCCTGAGCACACCGGCCGAGCCGACGAAGAGCGCGTCGGGCAGCGCGTCCAGCGGCCAGAACTCCCAGCGCAGACAGCGGTCCGGTTCGCATACGCGGATGTCGCCGGTGTAGTCCACGACCTCCACGCCGACCTGCATGTGGTGATTGGCGGCCGGGTCCGGGTCGGTCACGCAGGCGACCCGCAGGCCGAGCGCCTCGATGCCGGTCTCCTCGGCCAGTTCGCGGCGGGCCGCGCCCATCAGGGACTCGCCCACTTCCAGATGGCCGCCGGGCAGGCCCCAGGTGCCGGCGCCGAAGCCGCCCGCGCGCAGGCCGAGCAGTACGTCACCGCCCAGCCGGATGATGGCCTGGACTCCCACGCGTACCTGTGTCGTCATCGGGAACTCCTCAGACGTGGGTAGGTACTGTCAAAATTCTTGACGTTCCTGTCGAGAGTGATCAAATCGGCGGGCCGGAGCGTGCCGTCCGCCAGCCTCTCGAAGAGATTCCCGATTCTTCGTTCGCCATCCTTGTCGACGACGACGATCTCGCAGTCCGGATCGATGAAGAAGTAACTGCCGGTTCGGGTGGCGTTGCGGTACACCCGCAAGGTCACGCCATATTCCTCGGCGGCCTCCTCGCACTCCTTCACCACCTCCTCGAACACGTCGTCCCCGATGGAGAGCCAGTCACGGTTGTCCGCGCCGTAGTTGGTCTCCGACATTTGGTAGACCTTCCACACATGAGGGAGGGAACCCTCGTCCTCGATCAGATCGAGGACCCGTGGGGCGCCTTTGACGTTGAGGCGCGTCACGACCGTGCCCAGTTTCACCTGGACGTGCTGATGGTTCTTGCGCACTTCCCTCAGCAGCCCGAGCACCTTCTCGCGGTGCGGCGCGGCGCCGCCGGTGCGCATCAGCCCGTGCTCCGTGCCGTCCTTGGACTCCAGGGGCAGGGCGAGCCAGGAGAGGCCCGGAAGGATGCGCTCCATGGTCCGCAGCGGGGCGAGGCCGTTGGTGCTGAGGACGACGCGGGGGCGCAGGCCGTCGGCGTCGGGGCGGCTCAAGGCCGCCACGAGATCGGGGAGATAGCCGAGCAGAGTCGGTTCGCCGCCGGAGAGGACGACGCCCCGCACGCCGCCGTCCCGCAGGGCGGCGGTCACCTCCCGGGCACTCTCCCAGGTCATGGACGGGACGTCGTGGCGCGGCCCGAAACAGAAGGGGCAGCTGAGATTGCAACGGCCGATGGGGCGCAGATCTACGAATGCGGGCAGTTGCATGGAGGGACCTTATGGGGTCCATGGGGCCGCGAGCTCCCGGACTCACACCTTCCGCTGAACAATTCCCGTTCGGCTGCGCTATTCGGCGAGGAAACGCTCCAGCACCTCCACCACCAGTGCGTGATCCTCCACCTGCGGCAACCCCGAAACCACCACCGCGCCGACGACGCCCGCGCCCTCGACCGCGAGCGGGAACGCGCCGCCGTGCGCCGCGTACATGTCGGGGTCCAGACGGGAGGAGTCCTCGAACGTCGTGCCCTTGGCGCGGAAGCGGGAGCCGACCAGGTAGGACGAGCAGCCGTAGCGCTCGACGACGCGGCGCTTGCGGGCGATCCAGGCGTCGTTGTCCGGGGTGGAGCCGGGCAGCGCCGCGTGGAAGAGCTGCTGGCCGCCCCGGGTGATGTCGATCGCCACCGGGGCGCGGCGCTCGCGGGCCAGCTCCACGAGGAGGGTGCCGAGCGCCCACGCGTCGTCGTAGGTGAAGCGGGACAGGACCAGGCGGCGCTCCTGGGCCTCCAGTTCGTCGATGGCCGGCGCGGCGGGCCGGGTGGGCTTGGCGGGCGTGGGCGCGGCGGCTTCGCGTGCGGCGGCTTCGCGTGCGGCGGCGTCGCGTGCGCCGGTCACAGCGTCACCGTCACACCGTCGCGGGCCGAGCGGCGGGCCGCCTGCAGGACGTCCAGGGCGGCGGCGGCCTGGTGCGCGGTGACGGGGTTGTCGCCGGTGCCGCGCAGGGCGTCGGCGATCGCCGCGTAGTACGCGGGGTAGTCGCCGGGCAGCGTCGGCACGGGGCGGCCGCCGCCGGTCGCCGGGGACTCCCCGGAGCCGATCCGGCCCCACATCGTCTCGGGCTCCACGCCCCAGGGGTCCTGCGTGCTCTGCGCGTCCCGCGTGTTCTGCGCGTCCCGCGCGTCCCGCGTGTTCTGCGTGGCGGGGCGCCTGCCGTCGCGCAGGGCCGCCTCCTGCGGGTCGAGGCCGTACTTCACATACCCGGCCTTCGACCCGAGGGCGCGGAAGCGCGGGCCCAGCTGGGCGGTGGTGGCGCTCACGTACAGGTGCGAGCGGACGCCGTTCGCGTGGGTGATCGCGATGAACGTGTCGTCGTCGGCCTCCGCGCCGGGGCGGCGGACGTCCGATTCGGCGTACACGCTCACGGCCGGGCCGAAGAGGACCAGGGCCTGGTCGACGACGTGGCTGCCCAGGTCGTAGAGGAGACCTCCGATCTCTTCCGGGTTCCCGGACTCGCGCCAGCCGCCCTTGGGCTTCGGCCGCCACCGCTCGAAGCGGGACTCGAAGCGCCATACGTCGCCCAGCTCGCCGTCCGCGAGGAGCTGGCGCAGCGTACGGAAGTCGTTGTCCCAGCGGCGGTTCTGGAAGACGGAGAGGAGCAGCCCGCGCTCGTCGGCGAGGGCCGCCAGCTCGCGCGCCTCGGCGGACGTGCCCGCGATCGGCTTGTCGACGACGACCGGCAGGCCCGCCTTGAGGGCGGCCGTGGCGAGCGATACGTGCGTCTTGTTCGGGGACGCGACGACGATCAGGTCCAGCTCGTCCGCCCGCTCCCACAGCTCGTCGGCGGAGGCGGCGCAGCGCAGGCCGTCGCCGAACTCGGCGCGGGCCTGTGCCTGCCGCTCGGGGTTCGACGTCACGACCGTGTCGAGGACGAGGCCCTCGGTGGCGGCGATCAGCGGGGCGTGGAAGACGGAGCCCGCGAGACCGTATCCGACGAGGCCGACGCGGAGGGGGGAGCGGGAGCCCGAGGGGCCTGTACCAGTCATGCCCTCCACTTAAGCAACGGTGTTGCCAAAGTGCAAGCGGAAGGGACAATGGCTCCGTGAAGTCGTACGTGAACAGGGCGAACTCCGGAGTGAACCTGCCGGCGCTGCGCGGGCACAACGCCGCGCTCGTGCTCGATCTGCTGCGCACGGCGGGCGAGGCGGGCATAAGCCGCCTTGAGCTTGCCGAGCGCACCGGGCTCACCCCGCAGGCCGTCAGCAAGATCACCGCCCGGCTGCGGGCCGAGGGTCTTGCCGCGGAGGCGGGCCGCCGCGCCTCGACGGGCGGCAAGCCCCGCACCGTGCTGCGCCTGGTGCCCGACGCGGGCCACGCGGTCGGCCTCCACCTGGACCGCGACGCGCTGACGGCGGTCCTCGTCGACCTGACCGGCACGGTGGTCGCGGAACGCCACGCGCCGCTCGCCTTCGGCGTGGGGGCGGAGGCGGTCGTGGAGGCGGCGGCGGGGGAGGTGCGGGGGCTTCTGGCGGAGTCGGGCGACGGCGCGGCCGACGGGGCCCTTTCCGGGGTCGGGGTCGCGTTGCCCGGGCCGCTCGATCATGTGGGCGGGGTGCTGCGGCGCGTGACCGGGTTCCCCGGGTGGGAAGGGTTTCCGCTGCGGGACGCGCTGGCGGAGCGGCTCGGGATGCCGGTCGTCGTCGACAAGGACACCAACGCCGCCGCTCTCGGCCTGGCCCTCGCGGGCGCCGTCGACTCCTTCGCGTATCTGCATCTGGGCACCGGACTCGGCGCCGGGCTCGTGCTCGGCGGCTCCGTCCACCGGGGCGCGCGTACCGGCGCGGGCGAATTCGGCCACCAGGTGCTCCAGTTGGACGGCCCGCCCTGCGAGTGCGGGGACCGCGGCTGCGTCGAGGCTCTCTGCCTCGCGGCCGTCGCCCGGGGCGAGCTCGACGAGGCCGCGCGGGTGCTCGGCACGGCCGCGGGGAATCTGGTCGGGCTGCTCGACATCGACCGCGTCCTGCTCGGCGGGCGGACCGTGTTCGCCGCCGAGGAGCTGTTCGTACGAGGTGTGGGCACCGTCGTCGCCGAGCGCGTCCGGCGTGGCGGCGGGGAGGCGGAGGTGTCCGTCGCGCTCGCCCCGGGAGGGGAGCGCGGGGTCGCGGAGGGCGCGGCCCAGCTCGTCCTCGCGCCCCTCTTCGGCCGCGCGAACGTGGCCTTCCCCGCCAATCGCGATTGACGGGGATCTCGACTGATCGTGCGGTTCTGGGGCGGCCGATCGGGCCTACCGGGGGGTGGCGCCACGGTGCTGCCCGGCCCGCGTGGCAGGGTCCGTGGCAGGGACTCCCCGTCACCCCCCCCGCTTTGCCGATCGGTGTTCAGCTCAGCAAAGGTCTGCCATGCGATTCCGCAGTTCCGTCACCTTCGGCGTCGCCACCACCGTCGCCGCCGCCCTCACGTCCGCCACGGCCGGGACGTCCGCCGCGGTGGCGCAGCCCGGTCTCGCGGTGGCGCAACCGGGTCTCGCGGTGGCGCAACCGGGTCTCGCGGCGGCCTCCCCCCAGGTGCGGCAGCAGCGGAACGCCGACGTGGACCCGCCCACCTGCGCCCCCGCCGACAGCGCCGCCTTCCCCGTCGACACCCGCATCCAGGAGGGCCCCGCCGCCTACCGTCCGGGCGGCGACCGGCAGGGCTGGACGATCGACCTCACCAACGCCACCGGAGAGCCCTGCGCCGGTATCCACCCGATCCTGGTCCTCGTCGACCAGCGGCAGCCGATGCGGTCGGACCAGATCCGGCTGGAGTTCCACGACGGGACGCGCTGGCGGCCCGTGCGGTTCGAGCGGACCGACCAGGACGAGCACGTCGGCGTCTTCGACGACGGCTTCCCGGGTTTCACGGTCGGCCCCGGCAGCACCGTCACCGTCAAGGTCCGGCTGGGCTTCACCGCCGACACCCGGCCCACCCGCGTCGTGGCGTCCGCCGCGCTCGTCCAGCGCAGGGACGACGACGGCGACTGGGTCGGCGATTCCAACGACTACACGTTCGCCATCGCGGACGACGCCCCCGACGACCCGTCCGGCACCGCGCCGCGGCCGCGGCCCGAACCGGTCGAGCAGCTGGCACAGACCGGCCCCGCCGTCCTGCTCGGCGTGGGGGCCGCCGCCGGCGCCCTCGTCCTCGGCGGCGCCGCCCTGCTGACGCGCTACCGGCGCCTTCGGGCGGGCGGCCGCTGACGCCGACGGTCACTTCGCCGGCCGGCCCTCCGTTCACCTTCCGGTTCACGTACGTCTGCGAACATCCCCGCGTGGACAACCCGAACCCCGTAACCGCCCCCGCATCCCCTCCCGCCCACCTGCTCGACCAGGCACCCGGCGCCCCCATCCGCTCCGGCATCCCCGAGCACGGGCGCATCCCGAAGTACTACGCCGTGAAGGCCAGGATCGCCGCCCTCACCGACGAGTTGGGGGACGGGCAGCCCCTGCCCACCGAGCGGGACCTCGCCGTGCGGTACGAGGTGGCGCGCGAGACCGTGCGCCAGGCGCTGCGCGAACTCCTCCTGGGGGGGGCGGCTGCGCAGGCAGGGGCGGACGCCCGGCCGTCACCTCATCTCCCTCGACCGCTTCCCGTGCCCGGCCGCCGAGCTCTGCTTCGCGCTCTCCATGGGCGAGTTGAGCGCCACGATGATGCTCTACCCGCCGGACCGGATGCCGCTCCCCGTGCGGATCCACGCGGCCACCGACCGCGGCTCCACCTTCACCGGCGCCGCCCTCGCGGTGGTCCTGATGGCGGCGACGCTGCTCGTGCTCCTCGCCGTCTCCCGTATCCGCACCCGGGCCTCCTACCGCTGAACCGTCCGCCCTCCCAGGCTCTGCAAGGAGTACACGACGTCATGTCCCGGTCCAACACCCAGGCCGACGTCATCATCACCCTGCCGCCCTTCATCCAACAGGCCGACGAGAACGGGCTGCTCCAGACCTACAGGCCCAAGGGCTCCGAGGAGGTCGACGGCGCCGACAAGGACGCCGACGGCAAGTGGACCTCCGTCGTCAACAACTACTTCGGCTTCATCCGTGCTCATCAAGGCCATGCACGACTTCGGCGGCAAGGAGCCGGCGATGGCGTATCTGAAGAGGCTCCAGACCAACAACGTCGGCCCGTCCGCGCCCACCGGCAAGCTGGCGCCCAAGGTCGACAAGGGCGAACTGCTCGCCGCCAACGGCGACGTCCAGATGAACTACGCGCAGTCCAAGGACATGCCGAACCTCGGCATCTGGTTCCCCGCCAGGCGGGGTTCCAGGCCGACCACCTTCGCCCTCCCGTACGCCGCCGGGCTCGTCAGCAAGGCGCCGCACAACGCCAACGCGCGGAAGCTCCTCGACCACTTGCTCAGCCAGTCGGCGCAGCAGCAGGTCAGCGAGGTCGGCGGCGGCTTCGCGGCCCGCAAGGACGTCAAGGCCACCGACGCCGACGCGGTCGCCCTCGACAAGATCATGGACGGTGTCGAGATCTTCGAGCCGGACTGGACGGACATCTCCGAGAACCTCCGTACGTACGTGGAGGACTGGAAGTCGGCGACAGGCAGCTGAACGTAGGGTGGGGGCGTCGGCACAGCGCTGTCCCGGCGCCCCAGCCAACCCGTTCACCGCAGGAGTGCACCCCATGGCAGAGCGCAAGCCCATCGAATCGTGGCTCACCGACATGGACGGCGTGCTCATCCACGAGGGCGTCCCGATCCCCGGCGCCGACGCGTTCATCAAGAAGCTGCGCGAGTCCGGCAAGCCCTTCCTGGTGCTGACGAACAACTCCATCTACACCGCGCGCGACCTCCAGGCCCGGCTGACCCGCATGGGCCTCGAAGTGCCCGTCGAGAACATCTGGACCTCCGCGCTCGCCACCGCCAAGTTCCTCGACGACCAGCGGCCCGGCGGCACGGCCTACGTCATCGGTGAGGCGGGGCTGACCACGGCCCTGCACGACATCGGGTACGTCCTCACCGACCACGACCCGGACTACGTGGTGCTCGGCGAGACCCGTACGTACTCCTTCGAGGCCATGACCAAGGCCGTACGTCTCATCAACGGCGGCGCCCGCTTCATCTGCACCAACCCCGACGAGACCGGTCCCTCCACCGAGGGCCCGCTGCCCGCCACCGGGGCCGTCGCCGCGCTGATCACCAAGGCGACCGGCAAGAACCCGTACTTCGCGGGGAAGCCGAATCCGTTGATGATGCGGACGGGGCTGAACGCGATCGGGGCGCATTCGGAGACCAGCGCGATGATCGGTGACCGTATGGACACGGATGTCCTTGCCGGACTGGAGGCGGGGATGGAGACGTTCCTGGTGCTCACCGGGCTTACCGCCCGGGGGGACATCGGGCAGTATCCGTTCCGGCCGTCTACTGTTGTTGACTCCATTGCTGATCTTGTTGAGCGGGTCTGAGGCCGCCGCTTCGCGGCGGATCCATCCCACTCACCCACCCGTTTGCCCCGCATTGAGTTGCTAAGAGGGCGGTTGGCTGCGTGAATCTCGTAGTACAGGAGGTTCGCGATGCGTATATGTTCCCTTGCTCTTCGTGTGAGCGGGGTGGCCGTCCTTGTGGGGGCCGCCCTGCCTGCCGGAGCGGCCCAGGCCCATGACGTCGGCTCCGTGCGGGCCACCGTCGTCCCCGCGAGCGCCGCGCCCGGCGCCACCGTGCAGGTGAGCGTCTCGGGCTGCGAGAGCACCACCGGATCGGCCGGGGCAGGGGCCTTCGAAGGGGAAGCCGAGCTCACCCGGCGCGACGGCGGCGGCACCGACTCGCTCAACGGCAGCGCCAGGATCAGGAACGGCGTCACCGGTTCGTACGAACTCACCGTCATCTGCGACGGCCACCCCCACCAGGGCGTCGGCACCGTCCGGGTGAACCCGCGGAAGCCGGAGAAGTCGACCTCCCCGTCGCAGACCGCTGAGCCGACCTCCCCGGTGCGGGCCGGTGGCGGCGGCACCGCGAAGTTCACCTCCGTCGCGTCCGCCGAGGCGGGCGACGCGGACGAGGCCGGCCCCGGCACCCGGCACGCCGTGGTCGGCCTCGTCCTCGCGGGGGTCGCGGCGGTCGCCGTGGCGTTCCGCAGCGCCCGCCGGCGCCGCTCCGACTGACGGGCGGGGCGAGACCGTGTCCGGCGGTGAACGCCCGCCCGGGTCCGGACGCACGCTCACCGGCGTCGCCTGGGCGGTCCTCCTGGCCGGCGGCCTGTGGCTGTGGGGCAGCGACCTCATGGACCAGCCGGGCGGCCCGCCCGCCCACGAGCCGCTGGCGCCCGCCCGACCGCAGCGGCTCGACGTGCCGTTCCTGGAGGTGAGGGCCCCGGTGACCGCCCGCGGCCTGGACACCGAGGGCGCGATCGACCCACCGCCGTACGACCGGCCGGAGACCGTCGGCTGGTACGGCGGCGGCACCCACCCCGGAGCCCCGGGCGCCGCCCTCTTCGTAGGCCACGTCGACACGGAGACGAAGCCCGCGGTCTTCTACGACCTCAGCGCGGTGCGCCCCGGCGAGAAGGTGACGGTGGCCCGGGACGACGGCACGGTCGCGGAGTTCACGGTCGACGACGTCGAGGTCGTCACCCGTGAACGCTTCGACGCGAAGAAGGCGTACGGCCCCCACGAGGAGGGCCGTGCCGAACTGCGCCTCATCACCTGCGGCGGCACCTTCGACAGGGCCACCCGCAGCTACACGGCCAACGTGATCGTCTCGGCGTATCTCACGGGAGTGAGGCGCTGACCCCTCGGGTCCCGGTCGCGCCCACCTGACCCGATCGGCGGCCCGCTCCCCCCGGAGCCGCCGACCGGGCTGGTCCTCGACCGCGCGCGCACGAGCTGCGGGAGAAACCCGGCGCCGGCGCGGGAGGTTCACAGACCATCCCGAATCGCGGAATGGCACACATGGCCGGGGGCTGGGGCCGTCCAACAAACTCTAGGACGAATGAGCGCGTCGGCCTAGAGGGCGTCAGAGGTCGAATAACGCCAAGTCGCGATCCCCTTTCCCACCGTGATCGACGCAGGTGGAACCGGTTTCTCAAGAAGGCGGGGACAGCCCGCGCCGAAGCGCTTCACCGTCGATCGTCCCCTTGATCACCTGGGCGGCGACCAGGTCGATGACCTGGCGTTCTCTGCGCGCATAACGCCGCAGCGCCTCAAATGCCTCGTCCATGCCGGTGTTCCAGCGCTCGGCGAGGACGCCTTTGGCCTGTTCGATGCGAATACGGCTGTCCAGCGCCGTCTGGAGCTGTTCCGTGAGCGTTCGGTAGCGCGTGAGAGCGCGATGATTGCGCAGGCCCACCGCCGCGGCGTCGGCCAGCGCCTGCGCGATCCCCAACGCGCCTTCCAGAGCCGCCGATTCATGTGCGTGCGTTACGAAGACATTCAGTACGCCGAGTGTCGAACCGCTGTGCCGCAGCGGCACCGCGAAGGTCTCCGCGACGCCGTGCTCGCCGGCCCGCTCGGCGAACGCGGGCCAACGGGCCTTCGCGTCACCGGAATCGACACGGACCGGTGGCACGGACTTGCCTGTGCCGAAGCTGTCGATACACGGGCCTCCCTGGTGCTGCGCCGCCAAAAGGGCGTGCACCACCTCCTGTCGGCGACTGCCGGGGACAAGGTGGATCCCGTCGTTCCCGTCGGCGTACAGCACGCCGGCACCCTGCACGTCGAGCAGTTCCACCGACTGGTCCGAGACCCGTCGCAGATACCGTTCGGGGTCGAAGTCGTCGGTCAGCGTGTTCGCGGTCTCCACCAGCACTTCCGCGAGCCGCAGTACGCATGGGCGGTGCGCCATGGCCCTCTCTCCTCCAACTCCCCGCGGACTGCGCCTACCCTCCCACGGCGTGCGGTAACACCTCCGGGTAACAGCTCTCCTACAGGTCTACCCGCAGGACGGGCGGGCCTCGTGGGAGGAGGGTGCGTATGTCAGGATTGAGATACGGACAGTGCACCCAAGGGGGAGTGGATGTACCACAAAGGCACCGGCCGCGGACACGTTTTCGCGGCCCGGGGGGTGAGGACGGGAGTGGCGCTCGCGGGGGCCGCGCTGCTCCTTTCCGGGTGCTCCTCCAGCGGTGACCCGGAGGGGGAGACGTCGGGTCCGCCGGTGAAGCAGCAGCCCAAGGGGAAGGACCCGTACTGGGTCAACCCGCAGGGGAACGCGGCCAAGCAGGTCGCCGCGTACGAGAAGGACGGCAAGAAGGACGACGGCGCGCTCATCCGCAAGATCGCCGAGCAGCCCGTCGCCGAGTGGATCGTCCCGGAGAACGCGGAGGACCAGGCGCGCGGCTTCACCGAGGCCGCCGACAAGGCCGACCGGGACGCCCTGCTCGTCCTCTACAACATCCCGCACCGCGACTGCGGCCAGTACTCGGGCGGCGGCGCGGCCGACGGCAACGCGTACCGGACGTTCGTCGACCAGGTCGCCGAGGGCATCGGCGACCGCCGCGCCACGGTGATCCTGGAACCGGACGCCGTGCTCCACATGGTCGACAACTGCACGCCCGAGCAGTTCCACGAGGAGCGGTACGACCTTCTCAAGGGCGCCATCGGCAAGCTCAAGTCCCTGAAGAACACGAAGGTCTACCTCGACGCGGGCAACGCGGGCTGGCAGAACCCCGACTCGCTCTGGGAGCCCCTGAAGCGGTCCGGCGTCGAGCAGGCCGACGGCTTCTCGGTGAACGTCTCCAACTTCCAGACCACCGAGGCCAGTACGGAGTTCGGCAGGAAGCTCTCGGCGAAGATCGGCGACAAGCCGTTCGTCATCGACACGGGGCGCAACGGCAACGGACCGTACGACAAGGGCAAGGACTCCTGGTGCAACCCGCCGGGCCGCGCGCTCGGCGAGGCGCCCACCACGAAGACCGACGATCCGCTCGTCGACGCGTATCTGTGGGTCAAGCGGCCCGGTGAGTCCGACGGGACGTGCCGGGGCGGCCCCAAGGCGGGGGAGTGGTGGCCCGAGTACGCGCTGGGCCTCGCGAAGAACGCCGGTTGAGGAGAGCCCCGTCAGCGGCGCCCATCACGGGGTGCCGCTGACGGGGCGCCGCTCACGGCACGTGGACCCACCGGGCCTTGCTCGGGGTGCCCTGATCGTCCGTCACGAAGAGCATGTACCAGCCCGATTCGACCAGGCTGCGGTTCTTCGGGACCGTCACGGTGACCTTGCCCTTCGACTTCTTCAGGTCGAGCGCGATCGACGTCTGGTCGATGTCCGTGACGTGCGTGGAGGCGCTCGGCCTGATGAGACGGGCCGTCTTGATGGCGGAGGAGTGCTTGGTCGGGAAGGTCCCCGACTCCCCCCGCTCGATCGTCTTCGGCCCCTTGCCGAGGCTCGGCTGCGAGCCGTGGTACAGGTAAGGCGGCGTGTAGATCTCGATGCGCTGTTCGAAGACGCCGGGCTTGGTGTTGGCCTTGTCGGCGTAGAGCGAGTCGGAGCCGAAGAACATCACGCGGCCGTCGGGCAGCAGGATCGAACCGGAGTGGTAGTTGCGGCCCACCTCCGGGTCGGCGACCCGCCGCATGTCACCCGTCCTGGCGTCGTAGATCCGCGCCTGGTGGATGTTGGAGTCGCTGCGCCCGCGGTAGTCCTCGGAGCCGCCGGAGATCAGCACCGTGTCGTCCGGCAGCGTCGATATCTGCGGATAACGCGTGCCCTTCTCCAGGGAGGGGCCGTCGACGAACCGCGGCTCGTCCGCTTTCAGGTCGACGACGCGGGTCTTCTCGCTGGACTCCTTGGACTCGCCGACACCGCCGCCGCCGACCACCATGTACTTCTGGTCCTGCGCGGGCGGCAGCTCGACCGTGCCGGAGGTCTCCAGGAGCTTCTGGTCGCTCAGGCCCGGGATGCCCCGCCACTTGTTGGTCTTCAGGTCCCAGATGCCGGGCTTGCGGCCGACGTCGTCGGGGCCGTAACCCGCGTTCGAACCGGAGTAGAACAGCTTGCCGTCGGTCATCTGGAAGATCGCCGGGTACGTCGGGAACTGCCGGATGCCCTTGGTGTACGTCCACTTCTTGGTCTTCGGGTCGTACACCTCGTTCTTGCCCGGCACCAGCTGGCCGATTTCGTCGAGCCCCGAGGTGGAGAGGATTTTGCCGTCGGTGAGCGTGGTCAGCGTGGGGTACCAGCGCGCCTCGTTCATCGGGTCGACCTTGATGTACCGCTCGGCGACCGGGTCGAACTCGAAGGCGTCCTTGATGCCCTGGAAGTCTTTCTTGTCCAGGGCGAGCTTCTGCGCCATGCCGTAGACGTTGCGGGTGTCGGAGCCCTTCAGACCCTGGATGCGGTAGTTGTCCTGGGTGCCCGTCTCGTGCTTGGCGCCGCTCTTCGCCGCCTCGACGTAGACGCGGCCGAGGCCCGGCTCGGTGCCCAGGAACCTGCCGGTCTGCTTGTCGAAGACCTTCTTCGCCTTCTCCACCAGGATGTTGTCCTGGGAGACGAACGTCTTGCCGTTCTTCTTGCCCGTGAACTTCGTCCCCGCGGGGATCGTCTTCGGCTCGTCCGGGTCCTCGTTGTGGACGATCATCAGGCCGCCGGCCTTGGTGATGTCGCCCTTCAGCTTCTCGTAGCGCTGTGTGCCGCCCGCGATCAGCAGATTGCCGTTGCCCAGCTGGGTGTGGCCCGTGCAGAACAGGTCGGTGGGCGTCGGGATCTTCTTGATGGTGCCCTTGACCGGGTCCCACAGGCGGGTGTCGAACTTCTTCTTGTCGAAGTTCTTCTGGTTGTTGCCGGAACCGGCGACCAGGAGCACCTTGCCGGTGTGCAGCAGGGCCGCGTGGATCGTGTTCTGCCGGTACTCCTCGGGGAAGTCCACGACGTCCCAGTGGCCGTTGTCGGCCTTGTACTCCGGCTTGTTGATCTTGTAGTCGTGGTACTTCTCGGAGCCCACGCGCCACAGCCAGGGGCCGTTCATCCCTGCCAGCGCAAGGACGACCGCCGCGCCTATCGCGATGCGGCGGGCGCGGCGGCGGCTGGAACGGTCTTTCATTGGTTATGTCCCCCAAGGGAAATCTGCATGGTCTGGTCGGGCGCCGCCCAGCTGGGCTTCTGCTGCGGAACGATCACGTCCGGCGCGGGCGGCCCGGGCTTCTTCTTGTCCTTCCGCATGCCCCAGCGCCACGCGAAGATCGGCGCCGCCGTGATCAGCAGGGCGAACGTGGCCCAGATGATCATCGCGGGGTGGGAGTGCCCGTACACGAAGGAGGCGGCCATCGAGCCACCGAAGACCAGGATGAAGAACAGGTGGATCCGGAAGGTCCCGAACAGCGTGTCCGGGCTCGCCGAGTCGCCCTTGGGGGTCACCACGAACTTGCTCTTGCGGCGCAGGGCCGCGTCGAGGAGCGAGCGGGCGTAGATCGGCGCGGAGAGGGCCGACATCACCATGCCCGCCACACCGCCGGAGCCCTCGGGCTCGTGCGGGGAGACGTTGTGCCTGCGGTTCCAGATGTAGAGGCCGATCTGGAGCGCGGAGGCGTTGCCGTACAGCATCAGCCAGATGGTCGGGTCGATGTTCACGCCGGACGCGCCGAGGCCCAGGAACAGCGCGCAGCTCAGCGCGGCCAGGATCCAGTTCATGGCGGACATCGGGTAGAAGATGACCATCATCGTGTAGTTGAAGAGGCGGCCCGGGGGCAGCGAGAACGGCGCCTTCCAGAACTGCTTGAGGATCGTCTCGTACGTCCCGCGCGACCACCGCAGCTGCTGCGTGAAGAAGTCCGTCCAGGCGTTGGGCCCCTCGCCGACCGCGAGCACGTCCGGCGTGTACACGGACTTCCACTTCTTGCCGGTCGCCGGGTTCGTGGCCCGGTGGATCTCGAAGCCCGTGGCCATGTCCTCGGTGATCGAGTCGTACAGGCCACCGATCTGCTTCAGGGCCCTGATGCGTACGGCGTTGCTCGTGCCGACGAACATCGGCGCGCCGTAGGCGTTGCCCGCCCGCTGGATCAGCGCGTGGAAGAGGAACTGCTGCGACTCGGCGGCCTTGGTGACGAAGTTGTCGTAGTTGCCGTAGACCTGCGGGCCGATGACGAAGCCGACGTTCTCGTCGCGGAAGAAGCCGAGCATCCGCTCCAGGTAGTTCGGCATCGGGACGTGGTCGGTGTCCACGGAAGCGAAGTACTCGTAGTCGTCGCCGTGCGCGTCCAGCCAGGCGTTGTAGTTGCCGTGCTTCGTCTTGGCGCGGTGCGGGCCCTTCGTCATGTTCCACTTCGCGACGCCCTTGCGCGAGAAGTGGTGCACGCCGAGCCGCCGGCAGACCTCCTTGACCTCCGGGTCGTCACCCTCGTCGAGGAGCCATACGTGCATCGGACCGCGGTGACGGATCCTGACCGCGGCCTCCAGTGTCTTCGTCACCATCTCGATCGGCTCCTTGCCGGGCACGAACGAGGTGAGGAAGGCGACTCTGGTGCCCGTCTCGGGCACCACGGGTATCGGATCGCGGGCCACCAGGGTCGCGTGCGCGTTGGAGAGCACGTTCATGCAGCGGAAGAACTCGATCAGGCCGATCGAGACGAGCATGACGACGTCGAGGACCGGCAGCCAGTCGTTGGCGACGTAGTCCCGCTCCGTCCAGTGCTCGGGCTGCAGCAGCCAGCCGAGCAGGACGAGAGAGAGCAGTGGGGCCGCGCCCAGCATCAGCGCGGCCCGGATCTTGTGCGGCTCCTGCGAGAGGAGCGAGCGATACTTCACCCGGTACGGCTTGCTCGGGTCCGGCTGGGTCAGCGGGCCGGCGAGCCGGCTGTAGTGCTCGTAGTCGTACCGCGGCAGGGTCTTCTTGATTCTGCGGAAACCGCCCGTCCTGTGCGACGGCACCCGTAGCTGGGTCGTCTGTGACGGGTCGTTCTGCCGCGCGCCCGTCGGCGTCGACGTCATGAGTCATCCCCCCGCACGCGGTCACCCCGCGTGTTCGTTGGTCCTTCCGTCCGCCCGGATCCCCCTCGACCCCGCGGACGCATCAGTGGCAGGCCACCGTCCCCTTAGACATGGAACGACAACCTTCCGGTTGCATGATGCCCCCCTCGGCATCGCCTCATGAACGGGGACCCCCATCCCTGCCCCGCCGCGGACCGCACGAGCCCCCAATTGCCCGGCATCGTCCGCCTCATGTGAGCCAATGGCTCCAGAACAGGGTTCTACGCCCTGCAGCGTGATCGCAAGGGCGATACAAGGTGTTTACCGGTCATACGAGCGATTTTTGGCGTCTATGGAGACAGGTGAGGTCAGACGCGTTCGAATGTTGCCGAAGTGTTCCCGTATGGCCCGCTCGGCGCGGAGGGCGTCCCCCGAGCGCACCGCCGCCAGGATCTCCCGGTGCTGGCGGCAGGTGATCTTCGGGTCCTGCGGTACGTCCACCAGATCCGTGCGGACCTTGTGGAAGGCGTCCCAGAACGCCTCAAGGACCTCGCCCAGGAGGCTGTTGCCCAGGCCGCGGTAGAGCGCCGCATGGAAGGCGCGGTCGGTCTCCGCGCGCACGGCGCCCTCCGCGGAGGCCGCCTCGGCGTCCATCCGGTCCACCAGGGCGTCGAGCTCGGCGAGGTCGGCCTCCGGGACGCGGCCCGCGAGGCGCGCGATCAGCCCCGTCTCCACGGCCTCGCGCAGTTCGAGGAGCTGGAGCAGGCTGTCCTCGCCGCGGTAGTGGCCCGCGACCGTGCGGAAGGCGAGGCCCTCGATCATCGGCGCGACCGACATCGGACCGACATACGTACCGAAACCATGCCGGATCTCCACGATCCCCATCGCCTGGAGCGCCTTGAGCGCCTCCCGTACGGAGTTCCTGCTGACGCCGAGGCGCTCCATCAGCTCGGGCTCGGTGGGGAGCGAGGCCCCCGAGGGCAGCCGGGAATCGATGATGAGCTTCTTGATCCGCTCCTGGATGTCGCGCGCCATGGCGCAACCGTAGCGGTAGGGGCGGGAGCGCAGGCCCGGTCCTGAACACGACGAAGGCCCTCCGCGTGAACGGAGGGCCTTCGCTGTCTGTGCGCCGCCAGGGACTCGAACCCCGGACCCGCTGATTAAGAGTCAGCTGCTCTAACCAACTGAGCTAGCGGCGCCTGCTGACCTGGAGAACTCTACCGGATGTCCGGGGGTGCTCCGGACCGCCCGGGCCGCCCGTGCGGGTTCCGGTGGGCCGCGCCCGGAGGCCCGCCCGGAGGCCCGCTACATCATTCGGACCGTCAACATGCGGTATCGCGGGACAGTTGAGAAACTGACGGATGTGCAGATGCGCGGACATTCTTTTCAGGGGTGTGAGGGGAATCGCATGGAGGACGCTCCGGTATTCGAGGAATTCGTTCCCGAGAGCGACTGCGACTGTCCCGGTTGTGTTCATTGGCGGCGCTCCATGGCGCACGCGCTTCCGGTGCGCCTCGGGGGTCACCCGGCGGCGCACGGCGCGCGCCGCGCCCTCGTCCTCGCGGCGGCGGCCGGCACGGTGCTCGGCGGCCAGACGCTGCCGACGGTGGCCGCCGCCGAGGTGGCCGCCACCGAGGTGGGGGGCCATTCGGCGGCCCGGCCCGACCCCCGCCCGGGGGACGACGTACCGGATACGCCGCAGGGCCGCACGAGCCCGCTGCACGGCGGCTCGGGGACTCCGGCGGCGTCGGTGTACGGCGCTATCACCCGGGAGGTGATCATCGAGCGGGCCATGACGTGGGTCACCGCGAAGGTGCCGTACAGCATGGAGAAGTACTGGACCGACGGCTACCGGCAGGACTGCTCGGGCTTTGTCTCGATGGCGTGGAACCTGAGCGGAAACGAATGGACGGGCACCCTCGACAAGTACGGGGTGCCCATTACCAAGGAGCAGCTCAAGTCCGGCGACATTCTCCTCTTCCACAATCCGGAGAACCCCACCAACGGTTCGCACGTGACGATTTTCGGCGGCTGGACGGACTCCAAACAGACGCATTACATCGCGTACGAACAGACCCGCCCGCACGCCCGCAGACAGGCCACTCCCTATGCCTATTGGTCGAACGCGGACCGCTATCTGGCCTATCGCTTCAAGGGCGTGGAGGAGGACGACGACGACCCGACGGATGACGACCCGACGGACGAGGGCGCAGCGGTTGAGGGTGCGGCGACTGAGGGCAAGACGACTGAGGGAAAGACGGGCGAGGGCAAGGCGGATGAGGGCAAGGTGGGCGGCTCCGGCTCCACGGAGGCGACGTACCCGGGGGCGGGGTCCTTCGGCCCCGGGGCCAGCAACAAGTACGTGACGCAGCTCGGCAAGGCACTGATCGCCCGGGGCGCCCAGCGCTTCTACCGGTCGGGCCCCGGCCCACGCTGGACCGACGCGGACCGCCGGGCGACGCAGGCGTTCCAGCTGGCGCAGGGCTGGTGGGGCGGGAACGCGGACGGGCTGCCGGGCCCGACGACGTGGTCGTACCTGATGAAGGGGCAGGGGCGGAACATCCCCCGGGCGGGCGCGGGCCCGATCACCGACGGCAGGCAGGGGGCGCCCGCCTACCCCGGCAGGGGCGTCTTCCGCCCCGGCCAGTCGCACACGGCGATCGAACAGCTCGGCAGGCAGCTGGTGAAGAAGGGCTTCGGCAGACACTACGCACGGGGCCCGGGCCGCACCTGGACGGAGACGGACCGCCGCAACGTAGAGGCGTTCCAGCGCGCACAGGGCTGGCGGGGCGCGGCGGCGGACGGCTATCCGGGGCCGGAGACGTGGCGGCGGTTGTTCCGGTGAGGGGTGTGACTCGGGCAGGAATGTGGCCGAGGCACGAGTGAGGCCGGGGCATGGATGTGGCCGAGGCACGAGTGAGGCCGGGGCACGAATGAGGCCGAGGTACGAGTGAGGCGGAGGTACGAATGAGGCGGAGGCACGGATGAGTGCGACGGCAGCTTCACAGCCACAGTCCCCGCAGTCCGGCGGGGCGCCCGAGCAGGCCGCCGCACGGCCGCCGCGGGTGATCCAGAGCGAGGCCACCACCGAGATTCCCGTCCACCTCCTCTTCCGCGACGACCCGGACGACGCGACGGGCGTCCCCCTGCCACCCGCCGTGGTGCGGCGAAGGCAGGGGACGGGGGAGCAGCCCCGGGCGACGGCGCGGCGGCCCGCGCTCGATACCGGGACCGGGGCCGGAGCCGGGGCCGGGGCCGGTGTCGGTCCCGGAGGCGGGGCTGCGGTCGGGTCCGTGGCCGCCGCCCCCGTCGACTCCGTGGCGCGCCCCGTGCCCGACGTCGACCCCGCCCTCGCGGAACGCCGGGCGCGCGTCCTGCCCGGCCTCGTCGGCGTACTCGGCGGCTGCGTGGGCGCCGCCGGCTGCGCGCTGTCGCTGTGGTGGGCGGGGGTGCTGCCCGAGCCCGCGCTTCGGGTGATGGGTGTGACGGGCGGGACGGGTATTACGGGGGTGTCGGGGGTGACCGGTGTGACGGGTATGCCGGGTGTTACGGGTCTGCCTGGATACAAGGGTGCCGGGCTCGGAGCCGCCCAGTGGATCTCACTCGCCGGATCGGGGACGCTCGGTCTCTTCGGGTTCGGCGGGCTGGCGCGGGGCCGGGTCGGCAGGGCGTGGGTGCTCAGCCTCTTCGGCCGCTACCGGGGCACCGTCCGCCGCACCGGACTGCTGTGGGTGAACCCCCTGCTGCTGCGCCGCCGCGTCGACGTACGCCTGCGGCACTGGAGGAGCGAGCCGATGGCCGCCGTGGACCGGGGCGGGGTCGCGCTGCGGGTCGTCGTCCTCGTCGTATGGCGGGTCAAGGACCCCGCGCGGGCGACGCTCGCGGTCGAGGACCACCAGGAGTACCTGCGGCAGTGCGTGGAGGCGACGACGGCCCGGGTGCTCTCGCGGCTGCCCGCCGACGCGTTCCACGACGACGCCCCGGCCCTGCGCGACACCCCCACCCTCCGTGACGCCGACGCCGTCAGCGCGGCGCTGACCCAGGCGCTCGCCGCCGACGCCGAGGCGGTCGGCGTCGAGGTCTTCTCGGCCCAGCCGACCCGGATCGAGTACGCCCCCGAGGTCGCCGCCGCGATGCAGCGCCGCCGGGTCGCCGCGCTCGACGCACGGCACCGCGACACCGTACTGACCTCGGTGGTCGACTCGGTGGAGGACACCGTGACGCGGCTGACCACGCGTGGCCTGGTGGAGCTGGACGACTACGAGCGCAAGGCGTTGGTGAAGGACCTGACGGTGGCGTTCTGCACGGGCCACGGGGAGCACCGCTAGGCCGGCCACGCCCCACGGTGAACACGTGGAGACGGCCGCTGGGCGATGCGGACGGATCCTCTCCATGATTGGTATGGACATGTTCAACTAACGGCAATAATCTGAGACTTGGTCTAGACCGCAGTGCGCGCACGTCCCACGGAACTCCCCACGTTCGGTCAGGAGCGGCACATGCGAAACAAGAAAATGTACGCGGCCATGGTCGGCCTCACCACGGTCGGCGCGTTCGCGCTCTCCGCCGGTGGCGCCAGCAGCCACGGCTACACGGACCTGCCGGCCAGCCGGCAGATCAACTGCGCCAAGGGCGTGGTGACCAACTGCGGCTCCATCCAGTACGAACCGCAGAGCGTCGAGGGCCCCAAGGGCTTCCCCGCCGGCGGCCCCGCCGACGGCAAGATCTGTTCGGCGGGCATAGCGGGCTTCAACCAGCTCAACTCGCCAAAAACACCAGGGGGCGGAGCCTGGCCCACGACGGCGGTGAGCGGCGGTCAGAACTACACGTTCCGCTGGCAGTTCACCGCGCGCCACCGCACCACGGACTTCAAGTACTACATCACCAAGCAGGGCTGGGACGACAGCAAGCCCGTGACCAGGGCCGCCCTGGACACCACGCCGTTCCTCAGCGTCCCGTACAACAGCCAGCAGCCGCCCGCGACGCTCTCGCACAGCGGCACCATCCCCGGCGGACGCAGCGGGCACCACGTGGTCGTCGCGGTCTGGACGGTCGCGGACACGGCCAACGCGTTCTACGCCTGTTCGGACGTCAAGTTCTGATCCCCGGCACCGCCTGAGGACTTCCCCTCACCCCACGGGCGGGTTCCGCGTACGCCGTGCACGACCTCACGGCGTACGCGGAACCGCTCGCTCATCCCTGAGCTCCGGCCCCTACGGGGCGATGGTGCCGCGGAGCGGCGGGCCGGCCCCCTACGGAGCGATGCCGGGCGCAAACCCCACCTACCGTAGAGGCATGCCGCAGCAAAGCGTATGGACCAGCCTGCGAAGCCCCCGACGCTATCTCGCCGGCAGCGCCCCCTGGCGAAGCGGCGTCTATCTGGGCAGCGGCGCCGCCCTGGGCGCCGCCACCCTCGTAGTGGGCCTCGCCCTGACCACCGTAGGAGCCGTCCTCGTCCTCATACTCATCGGCATCCCCCTGCTCGGCGCCCTCGCCTTCACCGGCGTCCCCCTCGCCGCCCTGGAGCGGCGCCGCCTGCTGATCGTCGACCCCGACCCGGCCCCGTCCCCCCACCGCACGCCGGAAGCCCCCGGCATCTCCGCCTGGTTCAGGCTCCGCCTGAAAGAGCAGGCCACCTGGCGCGAGCTCGCCTACGCCGCCCTGCTCGCCGTCGTCCTGTGGCCCCTGGACCTCCTCGTCCTGGCCTGCACCGTTGCCTTCCCCGCACTCCTCCTCGCCGCTCCCGCCCACCTCGCCCTCGTCGGCGGCCCCGGCAACGACATCCGCCCCGCCAAGCTCTGGCTCGTCAGCGGCTACCCGGCGGCCGGCGGCACCGCGCTCCTCGGCCTGGTGCTGCTCCTCGTACTGGCGCACCCGCTCGGCGCGTACGCCGCCGCCCGTGCCGCGTTCGCCCGCCTCCTGCTCGCCCCGCGCGATTCCGAACTGGCCGCCGGCCTCGCCGAGGTGACCCGCTCAAGGGCCCGCCTCGTCGACGCCTTCGAGGCCGAACGGCGCCGCATTGAGCGGGATTTGCACGACGGGGCGCAGCAGCGGCTGGTCGCGCTCACCATGAGCCTCGGTCTCGCCCGGCTCGACGCCGCCCCCGGCAGCGCCCTCGCCGGCCGACTGGCCACCGCCCACGACGAGGCGGGCCGCGTCCTGAGCGAGCTGCGCGAGCTGATCCACGGCATCCATCCGCAGGTCCTCGCCGACTACGGCCTGGCCGCGGCCATCGAGGACGTGGCGGACCGCTGCGCCGTCCCGGTGGAGACGGCGGGCGCCGAGCTGCCCCGGCTGCCCGAACCGGTCGAGTCGGCAGGGTACTTCGCGGTCCGCGAGGCGCTCGCCAACGTCGGCAGGCACAGCGGTGCGACCAGGGTCCGCGTCACCGCCGCCCACACGGACGGGGCCCTCCGCGTCGACGTGCGCGACGACGGCCGCGGCGGCGCCGACCCGGCCCGCGGGACGGGCCTCACGGGCCTCGCCGACCGGCTCGCCGTCCTCGATGGCACACTGACGGTCACCAGCCCCCCGGGCGGCCCGACCACCCTGTCCGTGGAGATCCCGTGCGAAGCCAGAGCCCAAGCCCAAGCCACAGCCCGAGTCACCGCCGAAGCCTGAGAGTTGTTCTCGCCGAGGACAGCGTCCTGTTGCGCGAGGGCCTGATCGGCGTCCTCGGCCGCTTCGGGCACGAGACGGTCGCCGCGGTCGGCGACGCGGACGCGCTGCGGGACGCCGTGTCCGCGTACGAACCGGACATCGTGGTCACCGATGTGCGGATGCCGCCCGGCTTCCAGGACGAGGGGCTGCGGGCGGCGGTCGCGCTCAGGGCGGACCGGCCGACGCTGCCGGTGCTCGTGCTCAGCCAGTACGTGCAACGCTCGTACGCGGCCGACCTCCTGGACACCGGGGACGGCACCGGCGTCGGTTATCTGCTCAAGGACCGCGTGGGCCAGGTCGAGCAGTTCATCGAGGGGCTCACGCGGGTCGCGGAGGGCGGGACGGTCGTCGACCCCGAAGTCGTACGGCAGTTGCTGCGGCGGCGCCGCGATCCGCTGGAGCAGCTGACGCCGCGCGAGCGCGAGGTGCTCGCGCTGGTCGCCGAGGGGAAGTCGAACGCGGCGATCGCCGCCGGACTGGTCGTCTCCGAGGCGGCGGTGGGCAAGCACATCGGCAACATCCTCGGGAAACTGGACCTGCCGCCGGCGGACGGCACGCACCGCAGGGTGCTGGCGGTCCTCGCGTATCTGCGGGGGTGAGGGATCCGTGGTGAACGAACACAAGCCCCCGGCCCCGCCCGCCTGAGCGATTACGATCCACAACCATGAGCACGCCCGACCAGCCCGAAGCCACGGCCCCCCTCGAAACCACGGCACAGCCCGCCCTCACCCCCACCCCCGCCGCCCGCGCCCGCCGCGCCCGCATCGCCGCGGCCGCGCTGCTGATGGCCGCGGCCGCGGTGGTGCTCGCCCTGCGCCTGGCGAGCCGGTCGTCCGTGCTGGTCGTCGGGGTCTACGGACTGCTGCTCATCCTCTGCGGCGGCGTGATCGAGCTGAGCCGCCGCGGCCGGACCCGGCTCGGCAGCTGGCTCCTGGCCGCGGGGCTGGCGGCGGCGCTGGTCATGGACGGGGTCGTCCTGTCGTAGCCGCCGGCACAGGCGCGAACTCCCTTACGTGGAGCCGCCGGTCAGGACTCCAGGTACCGCAGCACCGCGAGCACCCTGCGGCTGTAGCCGTCCGTGCGGGACAGGCCGAGCTTGTCGAAGATCGCGTTGAGGTTCTTCTCGACCGCGCTCAGCGAGATGTGCAGCTTCTGCCCGATGGCCGCGTTGGTGTGCCCCTCGGCGAGCGCCTCCAGGACGGTCCGCTCCCGGGGGGTGAGGCGGGTCAGCGGGTCGCTGTGCGTGGTGCGGATGAGCAACTGCCGTACGACTTCGGGGTCGATGGCAGCGCCCCCCGCGTGCACCCGCTCCAGCGCGTCGAGGAACTCCTCGACCTGCGCCACCCGGTCCTTCAGGAGGTAGCCGACCCGTTCGGCGCTCGAAGTGAGCAGCTGCGTCGCGTAGTTGCGCTCCACGTACTGGGAGAGGACGAGCACACCGATCTCGGGGCGCCGCTCGCGGATCCGTACCGCGGCGCGCAGCCCCTCGTCGGTGTGGTCCGGCGGCATGCGGATGTCGGTGACGACGACGTCCGGCGTGCCGGCGTCGACCGCCGCGAGGAGCGCTTCGGCGTCGCCCACGGCGGCGAGGACCTCGTGGCCCTCCTCGGCGAGCAGCCGGACGAGGCCCTCCCGCAGCAGGGTCGAGTCCTCGGCGAGGATTACGCGCACGGCAGCTCCGCGGTGATGGTGGTGGGTCCCCCGAGGGGGCTTTCGACGTGCAGGGTGCCGTCCAGCGCGGCGACCCGGCTGCGCAGCCCGGTCAGCCCGCTGCCCGAGGGGTCGGCGCCGCCGACCCCACTGTCCCGGACGAGGACGGAAAGCACGGTTCCCCGCTGTCGTACGCGTACGGAGATCTCGTCGGCCGACGAGTGCTTCGCGGCGTTGGTCACGGCCTCCGACACGACGAAGTACGCGGCGGTCTCGACGGCGGACGGCAGCGGTTCGGGGACGTCGTACTCCATGCGTACGGGAAGCGCGCACCGCTCCGACACCCCGCCGAGCGCCTCGTGCAGGCCCAGGCTGTCGAGGGCGGTGGGGTAGACCCGCCACGCCACCTCGCGCAGTTCGGTGAGGACTTCCCGCGCTTCCTTGTGGGCCTGCTTCAGGAGCGCGTCGGCCCGCTCGGGTGTGCGGCCGCGGCGGGCCCGGCCGAGCAGCATGGCGAGGGCGACGAGCCGCTGCTGGACGCCGTCGTGCAGATCGCGTTCCACCCGGCGCCGCTCGACGTCGACCGCCTGGACCACGGCGGCGCGGCTGGTGGCCAGCTCGTCGATGCGCCGTTGCAGCAGCTCCCGCTCGGAGGGGCCGAAGCACTCGCGGGCCAGCCGGGCGTCCTGCTCGGTGAGCGCGCGCAGCCCCTGCACGGCGAGGAAGAGCAGGGTGCCGCCGAGGACGACCTGGCTGACCAGATCGACCCAGCCCATCGAGGACTGGGTGAGCGACACCGCGAAGATCCCCGCGAGGACCGCGCCGAAGTCGACCAGGCCGACGACGACCGCGCAGAGCAGCCCGGAGTACGTACGGGCCGCGAGGTAGCGCAGGATCTGCTGGTCACAGGCGCGGTGCTCGGGGAACGCGTCGTGGAAGAAGACGGACCGGCGCCGCCGCTCCAGGCCGGTGAGCCTGCGCGCGCCCGAGGCGAGCAGCGCGTGGGCGCGGCCGCGGGTGGGCGGCGAGAGCAGGAAGGCGCCGAGTGCGGCCCCGGCGACGACGAAGTAGACCAGGCCGAGCAGGGCGGTGAGGCAGCCGATGAGCACGCCGGTGACCCTGAGCAAGAACGGTGCGGCGACGGGCTCCTTCACGTCGGCCGACACTAGCCGACCCCTATCCGGCGCGGCGGTGGCGGGCCTCGGCGTCGGCCCGGGGCCGGTTGCGGGACCTCACCCGCACCACCACGTAGACGGCGACGGCCACGACGACCAGGACAAGGACGGCCTTGGAGAGGAACCCCACGTACGTCTCGACCGCGTCCCACTGGTCGCCGAGCCAGTAGCCGGCCATGACGAGCACGGAGTTCCAGACCAGGCTGCCCAGGGTGGTCAGGGCGAGGAAGACCGGCAGCCGCATGCGCTCCACACCGGCCGGTACGGAGATCAGGCTCCGGAAGATCGGCACCATCCGGCCCAGGAAGACGGCCTTGGTGCCGTGCTTGGCGAACCACGCCTCGGTGCGTTCCAGGTCGGACGCCTTGACCAGCGGCAGCTTCCCCCACAGGGCGTGCATGCGCTCGCGTCCGAACAGGACGCCGATCCAGTAGAGGACGGCCGCGCCGACCACCGAGCCGAGGGTGGTCCAGAACAGCGCGGAGAAGAGGCTGATCACGCCCTGCCCGGCGGCGAAACCGGTCAGCGGCAGGATCACCTCGCTGGGCAGCGGCGGGAAGAGGTTCTCCAGGGCGATGGCGAGCCCGGCACCGGGGCCACCCAGGGTGTCCACGAGGTCGGCGGCCCAGCCCGCGATGCCGCCCGCGGGTTCCTGAGGGAGGGCGAGAGTCATGAGGTCCATAGGCGTAACGCTAGAAAGTGCAGGTCAGGTGCGGTATGAGGGTTGCCGTTGAGCTGGGGTGCGGTTTTCCGCACCCTTGGGACAGCGGGGCGGCCGGGGCGTACGCGAAAGGGCGTCCCCGGAGACCGGGAACGCCCTTTCGGCATTCGCAAGTGCGCCGCCAGGGACTCGAACCCCGGACCCGCTGATTAAGAGTCAGCTGCTCTAACCAACTGAGCTAGCGGCGCCTGCTGACACGTAAATATTACATGGCCCGGAAGGGTGCTCCCGACCACGGCGAGGTAGCGCCCCGAAGGCGCGCGGGTGCGCTAGATCGCCAAGGACAGCAGCACCGGCGCGGCTCCGCGGTTCAGGGTGTCCGCGGCCTCGCGCAAGCGGTGCGCGTGCTCGACCGGCAGGGACAGGGCGAGGCAGCCGACCGAGGAGCCCGCGGTGATGGGGACGGCGGCGCAGACCGTGCCGACCGCGTACTCCTGGAGGTCGAGGACCGGGACCGTGGCGGGCTGGGCGGCCAGGCGGTTGAGCAGGACGCGCTCATTGGTGATCGTCCGCGAGGTGAGGCGGGCCATCCGGTGGCGGGAGAGATGGTCGCGGCGGCCGTTCACGTCGAGCTGGGTGAGCAGGCTCTTGCCGATCGCGCTGGCGTGGGCGGAGGAGCGGAAGTCCACCCACTCGTTGACCGCGGGGGCGTCGGGCCCGGCGGCGAAGTCGGTGACGCGGACCTCGCCGTCGACGTAGCGGCTGAAGTAGACCGCGGCGCCGATCGAGTCGCGCAGGCCGTCCAGGGTGCGCTGGAGCTTCTCACGCAGCGCCTCGGCGTGGCGGTCGGCCGAGCCGAGGCGGCTGAGGGTCTCCCCGGTGACGTAGGCCCCGTCGGCCGTCTGGTCGACGTATCCCTCACGGAGCAGCATGCGGAGCAGGGGCGCCAGTCGCGTGGCGGGCAGGCGGGTCTCGCGGGCGAGCACGACCGTGGTGACCCCCGAGCCGTGCCGGGCGACGGTTTCGAGCACCCGCAGGGCGCTCTGGACGGAGTCGTGCGGCGCGGTCGCCTTGTGCTTCAACGCCACTGCTTCCCCCTGCGTGGAACGGATCCGGACAGTCGGGCTCGTCCCACGATAGCCGCCAAGTGACGCATAAGGAGCGGATGTTGCCGAGATTGGCGGCGCGCTCCCGTCCCGTACGCAGGAACGCGCCACCCTGGCATATGCCGACGTCAAGCCCCGGGCAGGGGGCCTCGGCCGCCGCCGGTCAGTCCCGGCCGCCGATCACAGCACCGCGCTGAGGAACTCGCGGGTCCGCTCCTGCTCGGGCTCGGTGAAGATCTTCTCCGGCGTCCCCGACTCGATGACCCGGCCCGAATCGAACATGAGCACCTGGTCCGAGATGTCCCGGGCGAAGTTCATCTCGTGGGTCACGCAGAGCATCGTGATGTCCGTGGTGTGCGCGATGTCGCGGAGCACGTCCAGGACGCCCGCCACCAGCTCCGGGTCGAGCGCGGACGTCACCTCGTCGAGCAGCAGCACCTGCGGGCGCATCGCCAGGGCGCGCGCGATGGCGACGCGCTGCTGCTGGCCGCCGGAGAGCTGCGTCGGGTAGGCGTCGCAGCGGTCGCCGAGGCCGACCAGGTCGAGCAGCTCGCGGGCGCGCACGTCCGCCTCGTCCTTGGACATGCCAAGGACGCTCACCGGCGCCTCGGTGATGTTCCTGAGCACCTTCATGTTCGGGAAGAGGTTGAACTGCTGGAAGACCATCCCGATGTTCTTGCGGACCTCGCGGACGTGCTTCTCGCCGGCCGGGACGAGCTTGCCGTTCCTCTCCTCGTGGGTGAGGTACTCGCCGCCCACCTTGATCGTGCCCTCCTCGGGTCTCACCAGCGTCATGAGGAGCCGCAGGATCGTCGTCTTCCCGGAGCCGGAAGGGCCGATCAGTGTCACGTGCTTGCCGGAGGCGACGGAGAAGTCCAGCTCGTCGAGGACGACGTTCGAGCCGTAGCGCTTGACGACCTTGTCGAAGCGGATCAGCTCGCTGCCGTCGACGGCCGGGTTGGGGGTTTCCTGGGAAGTGCTGCTGTCAGCGGACAAGACGACGCTCCAAAACTCGCAGAAGAAGAGAGGCCGGGTAGGCGATGACGATGAAGGCGACACCGACGACGCTGATCGCCTCGTAGGTGAAGGTCGCCTGGCTGTATCCCTGGGCCTGGCCCAGCATGTCGAGCGCGCCGATGGCGGCCATCTGCGGCGACTCCTTCAGCATGACGATCACGTAGTTGCCGAGTGCGGGGATCACCCGGCGCACCGCCTGCGGCAGGATCACGGACGTCCAGGTGCGGCGCTTGGAGAGGCTGAGCGCGGTCGCCGCCTCCCACTGACCGGCCGGCACACCCTCGATACCGGCCCGGTAGACCTCCGAGGTGTACGTCGAGTAGTGCAGCCCGAGCCCGACGATGCCCGTGGTGAGGGGGGACATCGAGGGGCCCCACTCCGGCACCACGTAGAACAGGAAGAACAGCTGCACCAGGAGCGGGGTGTTGCGGATGAACTCGGTGACCACCGTGACCGGCCAGCGGATCCACTTCTTCTCCGAGCGCTGGGCGATCGCCCACACCAGGCCCAGCGAGAAGGCGATCAGGGTGCCGAAGAGCAGCGCCTTGAGGGTGAGCTCCACACCGTCCCAGAAGAGCGGCATGAAGTCGTCGACGTGCGACCAGTTCCAGTTCACTTGGCACCCCCCGTACCGGCGACGACGTCGATCGACGACTTGGCGCGCATCCCGCTGAGCAGGCCCGTCTTCTCGGGTGCCTGGCCGACCCGCTTCTTGGCGTGCCGCTCCAGGAGCCGCATGCCGCGCGTGAGGATGAACGCGAGGACGAAGTACAGGGCGAGCAGCAGCGTGTAGATCGGCGCGCTCTCGTTCTTGACGAGCCGCAGCAGGTCACCGGCGAAGGTCATGTCGGCCACCGCGATGAGCGACACCAGCGAGGTGCCCTTGAGCAGCTCGATGAGCAGGTTGTTGAACGGCGGGATCATCTCCGGCCAGGCCTGCGGCAGTTCGATGCGGCGCAGCCGCTGCGTCGGCGTGAAGTTCAGGGCGATGCCCGCCTCGCGCTGCGCGGGCGGCACCGCGGCGAGCGCGCCGCGCACGATCTCGGACGCGTACGCCCCGTAGGTGATGCCGAGCGCGAGCACGCCCGCGAACATCGGCTGGAAGCTGATGTTGAAGACCGGCGGCACGGTGAACGCGATCCAGAACATGAAGACCAGCGACGACGTGCTGCGGAAGATCTCGAAGTAGGCCCCGGCGAGGAACCGCACGATCCAGAGCCGGTTCGTGCGCAGCACGCCGATCGGGAAGGCGATCACGAAGGCGAGGGCCGCGCTGAGGAAGGTGACCTGGACGGTGATCCAGATACCGGGCAGGAACCAGTTCTGGAAGAACTCCGACGACATCATGAGGAGGCGCCCTTCGCCGGGGGGCAGAGCTTCCGCACAGTCAGATCGGTCATCTCGTCCGCGGTGAAGCCGAACGGCTTGACGATCCGCAGCAGTTCGCCGCTCTCCTTGAGCTTGTGCAGCTCCTTGTTGAAGGCGTCGCGCAGGTTCTTCTCGGACAGCCGGAAGGCGAAGCCGCCCGCGCCGTACGCCGGTTTGCCGTCGACCTCGGGCTGGAACGGCTCCGCCGCCTCGACCCGCGCGTTCTTCTTGATGACCGTACGTACGGTGACGTTGGTGCCCGCGAAGGCGTCCACCCGCCCCTGGGCCACCGCGTCGGCCCCCGCCACCTGGTCGGGCAGGACGAGGACGGACTCCACGCCCGCGGCCTTGGCGTAGTCGATCTGCGCGTAGGCGGTCCCGCTCGCCAGTTTCAGGCCCTTCTTGGCGATGTCGTCGTATGTCTTGATGCCGTGCGGGTTGCCCTTCTTCACGATGAAGGAGTCGAGCATCAGATAGTCGGGGTCGGAGAAGAGGACCTGCTCGCAGCGGGTCGGGTTGATGTACATGCCCGCCGAGACCACGTCGAACTGCCGTGCCTGCGTCAGGCCGGGGATCAGGGCGCCGAACTTGGTCGGTACCGCCTTCACCTTCGGTACGCCGAGGCGCGGGAAGATGACCTTGGCGATCTCCGCCGCCTCCCCGGTGACCTCGCCATTCTCGTCGATATATCCGAACGGGACCTCACCCGCGACACCGATCCTGACCGTGCCGCTGTCGCGCAGCCGGTCCAGCAGATCGCCCCCCTCGACCTTCCCTTCCTCGGGCACCCGGCTGCATGCCGAGGCGCCGAACACACCCAGCGCCGCCCCGCCCGCTCCGGTGAGCAGGGCGCGGCGGCGGATCGCTCTGCCTATGAATCCCTCGTTGTTTCCCAGTGGTGGAGCCATGGGCGCGCGGCTACCCGACTCGACGCGAGATATGCCGGTGAATTCCGGCCCCTGATGCGATCGTTGTCCTCTTGACCCAGGGAGGAGCATGGGACACATGGCAGACCGATTCATCGAAGTCTCCCTCGCCAAGCGGGGAGTTCAGTGCACGGCGAAGCTGCTCGACGACCGGGCGCCGGTGACCTGCGCGGCGGTGTGGGAGGCGCTTCCGCTCGGCTCGGACGTCTATCACGCGAAGTACGCGCGCAATGAGATCTACGCCCTTTTCCCGGCTTTCGCGGACCGCGAGCCGCCCCTGGAGAACCCGACAGTCACCCCCATCCCGGGAGATCTCTGCTTTTTCTCCTTCTCCGGTACGGAACTGGGGACGCAGGCGTACGGCTACGAACCGGAGGCCGACGTCAAGGCGGGCACCACCGTCGTCGACCTCGCACTCTTCTACGAACGGAACAACCTGCTCCTGAACGGCGACGTCGGCTGGGTGCCCGGCATCGTCTGGGGCCGGATCGTCGAGGGCCTCGACCGGATGGCCGAGGCCTGCAACGACCTGTGGCGCGCGGGGGCGCAGGGCGAGACGCTGAACTTCAAGCGCGTCTAATGCAGGCGGGGCGGTGCGATCCCCCCGGCCCCCGCCTCGTACAGGGCATGCGCCGCGCGAAGGACCACCGTGTCCGCGTGGCGCGCGCCCACGATCTGCACCCCGATCGGCAGGCCATCCCCGTCAGCCCCGCAGGGAACCGTCGCCGCGGGCTGCTGCGTGAGGTTGAAGGGGTACGTGAACGGCGTCCACCCCGACCACCGCCGATGGCCGGAACCCTTCGGTACCTCGGCGCCCGCCTCGAACGCGGTGATCGGCAGCGTCGGCGTGACCAGCAGGTCGTACGTCGAGTGGAAGCGGCCCATGCGGCGCCCGAGGTCCATGCGTACGTCGACCGCCGAGAGGTAGTCGAGCGCGCTGTACCGCGCGCCCTGCCGGCACACCTCCCGCAGCCCTGGGTCGAGCAGCTCGCGCTGGGCCGGTGACATGTGCTGCACGACGCGCGCCGCCCCGCTGAACCACAGGGTGTGGAAGGCCTCCACCGGCTCCGAGAAGTCGGGGTCGGCCTCCTCGACGTACGCCCCCTGCGCGGCGAGGGACTCCACCGCGCGCCGCACGGCCGCCGCGACGGCGGGCCGCACCGCGACCTGCCCGCCCAGCGAGGGGGAGTAGGCGACGCGCAGCCCGCGCACGCCCCCGCCGAGGCCCGAGCGGAAACTGCCGGCCACCGGCCCCAGCTGCGACCAGTCCCGGGCGTCCGGGCCGGTGATCACCTCCATCATCAGCGCCGCGTCCGCCGCGTCGCGCGTCATCGGCCCCACATGGGCCAGCGTCCCGAAGGGGCTCGCGGGATACAGCGGCACCCGGCCGTACGTCGGCTTCAGCGCGAAGATCCCGCAGAACGCCGCCGGGATCCGCACCGAGCCGCCGCCGTCCGTGCCCAGCGACAGCGGCCCCGCACCGGCCGCCACGGCCACCGCGCTGCCCCCGCTGGAGCCGCCCGAGGTGCGCGAGGTGTCGTACGGATTGCGGGTGATACCGCTCTGCGGGCTGTCCGTGACGCCCTTCCAGCCGAACTCCGGGGTCGTCGTGCGGCCGATGAACACCGCGCCGTGCTCCCGCAGCCGCGCCACCGAAGGAGCGTCCTCGTCCCACGCGCCCTCCGGACTGATGGTCCGGGAGCCGCGCAGGGTCGGGCCGCCGCGCAGCAGAAGCAGGTCCTTCACCGACACCGGCACGCCGTCCACCAGGCCCTGCGGCTCGCCCCGCCGCCACCGGTCGGCGCTCGCCCCGGCCTGCTCCAGGGCGGTCTCCGCCTCCATCCGTACGAAGGCGTTCACCGCGGGCTGCACCTCCTCGGCCCGCCGCAGCACCGCACGGACCGCGTCCACCGGGCTGAATTCGCCCTTGCGGTAGCCGTCGACGAGTTGTACGGCGGTGAGATCCGTGAGCTCGGACATCCAGCCTCCTAGTCGTGATCAGTGCCCCGGGACATACCCACGTTCCTTGTCGACCACGTTCCTCAGCGGCCGGCCCGCCTCCCACGCCCCGTACAACTCCACGAACTGGGCGCCCAGTTCATCGCGCCAGCCGACCGTGTCGCCGCTCATGTGCGGGGAGACGAGCAGTCCCGGAGCCGTCCACAGGGGGCTGTCCGCGGGCAGCGGCTCGTGCTCGAAGACGTCGAGGGCCGCGCCCGCGATCCACCGCTTCGTCAGGGCGGCCACCAGGTCGTCCTCGACGACCAGGGGCCCGCGCCCGATGTTGATGAAGTGCGCCGACGGCTGCATGACGCCGAAGCGCCGCGTGTCGAACATGCCGCGGGTGCTGTCGGTGAGCGGCGCCGCGCACACCACCCAGTCGGCGCGTGCCAGCAGCCGGTCGAGGTCCTTCGCGCCGTGCACGCCGGGGCGCGGCGCGCGCCCCACCAGGGCGGTGATGATTCCGAGCCCGTCGAGGGTCCGCCTGACGGCCCGCCCGATCGGCCCCGAACCGACCACGCACGCGCGGGTGCCCGCGATCCGCCGGGTCTCGCGGTGGCGCCAGGAGCGTTCGCGCTGGAGCTGGAGGGTGCGCGGCAGGTCCTTGGCCAGGGCGAGGACGAGCGCGGCGACGTACTCCGCGATCGGCTGGTCGAAGACGCCGCGCGCGTTCGTCACCACCGTGTCGGACGTGACGAGTTCGGGGCACATCAGATGGTCGACGCCCGCGCTCGCGGTGTGCACCCAGCGCGGCCGCGGCCCCTCTCCCGGCCAGGCGCGGCGCACCGCGTCCGAGGTGAAGTCCCACACCAACAGCACGTCGGCGAGCGGCAGTCGGCCGGCCAGGGAGGCCGCGTCGGCGTGCAGGATCCGGGCGCGGCCGGTCAGGCCGCCGAGGCGCGGCGGCGGGGTCGGCGGCTCGGCGTCCAGGATGAGAACGGTTGTTCCGGGCGTCGGTCCGTGCGTCGACCCGGACATCGAGGGGAAACCGTTTCGCAATGAGGTTCCGCTTCTCTGAAGTGGTACCGCTCAGTCGTCTGAGATGTGCGGATTGACCACGCTCGCACCCGAACCTACCTTCGTCAACAGAGGCACTGCCGCAGCGGCATTGCGTCAACCGAGTACTCTCCGTGCTCTCGCCCGCACGGTGAGTCCGCGCGGTCCGCCCGCGCGGCCGTCCCCGTCCCGACGTCCCGGCGCGTCGCCGGCTTCGCTCGTCCCCGGCCCCCGGCCGGTCCCTGATCATCACGCACGAACTTGGGGCCTGCTCATGGACGTCTCCTTTCTCGGCGGACCGCCCCCACTGCCCGAACGGCGTGGGCTCTACCCCCACCCACAGCGCGGCGTAGGTGTCGTCGCCCCTTTCGACTTCGCCCTCGACCGGGAACTCTGGCGCTGGGTCCCGGACGAGGTCTCCCTCCATCTGACCCGCACGCCGTACGTGCCCGTCGAGGTCAGCCTGGACCTGGCACGCCTGGTCAGCGAGCACGAGACGCTCGCGGAAGCGGTGCGCGCGCTGACCGTCGCCGAGCCCGAAGTGCTCGCGTACGCCTGTACGTCGGGCAGCTTCGTCGGGGGCACCGCGGG
The DNA here is from genome assembly GCF_053589195.1 of Streptomyces sp. NPDC003379. NCBI lineage: Bacteria > Bacillati > Actinomycetota > Actinomycetes > Kitasatosporales > Streptomycetaceae > Streptomyces > Streptomyces sp. NPDC003379. Next base: position 82,476 of record NZ_JBSFRK010000002.1, on the reverse strand, counting down.
CGAACGCGCGATGTGCGAGGCCATGACGCGCGAGGGCGCGGTCGCCTCCGTGACCACGTCGGGCGCGCTCCTCGAAGCCCTGGACGAACTCGGCGCCACGCGCATCGCGCTCATCACGCCCTACACCTGGTCGGTGACGCAGGCCCTGGAGGAGTATCTGGCCGAGGCGGGCGTCTCGGTCACCGCCCGCGCCTACCTCGGCCTGACCCGGCACATCTGGAAGGTGCCCTACCGGGCCGTGACCGACATGGCGCGCCGCGCGGTCCAGGGCAGGGTGGACGCCCTCTTCATCAGCTGCACGAACCTCTCCACGTACGACGTGATCCCGCAACTGGAAGCGGAACTGCGCATGCCGGTGATCTCGGCGAACCAGGTGACGATGTGGTCGGCCCTGCGTCGGCTGGGTACGCGTGCGGTAGGGCCTTATCAGGCACTGATCGACCCGGGGGCGCGGCCGGGCGCGAGCCCGCTGAGCCCGCCGCCCCCACAGGGCCTGCCCGAAGGACCACCCGCAGAAGGAGGAGGCTGGACGTGACGGCACTCGGATTTCTCTACCCGGGGCACTCGGCCGAGGACGACTACCCCCGCATGGAGCAGATGCTCGGCAGCGACGTCCGGCTGCAGGTCGTCCACACGGACATCGGCGAGGACGCGCACCGGGTCGACGCGCTCCTGGAGATGGGCTCGGCCGCGCGGCTCGCCGCCGGCGTCGAGGAGCTGCGGCTCTCCGGCGCGGAGGCGGTGGTCTGGGCGTGCACCAGCGGCAGCTTCGTCCTCGGCTGGCAGGGCGCGCACGAGCAGGTCCGCGACCTCGCCCGCACGGCGGGTCTGCCCGCCTCGTCGACCTCCTTCGCGTTCGCCCACGCCCTGCGCGAGGTGGACGCGGTCCGCGTCGCGATCGCGGCGACGTATCCGGAGGACGTGGTCGCGCACTTCGCGGAGTTCCTGGAGGTGGCGGGCGCGGAGGTCGCCTCGGTGCGGGGGAGCGGCATCATCACGGCGGCGGAGGTCGGCACCTGGGGCCGCGAGGAGGTCTTCGCGCTGGCCCGCGCAGGCGACCACCCGGACGCCCAGGCGCTGCTCCTGCCGGACACGGCGCTGCACACGGCGGCGTACGTCCGCGACCTGGAGGCGGCCCTCGGCAAGCCGGTCCTGACGGCCAACCAGGTCACGGTCTGGGAGGCCCTGCGGCTCGCCGAGCGCCGGGTGAACGCCCCGGGGCTGGGCTCCCTGTTCACGAAGGAGCCGCTGGTCCAGGTCAAGGACTGAGGGACAGGCAGGGCCAGGCAGGGACAGGCCCTCAGGGGCTGAGGATCAGCCTGACCACCGTTAACGTCTGGACCGACCCGGAGACGTAGTACAGGACGATGGCGCCGTTGACCGTCGCCTCCCTGCGGTCGGGGTCGTCCCGTACGGGCGTCGATCCGTGGCCGTACGGGTCGCGGCCCACGGTGCGCGCGAGGGCGGCGCGGAAGGCGTCGGCGTCGCCCATCTTGGCGAGGGTGTCGTCGGCGGGCGGCGCGTAGGTGACGCGGTGGCCCCGGCGGTGGCGAGCGCTCATGACGTGCCCCGCCGCTCCGCCTCGTCGGAGGCCAGCCGCGCGAGGCGCGCCTCGGCGTCCGGGTCGGGCACGGCCTCCAGCATCCAGTGCCGCATCACGGCGTGGATCTCGTCGACCCCGGCTCCGTTGATGGCCCGGTCGAAATCCGCGCGCCGCTCCTCGGGCAGGGCGGCGCGGATGTCCGGAATGGTGTTGGGCACCTCGACCTCGACTCCGTCGACGAGGGTCTTCAGGGGATCAGCCATGGTCGGCACGGTAGCCGCGTCCCCGCGCGTACGTGCGGGGAACAGACGCGTACGGGCGGGGAACAGACGCGTACGGGCGGGGAACAGACGCGTACGGGCGGGGAACAAACGCGTACGTGCGGGGAATAAGCGGAGTGTGCCTCCTGTTGGCTCTTCCGTACCCACGTGACGTACGTACGCAGTGCAGGAGGCACCCCCAGTGACAGTGGACCCGACCGGTGACGGCAACCGCGACGACGGCATCCGCGGCGAGCGGCACGGGAGCGCGCCCGTCCCCCTCTCCGTGCTCGACCTCGTCACGGTCGGCGCCGGGCGCACCGCCACCGACGCGCTGCGCACCAGCGTCGAGATCGCCAAGCTCGCCGAGGCCCGCGGCTACCACCGCTACTGGGTGGCCGAGCACCACTCCATGCCGGGCGTCGCCTCCTCGTCCCCTGCGGTGATCCTCGCCCACCTCGCCGCCCACACCGGCCGCATCCGGCTGGGCTCGGGCGGCGTCATGCTGCCCAACCACGCCCCGCTCGTCATCGCCGAGCAGTTCGGCACCCTGGAGGCGATGGCCCCCGGCCGCGTCGACCTGGGCCTCGGCCGCGCACCCGGCACGGACGGCGCGACCGCCGCGGCCCTGCGCCGCACGGACCGGCCGGGCGAAGGCGCCGACGACTTCCCGCAGCAGCTCGTCGAGCTGACGCGCTTCCTGGACGACGACTTCCCCGACGGCCACCCCTACGGCCGCATCCACGCCGTCCCCGGCCCCGTCCAGGCGACCTCGCCCGGCGGCGTCCAGTCCCGGCACCGCCCGCCGCTGTGGCTGCTCGGCTCCTCCGGGTTCAGCGCCCGCCTCGCCGGTGTCCTCGGTCTGCCGTTCGCCTTCGCGCACCACTTCTCCGCGCAGAACACCATCCCGGCCCTCGACCTCTACCGCGAGTCGTTCAAGCCCTCCGCGGTCCTCGACGCCCCCTACGCCCTCATCGGCGTCTCGGCGCTCGCGACCGACGACGAGAACGAGGCGCGCCGCCAAGTCATGGCCGCGGCCCTGAACATGGTCCGCCTGCGCACGGGCCGCCCCGGCCTGGTCCCCACGCCGGAGGAGGCGGAGGCGTACGCGTTCAGCGAGATGGAGCGGGAGTTCGTCGACAGCTGGAACACCAACGTCATCCACGGCACCCCCGACCAGGTCCGCACCGGCCTCGACGACCTCGCGAAGCGCACCGGTGCGGACGAGCTGATGATCACGGGCAACGCGCATAGTGGGGACATCCGCCTGCGCTCGTACGAACTCATCGCCGACGCGTACGGGTTGCCCCGGGCTTAGCCGGCCCTGGGGGTGGCGCCCGTCAGGGGCGCGGGGAACTGCGCGCTCAGCCCCATACGCGTCGCACCGGCCGGTCCACAGGGCCACGCAGACGCGTCTGCCTGCCGCGGCACGCCCGCGGGTGCGGGTCGCACGGGGTTGCTCGCGCAGCTCCCCGCGCCCCCTGGCGGGGCCGTGGCTCAGGCCCCCGCCCCGCGCAGTAGTACGGAGATACGATCCGCCGGAACCGCCCGGGAGTACAGCCACCCCTGACCGGTATCGCAGCCGATACGCCGCAGCCGCGCGGCCTGCGCCGCCGTCTCCACGCACTCCGCGGTCACCGTGATCCCCAGCCGGTGGGCGAGCTGCACCAGCGCCTCGACGATGACCTCGTCGGCGGGGTTGAGGTGCTCCTCGCCCTCCTCGTACTGGAATCCCCGTACGAAGGACCCGTCCAGCTTCAGGACGGACACCGGCAGCCGGCTCAGATACGCCAGGTTCGAGTAGCCCGTGCCGAAGTCGTCGATGGCGATCCGCACCCCCATGTCGCTGAGCTCCTGCAGCGCCTGAAGGGGCCGTCCCGCCGAACCCATGACGGCCGACTCGGTCAGCTCCAGTTGCAGCAGCCGGGCCGGGAGCCCCGTCTCGGCGAGGATCTCCGCCACGTCCGCGACCAGGTCGGAGTCCCACACCTGCCGCACCGCCACGTTCACGCTCACGAACACCGGTTCCCGCTCCGGATGCGCCAGCTGCCAGCGCCGCGCCTGCCGGCAGGCGGTGCGCAGCACCCAGCGGCCGAGCTGCACGATCGACCCGTCCTCCTCCGCCAGTCCGATGAACCGATTCGGCGTCAGCAGTCCGAACTGCGGATGCCGCCAGCGCACCAGCGCCTCGACGCCCTGCACACCCTCGTCGCCGAGGCCCACCAACGGCTGGTACTCCAGGACGAATTCGCCGCGCTCCACGGCGGGCCGCAGTGAGCTGGAGAGCGCCTGGCGGGTCATGCGGTGGGCGTTGCGCTCGGGGTCGAAGAGCGTCCAGCGGGCCTTGCCGTCCGTCTTCGCCCAGTACAGCGTGGTGTCGGCGGCCTGCATGAGCCCGGTCGTGGTGGTGCCCGCGGCGCGCCGCTCCACCACGCCGATGGATGCGGAGACGGAGAGCCGCTGGCCGGCCAGGTCGAACGGCTCCTGGAGAGCCCGTAGCGCCGCCTCGGCGAGGTCCGTCAGCTGGTCCGTCCCGGTCGAGTCCTCCACGAGCAGCGCGAACTCGTCACCTCCCAGGCGTGCCACCAGCGGCGCCGTCACCGTGCCGTAACCGGCCTGGTCGGCGCAGCGCGTGAGCCGCTCCGCGACGGCGGCGAGCAGCCGGTCGCCGACCCGGTGGCCGAGGGTGTCGTTGACCGCCTTGAACCCGTCGAGGTCCAGATAGCAGAGGCCGACCCGGCCGGTGCTCGTCTCGTCGTAGGCGCCCGCTTCGAGCGCGGAGGAGAGCCGCTCGAAGAAGAGGTTCCGGTTGGGCAGCCGGGTCACCGGGTCGTGCATCTGTACGTGGCGCAGCCGGGCCTGCAGCTCGCGGCGCGCGCTGATGTCGGCGACGGAGAGCAGGACGGTCCTGCCCGCGCCCCGCTCGGCCGACTCCGGCATCGGCGTCGGCATCGGCGAGACCGTGATCCGTACCCACAGCGAGTGCCCGTCTGGGTGCTTCAGGCGCCGCGTGCAGCGCAGCTTGGCCTGCCGGCCGCGGAGTACCTCGCGGTAGGCGTGCCAGGTCCGGGCGTCGGAGGTCAGGTCGACCAGGTCCGCGGCGATGCCTCCACGGAGCGCCTCGGGGCTCGCGCCGAGGAGGGCGGCGAGGGCGTCATTGGCACTGAGGACCAGTCCCTCACCGTCGACGACGGCCAGGGGCAGCGGGGCATGGACAAACGCGCCCCGATAGTCGTCCCCCTCGACGCCGCGTGACCCGGCCTCGACGCCGTGAGGCCCGGTCCCGGTGCCGCGTGGTCCCGCCTCGGTGCCGCGTGGTCCCGCCTCGACGCCGTGAGGCCCGGTCTCGGTGCCGCGTGGCCCCGCCTCGACGCCGTGAGGCCCGGTCTCGGTGCCGCGTGGCCCCGCCTCGACGCCGTGAGGCCCGGTCTCGGCGCCGCGTGGTCCCGCCTCGACGCCGCGTGGCCCGGCCTCGACGCCGCGTGGTCCCGCCTCGACGCCGCGAGGCCCCGCCTCCGCGCCGCGGCGCCCCCGCTCCGGAGCACGAGCCCCCGGCTCGGTGGCGCGAGCCCCTCGCTCGGGGTTGCGTGGCCCCGGCTGCGTGGCGCGAGCCCCCTGCTCCGCGTGGCGACGCTCTCGCTCCGAGGCGCGGCGCTCGCGCTCGGGGGCGTGGCGCTCGCGGTCCGGATCGCGACGCTCCCGCTCCGGATCGCCACGCTCTGTGACGACCGGGCGGGCCCGGCCGGGTTTTGTGGCCACCATGGAGGGGGGCCCTTGGGACGTTCGGTTCACCGCTTGCTCCCGCAGTCAGTCGTTCTCGAACAGGTCTCGTCGGGCGGCGGGCAGGTGGCGGGCGGCGGTGTGGGGCCGGGCCCGCGCAGGAAAGTGTGCCGATCATAGAGGTCCGCCAGATGCCGTATCCAGCCATGGCGCCGCACCGGGTGGGACCCGCCCCCGATGGCAGATCGTTTCTGCTCGGCGCTGCACTGGTTCCTTCACGCCCCGATCGCTTGTGACGTTCCGTGAGCGGTCGGGGTGTCGCGCGTCGGTCCCGCGCTCACCCGGAAGGCCCAGGCAAACAGGGCGGAGCGCGACAAAGCGTCACAAGGTGGGTGGGGTGTCCCGCATTCCGCTCCCGGAGGTCGACGTGCCGCGTCAGCTCCCCCCTTGGGGACTCACCCGTGGAGGGAGGAACCGCAGGCCATGGAGGGACCCCCGGGTGCGCAGCACCACGGCGCTGCTCACCTCGCTGACCGCCCTGGCCGCCACCTCGCTCGTCGCGGGCCCCGCCGTCGCCGAGTCCACCGCGGGACCCTGCGCCCTGCGCCGCACCGCCGCGCACCACTCGGAGGGGCTCGACACCTGGAACACCGCCTATCCGCGCCCGGCCAGGACCCTGGACGCGGTCATGATCTTCCTGTCCTTCCCGGACTCCCCGCCGCTTGCCACCCCGGAAGAGCTGGCCGCCGACCACTTCCCCGACACCAGCCGCTTCTTCGAACAGGCCTCCTACGGAAAGTTCCGCCTGAGCCCGCATCCGCGGCGCGAGTGGGTCCAGATGCCGCGCGCCTCGGTGGCGTACGCGATAAAGCGCGACTGGAACGCCCAGCGCCGCGCCGCCTATCTGCGCGACGCGCTCGCCGCCGCCGATCCGCACGTGGACTTCTCCCGGTACGACGTCGTCTACTTCGTCGCCGACCCGGACGCGCCCGGCGTCGACTCGGACGCCACGAAGGTCGTGAACTTCGACCGGCCCATGCGGGCCGACGGCATGGACATCCGGCGCGTCGTCACGGTCTTCGAGCGGCACCCGCCGGACCGCAACGTCCTCGCCCACGAGACGGGCCACGTCTTCGACCTGCCCGACCTCTACCACCGGCCGACCGACGGCAACGGCGACTGGGACACCCACGTCGGGGACTGGGACGTCATGGGCAGCCAGTTCGGTCTCGCCCCCGACCTCTTCGGGTGGCACAAGTGGAAGCTCGGCTGGCTGGAGCCCCGCCAGGTGCACTGCGTGGCGGCGGGCGCCGAGCGGCTCACCCTGGAGCCGCTGTCGGCGCCCGCCGTGCGGGGGGCCGTCGGCGGCACCAGGCTGGCGGTGGTCCGCACGGGCCGGGACACGGCGATCGCCCTGGAGGCGCGGGGCGCGCTGGGCAACGACCACGCGACCTGCACGGAGGGCGTCCTCGTCTACCAGGTGCGCAACGGGACGGCGTCGGGCGGCGGCCCCATCGAGGTCGTCGACGCCCATCCGGAGTCGGAGTCCTGCTGGGGCGACTCGGTGTATCCGCAGCTGGCGGACGCTCCGGTGCGGGCGGGCGAGAGCTTCACGGTGCCCGGCGAGAACGTACGCGTCGAGGTGGAGACGCGGACGGCGTCGGGGGCGTGGACGGTGAAGGTGGCGGTGGGCCGATAGCGCCGACGGGCATGCGAAAAGCCCCTCGCTCGCACGAGGGGCTTCTCACTGTCTGTGCGCCGCCAGGGACTCGAACCCCGGACCCGCTGATTAAGAGTCAGCTGCTCTAACCAACTGAGCTAGCGGCGCCTGCTGACGTCGTAGACCTTAGCACCCTGATCGCCGCCAGGAAAAATCGATATCCCCTCGGCCGGACCGGACCGCCCGAGGCCCTCAGCCGTGCCTCTCGGCGCCCCCGCGCAGCAGATCCCTGCCGAACTCCACCATCTTCTTCGCGTAGTCCTCGGTCCACTCCGCGCGCTCCGCGATCAGCGCGGGCGTCAGCCGGTCGAAGCGGCGCGGGTCGGCGAGCTGGGCGGCTGCCATGGCCTGGAACTCGATGGACCGGTCCGTCGCGGCACGGAACGCGTGCGTCAGCTCCGTCGCGCGGTCCAGCAGCTCGCGGGGGTCCTCGATCGACTCCAGGTCGAAGAAGTGCTCGGGATCGGCCGCGGCCTCCGCCGGCTCGAAGAGCAGGGGCGCGGGGCGCATGCGCTGCTCGGTCCGGGGCCGCTCGGGCTCCGCCATGGTGGTTCCTCCTCGTACGGTGCGCGCCGTCCGTGCGGCGTCCGGCCGTCTTCCATTCTCCCTTGCCGCACAAGGGGGCGGCCGGTCCCCCCTTACGGTGCCTGCCGGAGCACCCAGTGCTCGGACAGCCGCGCCAGCACCGCGATGACCGTCCGCCGGACAGGTGCCGGAGGGACGGTCAGGGGCGCCAGATCACCCGGTGCTCGGACCAGTGATCCCAGGTGGACATCATTGCCTCCCAGCCGTCCGGGGCTGTATCCGTTGGCCGCCTCCGGCGGCGTGCCGGGCTCCGTCCGGCGGCTCGGGCGGCGCCGCGCTGACCGTCCGCCGGACAGGTGCCGGAGGGACGGTCAGGGGCGCCAGGCCACCCGGTGTTCGGACCAGTGATCCCAGGTGGACATCATTGCCTCCCAGCCGTCCGGAAACTTCACCGTGACGCCCAGCTGGACCGGCTCCGTGGAGGGGTGGTCGTCGAGGAGGGTGTCGACGCCCGCGCGGCAGACCACGATGCAGGCGTGGCGGTGGCGGGAGGCCAGGACGCAGAGGCGGCCCGTCTCCAGGTGGAAGGCCGTGGCGTCGGGGCGGCCGGAGAGCGGGTGCAGGACGACCGTCACGTCGTACTCACGGCCCTGCAGACGGTTCGCCGTGTCCACCGTGACGTCCGTGACGCCCAGCTCCGCGAGGGCCGCGCGGACCGCCGCCGCCTGGTCGCGGTGGGCCGTGCCGACGGCGACGCGGTCGGCCGTGAGCGGGACCGGATCGGGGTCCCGCTCCGAGGTGGCCGCACCGCCCCGGTCCAGGAGGCGGCGCACCACCTGCGCCAGCGCGCGGACGGCCTCCGGGTCCGTGCGCGGCGTGTTCCGCGCGGGCAGCTCAAGCAGGCCCCAGCCCGCCTCGGCCGCCTCGTCGATCACCCGGTCCGGGACCGAACCGTCCGACTCCACCGCGAAGCGCAGCACACGATCCCCGTGGCCCGTACCGCTACGGAAGGGCGTGTACGGGTAGAAGGCGCCCGAGACCAGCGGGGCCGCCGACGCGGGCAGCCGCCAGGACACCGGCAGACGGTGCTGCGGCAGCTCGGGGTTGTGGGCGAGCAGCGTCGTGACGGCCGAGGCCGAGGGGTCGTACGAAAGGCCCGCCCACTGCTCCGCGCCGACGATCGAGAACGGGTCCAGCTGGCCCGGGTCGCCCACGAACAGCGCCCGCTCGAACAGGCCCGCCACGGCGAGCAGCGCGTCCGAACGCATCTGGTACGCCTCGTCGACGATCGCGTGCCCCCACGGCGCGTCCAGCTGGTCGGCCTTGACGTGCGCCCACTTCGCGGCCGTCGAGATGACGACGTCCAGACCGGCGAGGTCCCCCGCCTTGGTCGACTTGCGTACGTTCGCCAGGTCGTCCAGCGCCTTGTCGTACGGGTCGGGGTCGCTGCTGTGCAGACGGCCCACCGGGAGCTCGGGGTCCTTCTCGGCGAGCCGTAGGACGAGGTCGTCCACCTGCGCGTTCGTCTGCGCGATCACCATCAAGGGGCGGCCCGCCGCGGCCAGTTCACGCGCCGCGCGGACCACCAGGGTCGACTTGCCGGCGCCGGGAGGCGAGTCGACGACGACACCGCGGTCCGTGCCGTGCAGCGTGTCGTGGAGGATCGCCTCCGTGGCGCGCGCGGCCTCGGCGCCGGGGTCGAAGGTGCCGCCCGCGGGCGGGGCGAGCTGCATCACAGGGTGTCCTCCGCGGTCACGGGATCGGGGCTCTCCGCGCTGTCGGAGGGCGGCCCGCCGTGCGTCCACGGCGTGTCCTCCGGGTCCGGGAGCTTGGGGCCGCCGCGCTGCTCGTGCTCGAAGAGCGTCCAGCAGATCCGGTCGCCCTTGTCGGGGACCGACCCCGCGTCGGGCTCCTTGCCGCGGCCCATCTTGTCGGTGAGGCGCAGCACGACGACGCCCTCACCCTCGTACGCCACGAACTCCGCCGTCTGCGGCTTGCCGTGGAGGGAGCGGTACACCTTCGTGCGCGCGCCGAGGTGGGGACGGTCGTCCGTGCGGACGGTGACCAGTGGGCGCGGCCGGGGACTCCTCGCCTCGCTGTACGCCATGACGACCTCCGTCACCTCACCGGCGAAGGCCTCGCCCGCGAGGCGGCGGCCCGCCATCACCAGGGGGTCGTCGAGTGCCTCCTGGGCTTCCAGGCGGGCCTGCTCACGCTCGCGCGTGGCCAGTTTGTTCGCCGCGGTGATCGCGTCGTCGACGCGGGGCTGCGGGGGTTCGCCCGCCGTCACGCGGTCGCGGTGCCCGGTGAACGACCAGCGGTCGCGGGTCCACCGGTCGGCGTCGTGCGCGGCCACGGGCAGGGTGCACAGGGCGTCCAGGCCGCGCCACACGGCGTCCCAGGTGGGGCGGGTCCTGCTCTCGATCAGCGCCTGGATCTCCCGCTCGGCGGCCGTCAGAACGGCAAGCCGCTCGTCCGCCTCGACGCCGTCCTCGGCGGCGGCCAGCGCGGTGCGCGCGCGGTCGTAGCGCTCGATGGCCGGGGCGAGCAGGTCGTTGTCGAACGCCGGGTCCGTGGCCGGACCTGCCGGCGGGCACAGCAGCTGCCCGTCCTTGTCCCGGTCCAGCTCGGCACGGAGCGCGGCCTCGGCGCCCGATGTGCCCTCCGGGGCCTCGATCCAGGCGAGGAGGGCGCCCAGATGCTGGTCCTCCAGGCTGGACTGGCCGGTGGCCCAGTGCCGGGAGAGCAGCTCGGTCATGGCGACGAGCAGCGACGAGCCGGGGACGCGGGCCCGCTCCCCGAAGTGCGTCAGCCAGCGGCCGAGAAGCGGGACGCGGGGCGGGGCGGGACAGGGCGTCTCGGGGTCCTGCTCGGCGGTGCGGCGAAAACGCATGGAGCGGCCGAGGAGCCGTACGAACTCGACGCCGGCGCGACTGGGCACGATCAGCTGCGGGGCGTCCGCGCACAGCTCGACCTCCACCTTGACGCGCTTCCCGGTCTCGGGGTCCGTCTCGCTGCGCTCGGCCACCTCGACGTCGCCCGCGTACGCGTCGACGTACGGCAGGACGATCTCGGCCAGCTGTGCGAGGAACGCGAAGCGGAGGTCGCGGTCGCGGGGCTGCGGCACGACGAGGAGGCGGGGCGAGGTCCGCTCCGTCCCCACGAGGGCGCCCAGCGGTGCGCCCGCCTCGCCGGCGGTGGTGAGGGGGACGAGGACGAGGGGGCGCTGGGAGATGTGCCTGTGCCGTGCCGTTGCTCTTGGCTGTGCGCGTCCGGTGCTCGCGGCTTCCAGCCGGGCGAGGCTCTCGATCAGCGACACGTGCGGCCCTTCTTCGTCTGCGGGCGGTGCGTCTTCGTCTGCGGGCTGCCGGGCCTTTGCCCGCCGCTCCGCGGCGGATGTTTCCCACCCACCCACCCGTTCACCCCGCGTCGAGCAGTCACCGAAGGGCGGCGACAGCATGAGGGAGGCCCGCTGGTGGCTCTGCGCCAGGGCGGCATGCAAGCACCCTCGAACCGCACACGAAGCGGCGCCGGCATCACGACCCCCCCAAGGCGCCCACGCCAGCAGACGCGCCCACACCCGACAACGCCTCCCCCCTCAGCGCCGCCGCCCTCCGCAGTGTCCTCACCGCCGGGTCGTCCACGTCCGCCGACGAACCCGCTGCCGCCGCGAGGACCTCGCCGATCGTCGTCAGGCCGCCGAGGTCGCCGCGGATCGCGCGGCCCAGGGACGTCACCTCGCCCTCCTCGCGGGCGCGGGCCCGGCAGTGGAAGGCCAGTTCGCAGGCGGACAGGCACTCGGGGGCGTACGTCGCGGGGACCGCCTCGACGGCCGCCGTCAGCTCGGCGGCGGGGCGGCGTACATCGAAGGTCGCGCCCTCGGGGAGCTCCGCCGCGATGTCCTCGACCCGAGTGAGGCGGGCCAGCTGGCGCCGGGTCACGGAAAGCTGCTTGCGAACGTCGATCGCCGAAGCCGTGGGGAGGTTGGAGAAGTCCTTGGGACAGACGAGGAGGACGTGGTGCCGGATCCGCGGGGCGGGATCCAGGCGCGCGGCCACCCGCTCCAGCGCCAGTGCGTACACCGCGGCCTGGCGCGCCGCCGCCCCCACCTTCGCCGCGTCCGCCGAACCGTCGATCATCGGGAAGGACTTGATCTCGACGACCGTCCACCCGCCGTCCGGATGGACGACCACCGCGTCCGGCTCGAGGAAGGCGAGCGTCCCCGCCACGTCCAGCGCCAGCATGGGGTGGTCGAGGAGCGTCCAGCCGCCGGACTCCGTCGCCTCGCGCAGCGCGAGCGCCGTGCGCGCCGCCCGGCCCTCGGGGCCCACCGCCGCCAGGTCGGGGAGAGCGGATTCCCCGGGGACCGGCTCGGGCCCGCCGCCCAGGCGCCCATGCGTCAGACGCAGCAGCTCGGCGCCGCCGTCGGCCTTGACCCGCGCCTCGAACGCGTTGCCCCGCATGAACGCGAACTGCGACTGCCCGAAGCCGGAGGGCGAGCCCAGCGACCGGGCGAGCGCCGTCTTGTCCACGCCCGCGCCGTCGAGCAGCGCCCGCCGTCTGCACCCGGGGTTGGCCGCGAGCGCGGCGAGCGCGCGGGCGTCCAGCGGCTGCGCGGGAACGTCGGCGCCGCGCAGCTCAGCGAGCCGGTGCCGCAGCGCCGTCCCCCGCGTCGACGGGGTGGGCGCTCGGCTCGGCTTCCGGGCCGGGACTCTGCTTGCGCTGTCGGGGAAGTCGCTCACCCGTCGAAGTCTGGCACCCGCCACTGACAATTGAGGTCTCTGCGGCGGACGATGCCCCCGCACCGGGCGTGAAGCGCGCCCGCAGCCGTGCCATGACCGGGTCCGTGAGGCGCCGCAAGGGCCGTACGAGCAGCAGCCCGACGCCCATCACGACGCCGCCCGCGACCGCGTCGAGGAAGTAGTGGTTGGCGGTGCCCATCACGACGAGCGTGGTGATGAGCGGGTACGCGACCGCGGCGGCCCGCATCAGCGGCGAACGCCCGTGCCGCCACAGCATCACACCGCACCACAGCGCCCACCCCACATGCAGGCTGGGCATCGCCGCGTACTGGTTGGTCATGCCGCCGAGCCCGCGCGGCGCGCTCGCCTCGGTGCCCCACCAGCCGTAGTCGCTGTACTGCGCCATGGTGTCGATGAAGCCGTGGCCCGCGCTGAGCAGCCGCGGCGGGCAGGTCGGCAGGAGCGTGAAGCCGACCAGGCCGATCAGCGTGGAGATCATCAGCCACGCGCGTGCGGCGCGGTAGTGCACCGCGTGGCTCCGGAAGAGCCAGATCAGGACGGCGGGCGTGACGAGATAGTGCAGCGAGGCGTACCAGAAGTCCGCGGGGACGCCGATCCAGGCGTGGGCGGTGAAGAGACGGTTCAGCGGGCTCTCCGCGTCGAGCCGCAGGAACTGCTCGGCCTTCAGGATCCCGACGCCGTGGTCGACGGCGCTGGAGACGTCACCCCGGGCGAGCAGCCGCCCAGCCGAGTACGCGGCGTACACCAGCACGATCAGCGGCAGCTCCGTCCACCAGCGGAGCCGGTGCCCGATGGTGCGGCCGATGCCTGGTACGGCGGTCTTCGGCATCCGGTCGATCCCCCATCATCTCTGTTCACTCGGCGCGGGCCGCCGGATCACTTTACGGCGTACGCGAGCGTGCCGAGGCATCCCCTGTGGCGCCCCCCGGAGGTAGGGGACGCAGAGATCCGCCGACGGGTTGCGAGGCCGGGTGAGCCTTCGATCAGAGGTGGGTGATGATGGAGGGGGCGGGGACTCCCTGTCCGTAGAAAGCGCCAAATAAGCACAAACGTGGAGAGGTCCCCGCATGGCACCCCGCATCCTGCTGGCCCGGCACGGACAGACGGAATGGTCACTGTCCGGGAAGCACACCGGCAGGACGGACATCCCGCTCCTGGACGAGGGCCGCCGTGGCGCGAAGCTCCTGGGCGAGCGGCTGCACCGCGCGCCCTACGACGGCCTGCCCGACGTGGAGGTGCGCACGAGCCCGCTCTCCCGCGCGCGGGAGACCTGTGAGATCGCCGGCTTCGGGGACCGCGCCCGCACGTGGGACGCGCTCATGGAGTTCCACTACGGCGACTACGAAGGCATGACACCGGCCGACATCCGGGCGGTCCACCCCGGCTGGTTCATCTGGCGCGACGGCGTCCCGAGGGGCGAGACGCTGGCGCGGGTCGCCGCCCGCGCGGACGAGGTCGTGGAGTGGGCCAGGAGCGCGGAGCGCGATGTGCTGGTCTTCGCGCACGGCCACATCCTGCGGGTCATCGGCGCGCGCTGGCTGGGCCTCGACATCGACTTCGCCGCCCGCATCCGCCTCAACCCGACCTCGCTCTCGGTCCTCGGCTGGGCCTACGGAGAGCCCGCCATCGAGTCGTGGAACGAGACGGGCCACCTGGCCTGACGCCCGACTACACGGCGCGCGGCAGCGCGGCATGCCGCTCCAGGAAGACGCTCACCTCCGCGGCCCTGCGGTGCGGCAGCAGCACCCGCGCCGTCGTGGCGAGCATCGACTGGACGCGGGACGACTGCACCTCGTCGAGGAGCGAGAGGACCCGCAGCCCCGCCGCCGCCGCCTCGTCGGGGCGACCCGCGCGGGCCAGGTCGTCGGCCAGCTCGGCGGTGTAGAGCGCGATGTTCCGGGTGAACTGCGGGGTCTGCGAGGACGCCGTGGCCGCCGCGCGCCGCGCGTGCCGGGCCGCTCGCGCCCAGTCGCCGAGCGCCGACCAGCACTGCGCCTCCAGGCCCTCCAGCTCGGCCGGGCCGTAGAAGCTCATCCACTCGGGGTCGGCGTCCGAGTCCCCGCGGTCGAAGAGGGCGTGCGCGCGGGCCAGCGACTGCTCGCAGCCCGCGCGGTCGCCGAGCCCCGCCCAGCCCCCCGCCTCACGCAACGCGATGAGCGAGCGCAGCCGGTGCGAGCCGCGGTGCCGGGCCGCACCGGCAGCCGCTTGCGCCGCCCGCACCGCCTCACGGGGGCGCCCGGCGTCGCGTGCCAGGAAGGCGGTGTTGCAGAAGGCGTGCGCCTCCACGTCGAGGTCCCCGGCGACCCGGGCCGTCGCGAGGGCCTCGGCGTAGTGCGAGCGGGCGTCGTCGAAGCGGCCCGAGTCGTGCGCCAACCAGCCGACGGAGATGGCCAGTTCACCGGCGCCCGCGTGCAGCCGGTCCGAGGTGGACTGCCGGGTGGTGCCCGCGTCGAGCAGGGCGTAGGCGGTGCGCAGCGGGGCGGCGGCGCGCCGGTAGAGGCCGTCGGCGCCGTGCCGGTCGTCGAGCAGCCTGATCTTGCGTACGGCGTCCTCGACCGCGCCGGCCTCGGCCTCGCCGATCCTGCGGCCGCGCAGGGCGGTGGCCTCGGCCTGTCCGCCCATGGTGAGCCCGATGGGCCCCAGGGACGCGGCGGCCACGGCGGCGGTGGAGCCGGTCATGAATGCGCGACGTTGCACATCGCTCTCCTCGTGAGTCTGGACCGCGTACGGATCGCAGGCGTGGGGGTCGGACCCGGACGGATGGGACTCGTACAACTGGATCGTGTCGTGCGGCTCGTTCGTGGTGATGGGCTGGGTGATGGGCTGCCGGGGCGCGCGGGGGCGGGGCACGCTAGGCGGGTGCGGCGCCTCAGAGTCCGTGCGCGCCGCCCTTCCGCGCACCTGCGCGCGGGGGACGAACCCCAGGTCGGCGAGTGTGCGGCCCGGGAACATGTGCAAGAACACACGCTCGTAGGCGTAGTTGGGGCAGCGGATCTCCCCCGCCTCCACGCGCCCGACGTAGCGCGCGTCGCAGCTGACCCGCTCGCCGATCTCGCGCGCGGCCCGCCGGACCGCCGCGGCGAACTCTCCGGGGGAGCGCTGTCCGCGCAGCTGCCGGAAGGCGAGGTTCGGTCGCGGGGACTGAGTTGACGATGCCATCGGTGAGGACGCCATGGCCGGACCCTCTCGTGCGGAGCGTGCCGGTCCGCGCACACGCTGGCGCACTGGACGCCGCGCCCGCGCACGGGATACTCGCGGGGTTGCCCCCTGTTCCGGCGGAGCACGAACGTACCCGCTGTGACGGGGCCGACACACGGAGTTTGGCTACAAACCGGATATCTCCCCCACGATCTGCCATGAACTGCCACTCTCTGCGGCGGCGTGCCGCAGTGCCTGTTGACGCCGGGCCGCGTTGAACCATGTGGAGTGGGAGACCAGAACAGCTCCCGCACTCGCGAGGAGGGGGTCCCCCTTGTTGGAGATCGGCATGCAGAACAGCGACTCCCGTACGAACGGCGGCGCGCCCCCGGCCTCACTGACGACGGCGCGGCACCTCCCCACCGAGGACGGCAGCGCCCCACCGCCGGGCGCCGCCCCCTGTGACGACGACTGCTGCGACCTGGTCACCGTCCCGGCCAGGCAGGGACTGGAGGCGGTCGACATCCTGCGCCGCTGCGCGGGCGACACCATCGGCCCCGTCCTGCACGACGGAAGCTGCGACACCCTCGGCTTCCTGGTGCCGCCCGGCACCGCCGACGGCTGGGACCTGCCGGGCAGCGCCTGTACGCAGACCTTCGGGCGCGGCATGCGGGTGTACGCCGAGCCGGAACCGGGCCCCACCGTCCCCGAGCCACCGGTCGCGGGCACCGGCTGGCTCCTGCCGCCGGGCGGCGAGACCGACCCGGTCACGGACCCGGCCGTCCTGCGCGCCGCGCTCGGCCAGGCGGCCCGCACGATCGAGGCCGTCGACAACTGCCGCTGAGCGGTCCCCGCACCGCCGCCGGGCCGCCGGCGCCCTCGTACGTCGATAATGGCCTGGTGGCAAGGAACAGGCGATCCCGGGAAGCGGCATCCGAGGCCGTCGTCGAGCAGGTGGACGGCGGGCTCGCCGAGCTGATGCCGGACCGGGACAGGCCGCGCGCCTGGACGCTGCTCGTGGACGGCGCCCCGCAGTCCCATGTGGACCTCGACGACCCCACGTACCTCGACTTCGAGTACCAGCGCAGGCTCGGCCACATCGCCGACCTCGTCGCGCCCGCGGGCAAGCCGATACGGGCCGTGCACCTCGGCGGCGGCGCCTTCACCCTCGCCCGCTACATAGCGGCGACGCGCCCCCGCTCCACCCAGCAGATAGTCGAGCGCGACACCGCGCTCATACAACTGGTCCGCCGCGAGCTGCCGTTGGACCCGCAGGCCCGTGTGCGGGTGCGCGGCGCCGACGCCCGCGAAGGGCTCGCGAAGATCGCCGACGGCTGGGCGGACCTCGTCATCGCCGACGTCTTCAGCGGCGCAAGGACCCCCGCGCACCTCACCAGCACGGAATTCCTCACCGACGTACGCAGAGTCCTCGCGCCCGGCGGCTACTACGCCGCCAACCTCGCCGACGGACCGCCGCTCGCGCATCTGCGCGGCCAGCTCGCCACCGCCGCCGCGCTCTTCCCCGAACTCGCGCTCGTCGCCGACCCCACCGTGCTGCGCGGCAAGCGGTTCGGCAACGCCGTGCTGCTCGGCTGCGACCACGCGCTGCCCGTCGCCGAGCTGACCCGGCGCAGCGCGAGCGACCCGCACCCCGGCAGGGTCGAACACGGGCGGGGCCTGCGGGACTTCAGCGGGGGAGCGGCCGCCGTCACGGACGCCCGCGCGGTCGCGTCGCCGGCACCCCCGCCGTCGGTGTTCCGCTGACCCCGCGCGTCAGTACGTGGTGATCTCGACCCGGGGTGCGGTGTCGTGCCAGGTGCAGAAGACCGACAGCCTGTCCGCGCCCGCCATGAACTCCACGCGGATCCACGTGTCCTGCTTCCACGTCTGCACCGACCAGCCCGCCGCCGGGGTCGCGGAGACCAGCGCCGCGGAGTCCTTCCCGAGGTCGAGGACGACGCGGCCGCCCTTGGTGCCGTAGCTCTTGGTGCGGGTCTCGGGCGGTTCGGGGGATTTCGGTCGGCGTGGGGTCTCCGTGGACTCAGGGGACTTGGAGATCTTCGAGGACTTAGGGGTCTCTGGGCTCTTCGGCGGCTTCTTGGCCGGTGACGGAGCGGGGCGGTGCGTCGAGGACGCCAGCGGCTCCGCGCGGTCCGCGCCGCCGTCGGCCGCGAGCGGCAGGGCGCGCGGCGGGTCGTAGACGGTCCCCGCGAGCACCGTGTGGACGCCCCACCACGACAGCGTGACCGCCGCGCCCGTGGCGAGCGACCATGCGATCGCGTGTACGACTCCTCTGTGCATCGCGGGCCATACTGCACCACGCGGCGATGGTTCCTCCATATGGCGTACGGTGCCGCCCATGGCAAGTGTGCTCGTCGTCGAGGACGACCAGTTCGTACGCTCCGCCCTCATCCGGCATCTGACCGAGGCGTCGCACACCGTGCGCAGCGTCGGCACGGCCCTGGAGGCGCTGCGCGAGGTCGCCCATTTCCGCTTTGACGTGGTGATCCTGGACCTCGGCCTGCCCGACCTCGACGGGTCGGAGGCGCTGAAGATGCTGCGCGGCATCACGGACGTCCCCGTGATCATCGCCACCGCGCGGGACGACGAGGCGGAGATCGTACGGCTCCTCAACGACGGCGCCGACGACTACCTCACCAAGCCGTTCTCCGTCGAACACCTGTCGGCGCGGATGGCCGCCGTGCTGCGCCGCGCGCGCGGCACGGCCGGTGAGGCGCCGCCCAGCGACGTCCTGCGGGTCGGCGGGCTCCGCATCGACCCGCTGCGGCGCCGGGCCGATCTCGACGGGGCGGGCCTGGACCTGACCCGCCGCGAGTTCGACCTGCTCGCCTTCCTGGCCGGGCGGCCCGGCGTCGTCGTACCGCGCAAGGAGCTGCTCGCCGAGGTGTGGCAGCAGAGCTACGGGGACGACCAGACCATCGACGTACATCTGTCGTGGCTGCGGCGGAAGCTGGGCGAGACCGCCGCCAAGCCGCGCTATCTGCACACGCTGCGCGGCGTCGGCGTGAAGCTGGAGCCGCCGGCGGAGTCGCCCCGGTGAGGTGGGCGCTCGTCAAGGTGTGCCTGGCCGTCACGACGATGGTCGTGGTGGCCTTCGCGGTGCCGCTCGGACTCGTCGTCAAGGAGATGGCGAGGGACCGCGCCGTCTCGAACGCGGAGCGGCACGGCGCGGGCATGGGCCCCACGCTCTCCATCACCACCGACCGCGAGGAGCTGACCCGGGCCGTCGCCACGTCCGAGGCGGGCGGCGACGGGCGGATGGCGGTGTACGTACCGGCCGTCGACGGCGCCCCCGCCTTCGAGGTCGGCGACCCGAGGGCGCGGGCGGGCGCCGTGGAGGCCACCCGCGAGGAGGGCCGCGCCAGGACCACCGAGGTGCCCGGCGGCTTCGTCGTCCTGCAGCCCACCGCGCTCAGCTCCGGTACGGCCGTCGTGGAGATCTACGTGCCCGAGGCCGAGGTCAGCAACGGCGTGACCACGGCGTGGCTGGTGCTCGCGGGCGTCGGCGTCGCGCTCGTCATCGGCTCCGTGGCCGTCGCGGACCGGCTCGGCGTACGCATGGTCCAGCCCGCCAAGCGGCTGGTGGGCGCCGCGCACGACCTCGGGGAGGGGAAGCTGGGGGCGCGGGTGCCGGAGGAGGGGCCGACGGAGCTGCGCCTGGCGGCGGTGGCGTTCAACGCGATGGCGGACCAGGTGGTGCAGCTCCTCGCCAACGAGCGGGAGCTGGCGGCGGATCTCTCCCACCGTCTGCGCACGCCCCTGACCGTGCTGCGGCTGAACGCCGCCTCGCTCGGCGACGGGCCGGCGGCCGAGCAGACCCGTACGGCCGTCGAGACGCTGGAGCGCGAGGTCGACACGATCATCCGCACCGCGCGGGACGCCAAGCCGCGGACGGCGGCGGTCGGGCCCGGGGCGGGCTGCGACGCCGCCGAGGTGATCCGCGAGCGGATGGCCTTCTGGTCGGCGCTCGCGGAGGACGAGGGCCGGGAGGTGCGGGTGGCGGGGGTGGAGCGGCCGGTCCACATACCGGTGGCCAGGCCCGACCTTGTCGCCGCGCTCGACGCGTTGCTCGGCAACGTCTTCCGGCACACGGGCGAGGGCACGGCCTTCTCCGTGGACGTGCACAGCGGCGAGGACGCGGTGATCGTCCTCGTCTCCGACGCGGGGCCCGGGATCGCCGACCCCGAGGCCGCGATGGCCCGGGGAGCGGGGTCCGGGGCGGACGGCTCCACGGGCCTGGGCCTGGACATCGTCCGCCGCCTCGCCGAGTCGACGGGCGGCGACGTCCGTGTCGGCAGCTCGGTCCTGGGCGGTACGGAGGTGCGGCTCCGGCTCCAGCGGGGGCGGCGCCGGGGGGCGGTGGGGCGGCGGGGGCATCGGGGCCCCGCCGTGCGCCGCCGGAAGCGTGCGGGCGGCCGGGGCTGAGATTCCCCGCGGGCGCGTCGTGGTTGCTCGCGCAGCTGCCCGCGCCCCCCGAGGTGCCGCCTCAGTCCAGCGCCGGCTCCCGTGGCAGCTCGCCCGCGGCGGCGACCGTCGCGTACCAGTGGGCGCTGGACTTCGGAGTGCGCGCCTGCGTCTCGTAGTCGACGTAGACCGCGCCGAAACGCTTGCTGTAGCCGTACGCCCATTCGAAGTTGTCCAGGAGCGACCAGAGGTAGTAGCCGCGGACGTCGGCGCCGTCGGTGATGGCGCGGCGGACGGCGGCCAGGTGGCCGTGGAGGTACGCGATCCGCTCCGGGTCGTGGACGCGGCCGTCCGGGTCGGGCTTGTCGTCGCAGGCCGCGCCGTTCTCCGTGATGTACACCGGAAGCCCCGGGGCCTCCCGGGCGTACCGCATGATCAGCTCGTGCAGCCCCGTCGGGTCGATGGTCCAGCCCATCGCGGTGCGCTCGCCCGGCGTCTGGTGGAAGGCGATGTCCTCGGACGCGGGCCAGGGCGAGTGCTCGCTGGCGCCGTGTCCGTCGGCGCGCGCGCTCCCGGCGTCGTCCGGGGCGGCCGAGACCAGCGCGGGCGTGTAGTAGTTGAGGCCCAGCGCGTCCAGCGGCTGGTGGATGTCGGCCAGGTCGCCCTCGTGGACGCAGGACCAGTCGGTGACCCGGGCGGTGTCCGCCAGGAGGTCCGCCGGGTAGGCGCCGTGCAGCATCGGGCCGTGGAAGACGCCGTTGGCGAGGTTGTCGACGCGCCGCCGGGCGTCCATGTCCCGCGGCGCGTCCGAGACCGCCCTGACCACCGCCGAGTTGAGGCTCACCGCGACGCGGGCGCGGGCCGGCAGGGCGGCGCGCAGCGCCTGGGTGCCCAGGCCGTGCGCGAGGTTGAGGTGGTGCGCGGCCTGCAGGGCGGCCGCGGGGTCGGTACGGCCGGGGGCGTGCACGCCGGAGCCGTAGCCCAGGAAGGCGCTGCACCAGGGCTCGTTGAGCGTGATCCAGGACTCGACGCGGTCGCCCAGGGCCTCGGCGACGAAGCCCGCGTACTCGGCGAACCGGTAAGCGGTCTCGCGCACCGGCCAGCCGCCCGCGTCCTCCAGCTCCTGCGGCAGGTCCCAGTGGTAGAGGGTCACGGCGGGTGCGATGCCCTTGGCGAGCAGCTCGTCGACCAGGCGCCGGTAGAAGTCCAGACCGCGCTGGACGGCGGGGCCGCGCCCGGTGGGCTGCACCCGCGACCAGGACACGGAGAACCGGTAGGCGTTCAGACCGAGGTCGGCCATGAGCCGCACGTCGTCGCGGTAGCGGTGGTAGTGCTCGACGGCGACATCGCCGGTGTCACCGTCGACCGTGCGGCCCGGCGTGTGGCTGAAGGTGTCCCAGATGGAGGGGGTGCGGCCGTCCTCGCGCACGGCGCCCTCGATCTGGTACGCGGAGGTGGCGGCACCCCAGAGGAAACCGGCCGGGAAGGTAAGGGTTTCAGGCATGGAAGCGCTCCCATGGGAGGAGGTCAGGACAAGGAGAGAGGACACGCGGGGGCGGGGGCGGGGCACGGCAGGCGGGGGCGGGCGTCAGCCCTTGACCGCCCCCTGCATGATCCCGCTCACGATCTGCTTGCCGAACAGGACGAACGCCAGCAGGAGCGGCAACGTACCGAGCAGCGCGCCCGCCATGATCACCGCCCGGTCGGGGATGTACCCCGTGCCGAGGGAGTTGAGCGCCACCTGCACGGTGGGGTTCGACTGGTTCAGGGCGATGATCGGCCACAGGAAGTCGTTCCAGGCCATGACGAACGTCAGCAGGCCGAGGACGGCCATCGCGGGCCGCGCCGCCGGGAACACCACGTGCCAGATGATGCGCACACTGCTCGCCCCGTCCATCCGCGCCGCCTCGATCAGCTCACCGGGCAGCGCCTGGAGCAGGTACTGCCGCATGAAGAAGACCCCGAAGGCGCTCACGAACGTAGGCAGGATCACCGACTGGAGCTGGTTGGTCCACTGCAGGTCGGCGATCCACAGATACAGGGGTACGACGCTCAGCTGCGGCGGCACCATCATCGTGCCGATGGTCAGCATGAGCAGCGCCCCGCTGAACCGGAACTTCAGCTTGGCGAAGGCGAACCCGGCGATCGTGGAGAAGAGGACGGTGCCGATGGTGATGCTGCCCGCCACGATTGTGGTGTTCAGCATCGCGTCGCCGAGGCTCGCCTCCCTCCACGCCCGTTCGAGGTTCTTGAAGAGGTTCCCGCCGAACCACAGGGGCGGCGGCGTCTGGGCGAGCCGTCCGCTCGTGCGCGAGGCCGCGATCGCCGTCCAGATCAGCGGCGCCAGCGAGATGGCGGTGAACAGCGCGAGGACGAGGTAGGTCAGCGGCCCCGCGTGCATCGTGCGGCCGGCCTTCTGGCCCAGCGTGCGGGACTTCATCGGTCCTTCCTCAGGCGTCGGGCGATCAGCAGGTTGACCGCGGCGATGAGCAGCAGGACCAGGAGCATCAGCCAGGCGACGGCCGAGGCCCGGCCCAGATGGCCGTTGATCCAGCCCTGGTCGTACAGGTAGAGACCGAGCGTCTGGAACTGGTGGTCGGCGCCGCCCTTGGACCCGGCCGTGCCGCCGAACAGCAGTGGCTCACCGAAGAGCTGGGTCGCCCCGATGGTGGAGACGACCACCGTGAACAGGATCGTCGGACGCAGCATCGGGATGGTCACGTGCCGGAACTGCTGCCAGCGCGAGGCGCCGTCCAGCGAGGCCGACTCGTACAGGTCGTGCGGCACGGCCTGCATCGCCGCCAGATAGATCAGCGCGTTGTAGCCGGTCCACCGCCAGATGACGATGGTCGACACCGCCGCCTGCGAACCCCACGACGACTCGCGCCAGTTGACCGGGTCGAAGCCGACGGAGCCGATCATCCAGTTGACCATGCCGCCGTCCCAGGCGAACAGCAGCGTGAAGACCAGCGAGGCGCTCGCCACCGACGTCGCGTACGGAGCGAGCATCGCGACCCGCCACAGCGTGGACCCGCGCAGCTTGTAGTTGAGCAGGTGCGCGATGCCGAGCGCGATGGCGAGCTGGGGGACGGTGGAGATGACACCGATGGTGAAGGTGTTGCCGAGCGCGTTCCAGAAGTAGTCGCTCTGGAGCAGGTTGGTGTAGTTCTCCAGGCCCAGCCAGGTGCTGTCGTCGAGGTTGGTCAGCTCCAGGCGGTGCAGCGACGCCCAGCCGGTGTAGAGCAGCGGGAACAGGCCGAAGGCGCCGAAGAAGAGGAAGAACGGCGCGACGAAGACGTACGGCGACGCCTTGATGTCCCAGCGGTACAGGCGGCTGCGCCACGAGGACGTCGT
Organism: Streptomyces sp. NPDC003379; assembly: GCF_053589195.1. Taxonomy (NCBI): domain Bacteria; kingdom Bacillati; phylum Actinomycetota; class Actinomycetes; order Kitasatosporales; family Streptomycetaceae; genus Streptomyces; species Streptomyces sp. NPDC003379. The sequence continues at coordinate 59,028 of NZ_JBSFRK010000002.1, read as the reverse complement.
GGGGGAGGACGCGCGGCCCCCCGACGCGGCCGGGGCCGCGTCCCCCTTGCCGGGGGACGCGGTCTCGGCGTACTCAGCGGTATCGGACATGTCCGTCACTGTCCCAGAACATCCTTGATCTCCTTCTGGGCCGCCTCCCAGCCCTCCTCGGGAGACTTGCCCTGCTGCTCCACCTGGAGCACGCCGATGTCCGTGATGGACTGGCCGATCTGGGCGTCCTTGATGCCGTAGATCGCCGTGGGGATGTTCTTCGCGGTGTCGGCGTAGATCTTGGTGATGGGCGCGTCGCTGAAGTACGCCTTGGTCTGCGCCGACGGCTTCAGCTTGTCGTAGACCGGCGGGGTGGACGGGAAGCTGGCCTGCTTGGCGAAGATCTTCGCGAGCTGCTCGGGCTGCGACAGCCAGACGGCGAGCTCGGTCGCCTCCTTCTTGTGCTTGCCCGCGCTCGGCACGCCGAGGAACGCGCCGCCCCAGTTGCCGTCCGTGGGCGCCTTGGCCATGTCCCACTTGCCCTTGCCGCCCGGGCCCGTCTTCTCCTGGATGTAACCGGCCATCCAGGCGGGGCAGGCCACCGAGGCGAACTTGCCGTTGGCGAAGCCCTGGTCCCACGTCGGGTCGAACTGCTTGAGCTTGGCGGACATGTCGCCCCGCGCGACCTTCATCGCCGCGTCCCAGGCGTCCTCGCGGCCCTGGCTCCTGTCGTAGATCTCCTCGCCGCTCTTGTCGTAGTACCGCTCGGTGGCACCGGCGAAGACGGCGTTGTAGACGCTGGAGGCGGAGTCGACGAACTTGGTGTCCTTGGGCGCCTTCTTCATGTACTTCTCGCCCAGCGCGACGTACTTGTCCCAGTCGCCCGCCCACTCCTTGGCCAGCTCCTCGCGGTCGGTGGGCAGCCCCGCCTTCTCGAAGAGGTCCTTGCGGTAGCAGAGCGCCGTCGGACCGATGTCGAGACCGAGGCCGACCGTCTTGCCGTCCTCGGTGGTGGCCTGCTTCCACTTCCAGTCGAGATACGAGGACTTGTCCACGCCCTCGGCCTTGCCGAGGTCCTCGAACTTGGCGCCCTGGGTCTGCACGATCTCCGTGATGTTGCTGACCTCGATGGCCGCCACGTCGTTGACACCGGCGCCGGACTGCAGCTGGGTGAGGAGCTTCGGGTAGTAGGCGTCGTTCCGCTCGATGACGTTCTCTTTGATCTCGATGTCCGGGTGCGCCTTCTCGTACTCCTCGTACAGGCCTGCCTGCTTGAGGCCCAGCACGCCGAACGTGCCCACATTGAGCGTGGTCTTGCCGTCACCGCCCGCTGAGCCGCTGTCGTCGTCGCTGGAACAAGCGGCCAGCAGGCTCGTGGCCAGCGCGGTCACGGCCGCGTAGGTCACCAGCCGGCGGGTCCGGCGGGTACTCGTGTGCATGACGTCCTCCTGTTGCCTGACGTGCCGACCCCCCGGCCAACTGCTCTGCTGGGCCCGTAGGTTCACTCTGCGGCTCGGGCGGGGAACGTGCGGGTTGTGTACGTGTCAGGTAGTGTGGGAGCGCTCCCACGGGTGATTGGTTGAAGACTCGTGGCTGGGGGCGGGGGTGTCAAGGGACCGGACAGAGAGTTATGTCTTCGGTTATCGGGCCGTTACGGGCCGCCCGCGCATCGGCCCAGCCGCCCGGCGAAGATCCGGCTGTTACATTCCTCGCCGGGGGCAGTGTGACGGGAGGCGGACAATGGCAGCTCACGCAGCGCGCGGCCGCAGCGGCGGACGACCCACGCTGGAGGAGGTCGCGGCGCGGGCGGGAGTGGGCCGGGGAACGGTCTCCCGCGTGATCAACGGCTCGCCGAGGGTGAGCGCGGCGACGCGGACGGCCGTCGAGGCCGCCGTCGCCGAGCTGGGCTACGTCCCGAACACGGCGGCCCGCGCCCTCGCCGCCAACCGCACGGACGCGATCGCCCTGGTCGTGCCCGAGCCCGAGACCCGGTTCTTCGCCGAGCCGTACTTCTCCGACGTGCTGCGCGGTGTGGGCGCCGAGCTGAGCGCGACCGAGATGCAGCTGCTGCTGATCTTCGCGGGGAACGACCAGCGGCGCCAGCGCCTGGCCCAGTACCTGGCGGCCCACCGCGTCGACGGCGTGCTGCTGGTCTCCGTGCACGCCGACGACCCGCTGCCGGAGCTGCTGACGCAGCTGGAGATCCCCGCGGTGATCAGCGGCCGCCGCTCCGCCGACGAGGCGCTGCCCTCGGTTGACTCCGACAACTTCGCCGGGGCGTGCTCGGCCGTGGAGCACCTCCTGGCGCGCGGCCGCACGGCCATAGCCACCATCACGGGCCGCCTCGACGTGTACGGGGCCCAGCGCCGCCTGGACGGCTACCGCGCCACGCTGCGGGACGCGGGCCGCACGGTGGACGAGCGGCTGATCGCGCCGGGTGACTTCACGGAGGAGGGCGGCCATCGCGCGATGCGGCAGCTCCTCGATGTCTGCCCCGAGCTGGACGCGGTCTTCGCGGGCTCCGACGTGATGGCGGCGGGCGCCCGGCAGGCGCTGCGCGAGGCGGGGCGCCGGATACCCGACGACGTGGCGCTGGTCGGCTTCGACGACTCGGCGATCGCGCGGCACATGGACCCGCCGCTGACCAGCGTGCGCCAGCCGATCGAGGAGATGGGGCGGGCGATGATCGCTCTGCTGCTCGCCGAGATCGCGGACAGCCGCCCGGCCGCCGCCCGGCGCCTGGAGCGGCGCCAGCTGGTGCTCCCGACGGAGCTGGTGGAGCGGGCCTCTTCCTGAGGCACGATTCGCGAGTCGCGGTCCTGAGGCAGGAACGCGCAAACGGAAAGGGCCCCGGTTCTCTCGAACCGGGGCCCTTTCCTCAGGGTGAGTGACGGGACTTGAACCCGCGGCCACCTGGACCACAACCAGGTGCTCTACCAACTGAGCTACACCCACCATGTCCGGTCGTTTGTCTTTCTTCCGACCGGCCGAGAAAAAGTGTACAGGGTCCGAAGGGGTGCTCGCGCACACCTTTTCCGGACCCCGTACAAGGGGACCCCGCGGAGGCTACTCCGCGGGCAGTACGTGCTTGGCCGCGATCGACTTCGCGGTGTCGGAGTCCGGGCCGGGCTGCGGGACGAAGATCGCCTCGCGGTAGTAGCGCAGCTCGGCGATGGACTCGCGGATGTCGGCGAGCGCGCGGTGGTTGCCGCTCTTGTCCGGGCTGTTGAAGTACGCCCGGGGGTACCAGCGCCGGGCCAGCTCCTTGATGGAGGAGACGTCGACGATCCGGTAGTGGAGGTACTCCTCCAGGGCCGCCATGTCGCGCAGCAGGAAGCCGCGGTCGGTGCCGACCGAGTTTCCGCACAGCGGAGCCTTCCGAGGCTCCTTCACGTGCTCACGTACGTACGCCATGACCTGCTCCTCGGCGTCGGCCAGCGTGGTTCCGCCGGCCAGCTCGTCGAGGAGCCCCGAGGTGGTGTGCATGGCGCGCACCACCTCGGGCATGGTCTCCAGCGCCGCGTCCGGCGGGCGGATCACGATGTCCACACCTTCGCCGAGCACGTTCAGTTCCGAGTCGGTGACCAGTGCGGCCACCTCGATAAGTGCGTCATCCGTCAACGAGAGCCCGGTCATCTCGCAGTCGATCCACACCATGCGATCGTTCATGCGTCTTACCCTACGGCGCACTCCTCTGGCCGGGCAGGGGAGGACGTCCCGACGCGTACACGTCCGAGTTCGGCTTGCCGGGCTCGGCGGGCACGGAGGCCGTCGGCCCGAGCGCGCTGGCCGCGGCCGTGCGCCGGGTCTGGGTCGGCACCGGACCCGCCTCCACCAGGGTGGGCACGGCCTGCGAGGTCACCGACGCGGCCTCCAGCACCCGCTCGCCCTGCGGCCTGCGGGCGCGGTAGGCGGCCCGGTACGCGGCGGGCGAGGAGCCGAGCTGGCGCCGGAAGTGGCCCCGCAGCGCGACCGGCGAGCGGAAGCCGCAGCGGCCCGCGACCTCGTCGACGGAGTAGTCGGAGGTCTCCAGGAGCCGTTGCGCCTGGAGCACCCGCTGGGTGATCAGCCACTGCAGGGGAGCGCTCCCGGTGAGCGAGCGGAACCTGCGGTCGAAGGTGCGCCTGCTCATGTACGCGCGCGCGGCCAGGGTCTCCACGTCGAACTGCTCGTGGAGGTGTTCCAGGGCCCAGGCGACGACCTCGGCGAGCGGGTCGGCGCCGATCTCCTCGGGTAAAGACCTGTCGAGGTAGCGCTCCTGGCCGCCGGCCCGGCGCGGCGGCACCACGAGCCTGCGGGCGAGCGCGCCCGCCGCTTCGTTGCCGTGGTCCGTGCGCACGATGTGCAGACAGAGGTCGATTCCGGCCGCCGTGCCGGCGCTCGTCAGGACGTCCCCGTCGTCGACGAACAGCTCGCGCGGGTCCACATGGACGGACGGATAGCGCTTCGCGAGTGTCGGCGCGTACATCCAGTGGGTGGTCGCGGGCCGGCCGTCCAGCAGTCCGGCGGCGGCGAGCACGAACGCGCCGGTGCAGAGCCCGACGATGCGGGCGCCCTCCTCGTGCGCGCGGCGCAGCGCGTCGAGTGCCTCCGGCGGTGGCGGCGATGTGATCGACCGCCAGGCCGGTACGACGACCGTGCCCGCGCGGCCGATGGCCTCCAGGCCGTGTGGCGCGGTCAGTTCGAGTCCGCCGGTGGTCCGCAGCGGGCCGTCTTCGCCGGCGCATACGAGCAGCCGGTAGCGGGGGACCCCCGCGTCCTGCCGGTCGATGCCGAACACGGAGAGCGGTATGGAGCTCTCGAAGATGGGACCACCGCTGAACAGCAGCACCGCTACGATCTCCCGGCGGCGGCGCCCGGAGAGCTTCCGAGCCGTGGTCTCCGGCGCGGCAGTGGAGTCGTGGCTCATGGTGCTAAACCCCCCTCGGTCGTAGCGGCTCCCTGTTCTTGACGTGCTTGCTGGGCCTGTCGCTCCTGCACGTTTCCCCTCGGTCCTCCACCAGTCCCCCGCCGTAATACAGTCAAGATCGAATCTACTGTGTCCCGTGCTGCCGGGGTGACCAGTTCAGCACCCGGCAGATTGTCGACATGGCAACTTGGCGTGAAGCATTCGATCACGAAGCGTTGCACTCGTGGGCCGTGCAGGGAAGTGCGCCTCGGCTCCATGGCCGGTCCCCGTAGGGTGCGCACGCCCTTGGGGCACCTTTCAGCCCTGGTCGGACGAGGGTTGAGGGCCTGTTCGGCCAAGGAAAGCGGCCACCCCGGAAGTTGGCTGAAAACCTACGGGAGCGTGTGTGCGAATCGGTCAGTCGACCGGCGCGCTGTCGGGGCTGTGCCGCAGGCCCCTGTGCGCTCCCGCGCCCGTTCTGCTGTGCCGCCCGCGGTGCCCGCAGTTCTGTTCCGCGAGCAGCCGCGCGGCGCACCGCTCGGACTGCCGGAGCAGCACCCGGCAGACCCCGGTGACGGCCGCGAGACCCAGCGCGGCGCCGCCGGCCCCGGCCAGGGAGATCCCGTACCCCACGAGGACGACGGGAACCAGGACACAGCTGAACGCCGCCCAGCGCACCACGTCGCTCACCGAGTCCTGAGCGGGCGCCTGCCGCCGCTCCCGGGCGCGTGGTCCGGGGGCCGGGCGGTGTTTGCGGCTGGGTGGGGACGCGGTCGGCGGTCCAGGCACGGCGTGCTCCCTGTGGCGGTGGTGTACGGGGGTTCAACGCGCGGCCGGGCGGCCGGTCACTGGCATGCCGCCGGGTGGGCGCACCCGGGTGCGCAAACCGCCTGTACGGGGCAGCAACCATTGCCATACGGGCGAGGCTCATGCATGCTCCGGTGAACGCCGGGAGGCCCTTGTGCGGCCCGGCGGAAGCCAGGTGCGGGCTCTTCGCGGGCGCTGGGCAGGAGGGGAGTGTCGCCGTACCCTTGGGGGTATGGGGTTGGGAAGATGATTCCCGGACTACCTTGCAGGTCCTGAACCGCCGCATCACCTGAACAAGCAGACCCTCCCACAGAGGACTCCTCGCCGAGACACCCATGGCCGGTCACGAATTCTCCGAACCAGCGGACCGCAAGCGGCAGGTCGCCGATCCGACGGCGACCCCCCGAGCGGCGGAAGAACCGCGTCACTCCTGCGATCCCGCGTTCCGGCACGGCGTCGTCGTCGGCTTCGACGGCTCGACCTCCAGTGAGCGGGCCCTCGCCTACGCCATCGGCATGGCCCACCGGTCGGGATCGGGCCTGATCATCGTCCATGTCGCCAACCGGCTGCCCACCACCGTGTGGGCGGGCTGCGAGCCGCCGGTCTTCGTCGACGTGCCGGACCACCGCACCGAGGTGCTCGGCCTCGAACTGGCGTGTGCGGATTATCTGTCCGAAGTGCCCTGGATCCTCGTCGAGCGCGGCGGCGACATCTGCCACGAGCTGGAGGAGGTCGGCCGTGAGTACAGCGCGGACGCGATCGTCGTCGGCTCCACGCACGGCATCGTCGGGCGCATCTTCGGCTCGGTCGCGGGGCGGCTGGCGCGACGGGCGCAGCGTCCCGTCATCGTCATTCCGTAACCTCTCAACTCCCTTCCGCGCGCCGCCTCTTGAGCGGGCAAATCTACTCGCGCGTAGAGGTGCTTCATGCCCTTGCGAAGGGTACATAAAGGTCACCGGCACACCGCCCTGCCGGCCGGGGTGTGACGGCCCGCCGGCCGATGCGGGCGCGGGTCGGGGTAATGGGCGACCCCGGCCCTTGAGGGAACGGCTCCCCGTGTGCTGGTGGCACGCACGGGGAGCCGTTCACATGTTCGGCAGTCCGGTTTACTCGACGGTCACGGACTTCGCCAGGTTGCGCGGCTTGTCGATGTCCCGGCCCAGCGCCAACGCCGTGTGGTAGGCGAGGAGTTGGAGCGGGATGCCCATCAGGATCGGGTCCAGCTCGTTCTCGTTCTTCGGGACGAGGATCGTCTGGTCGGCCTTCTCCTGCTCCTGGTGCGCGACGGCGAGGATCTTGCCGCTGCGGGCCTTGATCTCCTCCAGGGCGGCGCGGTTCTTCTCCAGGAGGTCGTCGTCGGGGACGATCGCGACGGTCGGCAGCGCGGGCTCGATGAGCGCGAGCGGGCCGTGCTTCAGCTCGGAGGCGGGGTAGGCCTCGGCGTGGATGTACGAGACCTCCTTGAGCTTGAGGGATGCCTCGCGGGCGACGGGGTAGCCCCGTACGCGGCCGATGAAGAGCATCGAACGGGCGTCCGCGTAGCTCTTGGCGATCTTCTTGATCTCGTCCTCCTGCTTGAGGATCTCCGAGATCTGGCCGGGCAGCTTCCGCAGGCCCTCGATGATCCGCTTGCCGTCGGAGACCGACAGGTCACGGATGCGGCCCAGGTGCAGGGCGAGCAGGCCGAAGGCGACCGTGGTGTTGGTGAAGCACTTGGTGGAGACGACGCAGACCTCCGGGCCCGCGTGGACGTACACGCCCGCGTCGGCCTCCCGGGCGATCGCCGAGCCGACGACGTTCACGACGCCGAGGACGCGGGCGCCCTTGCGCTTCAGCTCCTGGACGGCGGCGAGGACGTCGTACGTCTCGCCGGACTGGGAGACCGCGATGTAGAGGGTGTCGGGGTCCACGACCGCGTTGCGGTAGCGGAACTCGCTCGCGGGCTCCGCGTCGGCGGGGATGCGGGCCAGCTCCTCGATCATCTGGGCGCCGATCATGCCCGCGTGGTACGAGGTGCCGCAGCCGAGGATCTTGACGCGGCGCACCTTGCGGGCGTCGTGCGCGTCGAGGTTGAGGCCGCCGAGGTGCACGGTGGAGAAGCGGTCGTCGATGCGGCCGCGCAGGACGCGGTCCACCGCGTCGGGCTGCTCGAAGATCTCCTTGTGCATGTACGTGTCGTGGCCGCCCATGTCGTACGACTCGGCCTCCCACTCCACGGTGGTCGGCGAGGCCGTCGTGCGCGAGCCCTCGGTGGTGTACGTGCGGTAGTCGTCGGCCTTGATCGTGGCCATCTCGCCGTCGTCGAGGGTGACGACCTGGCGGGTGTGCGAGACGAGCGCGGCGACGTCCGAGGCGACGAACATCTCCTTCTCGCCGATGCCGAGGACGACCGGGGAGCCGTTGCGGGCGACGACGATGCGGTCGTTGAAGTCGGCGTGCAGGACGGCGATGCCGTACGTGCCCTCGATGTGGCGCAGCGCCTCGCGGACCTTCTCCTCCAGGGTGTCCGCCTGGGAGCGGGCGATGAGGTGGGTGAGGACCTCGGTGTCCGTCTCGGAGAGGAACTCGACGCCGTCCGCGGTGAGCTTGGCGCGCAGCTCGGAGGCGTTGTCGATGATGCCGTTGTGGACGACGGCGACCTTGTCGTCCTGGGACAGGTGCGGGTGGGCGTTCTCGTCGGAGGGAGCGCCGTGGGTGGCCCAGCGGGTGTGGGCGATGCCGGTGGTGCCCTTGAAGCGGGCGGGGACCTTGGCCTCCAGGTCGCGGACGCGGCCCTTGGCCTTGACCGTCTTCAGGCCCGCTGCCTTGGGACCGGTGACGGCGATGCCCGCCGAGTCGTAGCCGCGGTACTCCAGGCGCTGGAGGCCTTCGAGGAGGAGCGGGGCGACGTCACGCTTGCCGATATAACCGACGATTCCACACATAGAGGGTGTCCTAGCCGTAGATGATGCGGCGCAGCTGCCGGAGGCTCAGCTCGGGCGGCGCGACCGCGCGGTATGCGAGGTCCGCCGAGATCTGTTCGAAGATCGCCGCGTTCAGCAGGCCCTGACCCTGCAGTTCGCGGTGGCGGCGACGGACGAACTCTTCGGTCGTCTCGTCGAAGTAGGCCAGCACGTCCTGGATGACCCGCAGCGCTTCGCCCCGCTGGAGCGGGGTGCTGCGGGTGAGGTGGTCCACCAGGTCGTCGTGCATTCGATGATCCTGGGGGATCTTCTCCGCTTTCGCAAGAATCCTGCCCGGAATCGGGCAGGAGCGTGGCGGAAAGAGGCTGGGACGGCCTGCGTAGGGCGTGGGGCCTACATTCGGCGCAGGACCGCCTGCTTGGCCGTCGTGAACTCCTCGTCCGTGAGGATGCCGGCCTGGTGGAGTTCGCCCAGCTCGCGCAGGCGGCGCAGCAGGGCGTCATGGTCGTCGGCCGGGGCCGCGGCCGGTGGCGCGGCGAGGGTCTTGGTGGTGGCGGGCGGCGCGCCCTTGGGGGCCTCCGGGGGCGCGGGCGCCGAGGGATGCGGCAGGCGGGCCTGGACGGCGGCCGCGATCAGGGCCATCAGCGGGTCCTTCTTGAAGCCCCACAGCTCCACCGAGTTCGGGTCGTACTTCGGCGGGGCCTTGGTCGGGGCGTGCCCGACGGTGAAGCGGAGGTAGCCGTTCTCCAGGCCGACCGCCGGGTGCCACTCCACCGCCGCGACGTCGGTGAGCGCCAGCGTCCGTGTGCCGGACGCCGATTTCGCCTCCTCCGCCTTCCAGTTCCACTCCAGGCGGACCTGCTCCCCGTCGAAGCCCGCCGTGGCGTCCCCGGCGGAGACGGAGAGCGGTACGGACGGGCCGACGAGGAGGTACGCCGTACAGGGCTCGGCCGGCACCTGTTCGAGCAGATGGGCGTTGCGGACCTCGTCGACGACGTACTCCGCCACTCCGTAGCGGTCCGGCTCCACCACGAGTTGGTACGGGTCGGAGGTGTCCGTCAGCTTTCCGCCCGTCGCCTGGAGCAGCGGGTCGGCGCCGTCCCGCAGGCGCAGCCTCAAGCGCCCCGCCTTCTTGCCCTGTTCGAAGGCGATGCCCGCCAACGCGCCGAGGGGCACCGTCAGTTCGCCCAGCGTCTTGCGCAGCAGGGAGACACTCTTGTCATGGCCCGGCACGAGCCTCAGCGTCTCCCCGTCGAAGGTCCAGGTCCCGTCCCGCTGGATGATTTCCGCCATGCGGGGATTCTCGCACCGTTCCCCTGCGGGCAAATGGACACCTGGTCTATACCCCTTGACCCCTCATGGGGGCCGGGTTACCAATGGGAACCGTTCGTATGCGATGCACCACAGTTGCGCCCCCGTCGAAGGGACCCGCTTGTGAGAACGCACCACCGAACGACACGACTGCTCGGCTCGCTGCTGCTCGTGGCGGCCGCCGGGGTCTCCTCCTTCGCCGCCGCTCCCGGCGGTTCGGGACCGGCCGCGAAACCCACGGTCACCCCGCTCGGCCAGATCGTGCCCGCGCCCATGAAGGCCGAGGCGGGCGGCGCCGGGTACGAGATCACCGCAAGGACCCGGATCCGCGTCGGCGGCGACCGCCCCGAGGAGCGCCGCGTCGGCGAGTACCTCGCCAAGGTGCTGCGCCCCTCCACCGGCTACAGGCTGCCCGTCGTCACCGGCGAGGGGAGCGACGGCATCCGGCTGCGCATCAGCGCCGAGCCGGAGAACAAGGTCCTCGGCGACGAGGGCTACCGGGTCATCTCCAAGCGCGGCTCCCTCACCATCACGTCCTGGTCGGACGCCGGGCTCTTCCACGGTGTGCAGACGGTGCGCCAGCAGCTGCCCGCCGCCGTCGAGAAGCAGACCAGGCAGCGCGGCCCGTGGCGGATCGCGGGCGGCACCATCAAGGACATGCCGCGCTACGCCTACCGCTCCACGATGCTCGACGTGTCGCGGCACTTCTTCACCGTCGACCAGGTCAAGCGCTACATCGACCAGGCGGCGCTGTACAAGATGAACAAGCTGCACCTGCACCTCAGCGACGACCAGGGCTGGCGCATCGCCATCGACTCCTGGCCGCGCCTGGCCACGTACGGCGGCTCCACACAGGTCGGCGGAGGCAAGGGCGGCTATTACACGAAGGCCCAGTACAAGGAGATCGTCGCCTACGCCGCCTCGCGCCATCTGGAGGTGATCCCCGAGATCGACATGCCGGGGCACACCAACGCCGCGCTCGCCTCGTACGCCGAGCTGAACTGCAACGGCGTCGCCCCGCCGCTCTACACCGGCACCGCGGTCGGCTTCAGTTCGCTGTGCGTCAAGAAGGACATCACGTACGACTTCGTCGACGATGTGATCCGTGAGCTCGCCGCGATGACGCCCGGCAAGTACCTCCACATCGGCGGCGACGAGGCGCACTCCACCAGCCATGAGGACTTCGTCGCCTTCATGGACAAGGTGCAGCCGGTGGTCGCCAAGTACGGCAAGACGGTCATGGGCTGGCACCAGCTGACCGGCGCCGAGCCCGCGGAGGGCGCCGTCGCGCAGTACTGGGGCTACGACAGGACCGGCGCCGCCGAGCGCGAGCAGGTCGTGAACGCCGCGAAGAACGGCACCAAGCTGGTCCTCTCGCCGGCCGACCGCTCCTACCTCGACATGAAGTACACCAAGGACACCCCGCTCGGCCTCTCCTGGGCCGGACTCGTCGAGGTGCAGAGGTCCTACGACTGGGACCCGGGCACGTATCTGCCGGGCGCGCCCGCGGACTCGATCATGGGCGTCGAGGCGCCGCTGTGGACGGAGACCCTCTCCACCTCCGCGCACCTCGACTACATGGCGTTCCCGCGCCTGCCGGGCATCGCCGAGCTCGGCTGGTCGCCCGCGGCCACGCACGACTGGGAGAAGTACAAGGTGCGGCTCGCCGCGCAGGCGCCGCGCTGGGACGCGCTGGGCATCGGCTACTACCAGTCGCCGCAGGTGCCCTGGCCCGCCAGGTAGGGCGTACGAGGATGGGGCTCGGAAGGACCGTCTTCCGAGCCCCATCGGCCTTACGCGATCGGGTTCTTCAGCGTCCCGATCAGCTGGAGTGCCCCCGAGGGGTCCGCCAGGTCCACCATCTGCTCGTTGTTGCGCAGCTGGAGCCGGTTCAGGCAGGACAGCGCGAACTCCGGGGCGAACATGTCGTACTGCTTGAACTTGTCGGCCAGGTGCGGCGTCGCCTCCTGGTAGGCGGTGACGCACTCCGCGACGGCTTCCCAGAACGCGTCCTCGTCGATCAGGCCCTCGGTGACAAGGTTCGCCGACAGGAAGCGGAAGAAGCAGTCGAAGACGTCCGTGAAGATGGACAGGAGCTTCTTGTCCTCCGGGACCTCCACGCGGATGCGCTCGACGACCGGCGGCAGGACCGCGTCCGGGTCCATCACCGCGATCTCCTCGGCGATGTCCTTGAAGATCGCGCGCTGGACGGCGCCGTCCTTCAGGACCAGGATCACGTTCTCGCCGTGCGGCATGAAGACCAGGTCATAGGCGTAGAAGCTGTGCAGCAGCGGCGTCAGATACGCGTGCAGATAGCGGCGCAACCACTCGGTGGGGGCGAGGCCCGAGCGTTCGATGAGCGCCCCGGCGAAGCTCCCGCCGTCACGGTCGACGTGCAGCAGCGAGGCCATCGTGGCCAGCTGCTCGCCCTGTGCGAGGGACGCCACGGGGCTCTCGCGCCACAGGGCGGCGAGCATCTTGCGGTAGGGGGAGTAGCGGTCGGTGGCGGCCTCGTACTCCAAATGGCGGTAGCCGACGGCCGCGCGCTCGCGGATGATCGTCAGGCCGGTCCCGCGCAGCGTCTCGTCGGTGTCGACGAGGTTCGCCAGCCAGTCGTTGATCGCCGGGGTCGCCTCCATGTACGCCGCCGAGAGGCCGCGCATGAAGCCCATGTTGATGACGGACAGGGCCGTCTTCACATAGTGCTTGGCGGGGGCGGTGGAGTTGAAGAAGGTGCGGATCGACTGCTGTGCGAGGTACTCGTCGTCGCCCTCGCCGAGACAGACCAGGTGGCCCTGGGCGATCTCGGCGGCGAAGGTCACCGACAGCTTGTTCCACCACTGCCAGGGGTGGGCGGGGATGAGGAGGTACTCCGCCGGGTCCAGGCCCTTCTCGCGCAGGACGCGGTCGAAGCGGGCCAGGGTCTCCTCACCCAGCTCGGCGCGGAAGAACGATTCGTAGTCGAGGCCCGCGCCCGCCGTGAACGCGGCCCGGTCCTTGCGTGCCGCCAGCCAGACCAGGCGTACGGGGCTCGCGGTCTCGGGGGCGTACGAGAGGTACTCGTGCACGCCGAAGCCCAGCCGCCCGTTGTTGGCGACGAAGCACGGGTGGCCCTCGGTCATCCCCGTCTCGATCTCCTGGAAGCCGGAGCGGGACAGCTCGGCGGCGGGGACCGCGGGCTTGGTGAGCTTGTAGCAGATGCCGGAGAGGGTGGAGGAGATCTCCTCCAGGTAGACCGGCAGGATCGCGTCGCTCAGGCCGAGCGCGCCGCGCAGTTCGATGAAGAACTCCAGGGCGTTCAGCGGGAGTTCGGTGCCGTCGTGGTGGCGGGTGATCGTGTCGGCGTCGATCTGCCAGTGGTCCAGGCGCAGGACCCGGGCGGCGAAGCGGTAGCGGGTGAGGCCGTCGTCGCTGCGGACCACGTACGTGCCCTCGCCCTCGCCCAGCGGCTCGGGGGTGAGCAGCCGCTCGTGGGCGAACTCGGCGAGCGCCTTGCGGATGAGCAGGCGGTTGGCTGTGGCCCAGCGCTCCGGGGACAGATGTGCCACGGCGTCGGACAGGGTCATATCGCCAGTTCCCTTTCGCGTACTGCTGTCTCGAACTGTTCCCGGGTGCAGAAGCTCAGCAGGGCTTCCTTCTCCGGCTTCTGGATGACGGTCTCGGGCCGGAACCCGACGGTTTCGTTGAGGGCGTGCACCGCCGTGTTGCGTACGTCCGGCTCGACGACGACCCGCTCGGTCGCCGGGTCGGCGAACAGCTCCCGCATCACCGCGGTGATCACGCCGCGGGTGAAGCCGGGGATGCGGACGTCGGAGGGGGCGGTGAGGAAGTGCATGCCGACGTCGCCGGGCAGCGGCTCGTAGAGGCCGACGAGTTCCACGTACGCGGGGTCGTATCGCTCCATCAGGAACGACGGCACGCCCTTGTGCAGGCCGAGGAACGCGTCGTGGTGCTCGGCCGCCGCGATCGCCATGTACTCGCGCTCGACGTCGGGCAGCGAGGCGTCCTGCATCAGCCAGAACGCGGCTTTCGGGTGGGTGACCCAGCCGTGCACCAGCTCGGCGTCGGAGAGGGGGTCGAGGGGGCGGAACGTGAAATCAGTACTCATATCAGCACTCCTTCCGGCGCGGCGAACTCCTGGAAGGCGATGGACTTCTCGACCGGGTAGACCTCGCGGCCGAGCAGCTCGCCGACGATGTACGCGTTGCGGTACGCGCCCATGCCGAGGTCGGGGCTGGTGATCGAGTGGGTGTGGACGGAGGCGTTCTGGAGGTAGATGCCGTGCCCGGTGGTGTCGATGCTGTAGTTGCGCGCCACGTCGTAGCGGCCCCGGCCGTCCCAGCGGATCCGGTCGTGGACCGGGGCGAGGAACTCGGGCACCTGGTAGCGGTAGCCGGTGGCGAGGATCAGGCCCTGGGTGCGGAGTTGGAAGTCCTTCTCCTGCTCCTCCTGGCGCAGGCCCAGCGTGTACGTGCGGTCCGTGCTGTCGTAGCTCGCCTCGGTCAGCGCGGTGTTGGTGAGCAGCCGGGTCTGGACGGGCCCGGCGAGGTTCTTCTGGTAGAGCAGGTCGAAGATCGCGTCGATCAGCTCGCCGTCGATGCCCTTGAACAGGCCCTTCTGCTGCGTCTCCAGGCGGTAGCGGGTCGCCTCGGGCAGCGCGTGGAAGTAGTCGATGTACTCCGGGGAGGTCATCTCCAGCGTCAGCTTGGTGTATTCGAGGGGGAAGAAGCGGGGCGAGCGGGTGACCCAGTTCAGCCGGTAGCCGTGCACGTCGATCTCGCCGAGGAGGTCGTAGTAGATCTCGGCGGCCGACTGGCCGCTGCCGACGAGTGTGATCGACTCCTTCTTCTGGAGCTCCGCCTTGCTCTGGAGGTAACGGGAGTTGTGGATCGCGTCGCCGCCCAGGCCGTCGCAGGCCTCGGGCAGGTGCGGTGGCGTGCCGGTGCCGAGGACGAGGCGGCGGGCACGGAAGAGGTCACCGGCCGTGGTGCGCACGACGTAGAGGTCGTCTTCGTAGGTGACCTCCTCGACCGTCGTGCTGAAGCGGACCGAGGAGAGCCGCGCGGCGGCCCAGCGGCAGTAGTCGTTGTACTCGGTCCGCAGGGGGTAGAAGTTCTCGCGGATGTAGAAGGAGTACAGCCGTCCCGATTCCTTCAGGTAGTTGAGGAAGGAGTACGGCGACGTCGGGTCGGCGAGCGTGACCAGGTCCGACATGAACGGCGTCTGGAGGTGGGCGCCCTCCAGGAACATCCCGGAGTGCCACTCGAAGTCCGGCTTGGACTCCAGGAAGAGGCCGTTCAGCTCGTCCAGCGGCTCGGTCAGGCAGGCGAGGCCGAGGTTGAACGGGCCGAGGCCGATGCCGATGAAGTCGTACGCCGGCGCGGGCGGCTGGTGGGGGTCAGCAGGCGCGGTCAAGGTTCTCTCCCAGGTACTGCTCGGCGTGGCCGGCGATCAGATCGAGGACAGCCGTGATGTCGGCGGTGGTGGTCTCGGGGTTGAGCAGGGTGAACTTCAGGAACTGGCGGTCGCCCACCTTGGTGCCCGCCACGACCGCGTCGCCGGAGGCGAACAGGGCCTTGCGGGCGTAGAGGTTGGCGCGGTCGATCGCGGAGGGGTCGCAGATCGCGGCGGGGATGTAGCGGAAGACGAGCGTGGAGAGCTGCGGCTCGACCACGACGTCGTAGCGCGGGTCGGCGGCGAGCAGTTTCCAGCCCTCCGAGGCCAGGTCGCAGACCTCGTCGAAGAGGTCGCCGATGCCGTCCGCGCCCATCACGCGCAGCGTCATCCACAGCTTCAGGGCGTCGAAGCGCCGGGTCGTCTGGAGGGACTTGTCGACCTGGTTGGGGATGCGCTCCTGCACCATGCGGCGCGGGTTGAGGTACTCGGCGTGGTACGTGACGTGGGACAGTGTCGCCCCGTCGCGCACGAGCACCGCCGAGGAACTCACCGGCTGGAAGAAGGACTTGTGGTAGTCCACGGTGACGGAGTCGGCGCGCTCGATGCCGTCCAGGAGGTGCCGGTTCTTGCGGGAGGCGAGCAGGCCGCAGCCGTACGCCGCGTCCACGTGCATCCAAGTGCCGTACTGCGCGCACAGTTCGGCGATCTCGGGCAGCGGGTCGATGGAGCCGAAGTCGGTGGTGCCCGCGGTGGCGACGACAGCCATGGGGGAGAGGTCGTCGCGGTGGCAGCGCTCCAACTCGCGGGCGAGGGCCACGGTCTGCATGCGCTTGTTCTGGTCGGTGGGGATCACGACGACGGCGTCCTCGCCGAGGCCGAGCAGCCGGGCGGCCTTCTGGACGCTGAAGTGCCCGACCTCGGAGGCGAAGATCCGCATCCGGGCGGGGTCCTGGCCCTTGGTCTCCTCGCGGGCCAGCAGCATCGCCTGGAGGTTGGACTGGGTGCCGCCGCTGGTGAAGACGCCGTCGGCGGCCGGGCCGAGGCCGATGCGCTCGGTGGTCCAGTCGATGAGGCGGCGCTCGATGAGGGTGCCGCCCGCGGACTGGTCCCAGGTGTCGAGCGAGGAGTTGACGGCGGAGAGCACCGCTTCGCCCAGGACGGCGGGGATGACGACCGGGCAGTTGAGGTGGGCGAGATAGCGGGGGTGGTGGAAGTACACCGCGTCGCGCAGGTAGAGCTCGTCGAGTTCGTCCAGCGCGGCGATGGTGTCGTGCAGGGGCTCGTCCAGGTCGACGGCCTCGATGCGGGGCGCGAGCTCGTCGACGGAGATGCCGGTGAACGGGCGGGAGGTGGTGGCGAGTCGGGCCGCCACCCGCTCGACTCCTTCCGTCACGGAGCTGCGGTACCGCTCCGCGGTGGTGTCATTGAGCAGGTGCGAGCGCATGAACTGTCCTCCAGGTGAGGGGACTTGACCGCGCCCTCGGGGACAGGAGTGTGGGGAGGCAAGGGCGTGGCGTGGAACTAAGGTTAGCCTAACCTAAGTTCCTGCCTCATTGAACCCCGGGGGTCTCACTGGGTGACAAAAACGGAGCCGCCCCCTCCGTGGTGCGCGGAGAGGGCGGCTCAAGTGCGTGACGGGACGGCGACGTCGAGGTCAGTCGAGGTCAGCCGACCTTCTTCGCCTTCTCGATCGCGTCCGCGAGGTCCTCAAGGATCGGCGCGCACTTGTCGTACGAGAAGATCGGCTCGGTGACGCGCGGGATGACCTGTCCGGCCTTGACCGCGGGCAGCTTCTTCCAGGTCGGCTTGGACTTGCCGAGGTCGGCCGGCTGGAGGGCCGAGGTGCGGTTGTCCATCATGATGACGTCCGCGCCGTACTTGTCGACGTTCTCCCAGCTGAGGTTCTCGAACCAGCCGCCGGACTCCTTCTTGGCGCTCGCCGGCGGCTCGATGAGGTTCACGCCGAGCGCCTTGAAGTACTCCAGGTCGGCCGAGAGGTCCGAGCCGGAGACGTAGAACAGGTCCTGGCTCGCGGAGCCGACGAGGACCTTGATGTCCTTGTGCGCCTTGGCGACCTTGCGCAGCCGCTCGGAGGCGTCCTCGAAGCGCTTCTTCGCCTTGACGACCTTGTCCGACTTCACGTCCGCGCCGAGCGACTCGGCGAGCGCGAGGATGCGCTGCAGCGGCTGGGTCATCTGGCGGTCGTAGACGCTGATGCCGACGCTCGGGGCGAGCTTGAGGATCTTGTCCTTGCTCTCCTCCGGCACGTACCAGAGGGTGCCCTGGTCGTCGAACATCGTGGAGATGAGCACGTCGGGGGCGAGGCCCGCGTACTTCTCGATGTTGAACTGGCCCCACTCGTTGCCGATGACCGTCAGCTTGCTGATGTCCATGTCGCCGGCCTGGACGTCGGGCTTGCCGTCCTTGGTCTTCGTCGGGCCGAATACGCCCTTGCACTCGATGCCGTAGTCGAACAGGGCGGCGGCGACGCCGGTGAAGGCGACGATGTTCTTCGGCGTCGCGTCCCGCTCGGCGGTCTTGCTGCGGTCGTCCTTGAAGCTCCAGGGGCCGGACTTGGCCGCGCCGCCCTTGGCCTTGCTGTCCCCGTCCTTTTTCTCGTTGCCGCAGGCCGCCAGGACGGCGGTGAGGCCGAGGGCGCCACCGGCGGTGAGTATGCCGCGGCGGGAGAGCTGGGTCGGACGGGACTGGGACATGTGGGTTCTCTGCTTTCGTGACGGTACGGCGGCCGGAGCCACTGGCCGGAAGTAGAGCTTAGGCTAGCCTAAGCTCACTTCAAGTCCAGGGGTCCCTCCGTCAGCCCGCGAAGCCCAGCTCTCTGGCGATGAGCATCCGCTGCACCTCGCTGGTGCCCTCGCCGATCTCCAGGATCTTGGAGTCCCGCCACATCCGGGCCACGGGGTACTCGTTCATGAAGCCGTACCCGCCGTGGATCTGCGTGGCCTCGCGGGCGTTGTCCACCGCGACCGTCGACGAGTAGAGCTTGGCGATCGCCGCCTCCTTCTTGAACGGCTCCCCGGCGACAAGCCGCGACGCCGCGTCCCGCCAGCCGACGCGCGCCATGTGGGCCCGCGTCTCCATGTCGGCGAGCTTGAACTGGATGGCCTGATTCGCGCCGATCGGCTTCCCGAAGGCGTGCCGCTCCCTGGCGTACTTCACGGACTCGTCCACGCAGCCCTGCGCGAGCCCGGTGGCGAGTGCGGAGATCGCGACACGGCCCTCGTCGAGGATGCGCAGGAACTGGGCGTAGCCGCGGCCCTCCTCGCCCAGGAGGTTGGCCGCGGGGACGCGGACGTCGGAGAAGGACAGCTCGCGGGTGTCCGACGCGTTCCACCCCACCTTCGAGTACGGCGCCGCGACCGTGAAGCCCGGTGTCCCGGACGGCACGATGATCGAGGAGATCTGGGGGCGGCCGTCGTCCTTGCGGCCGGTGACGGCGGTGACCGTGACCAGGCCGGTGATGTCCGTACCGGAGTTGGTGATGAAGCACTTCGAGCCGTTGATCACCCAGTCGTCGCCGTCGCGCACCGCCGTGGTGCGGGTGGCGCCCGCGTCCGAGCCGCCGTCCGGCTCGGTCAGGCCGAAGGCGCCGAGCACCTCGCCGGAGCACAGGCGCGGCAGCCACCGGCGCTTCTGCTCCTCGGTGCCGAACAGGTGCAGCGGCATCGCGCCGAGCGAGACGCCCGCCTCCAGGGTGATCGCCACGGACGAGTCGACGCGGGCCAGCTCTTCGAGGGCGATGCCGAGCGCGAAGTAGTCACCGCCCATCCCGCCGTACTCCTCGGGGAAGGGCAGGCCGAACAGGCCCATGCGGCCCATCTCGCGGACGATCTCGTAGGGGAACTCGTGGCGTTCGTAGAAGTCGCCGATCTTCGGGGCTACGACGTCGTGGGCGAACGCCTCCACCGTGCGGCGGAGTTCCTCGTGCTCGGGGCTCAGACGGTGGTCCATCGTTCTTCACTGCTCCTGGTGGGTCAGGGCGCGGACGGTGCGGGAAGGGCTGGGTCGGCCCAGGTGGCCGGCCATCCAGGCGCTGGTGGCGCTGAGACGGCCGAGGTCGACCCCGGTGTCGATGCCGAGGCCGTGCAGCATCCACACGAGGTCTTCGGTGGCGAGATTGCCGGTGGCGCTCTTCGCGTACGGGCAGCCGCCGAGGCCGCCCGCGGAGGCGTCCACCGTCGTCACGCCGTGCTGGAGGGCGGCCAGGGTGTTGGCGAGCGCCTGGCCGTACGTGTCGTGGAAGTGCACGCCGACGCGGTCGACCGGAACCCCCGCTTCGTCGAGCGCGGTGAGCAGGGCGCGCACATGGCCCGGTGTGGCCACGCCGATGGTGTCGCCGAGGCTCAGCTCGTCGCACCCCATGTCGAGCAGGGCGCGGCAGACGCGGACGACCTGGGCGACGGGCACCGGGCCCTCCCAGGGGTCGCCGAAGCACATCGACAGATAGCCGCGGACGTGCAGCTTCCGCTCCCGCGCGCGGGAGACCACCGGGTCGAACATGGCGAGGGCCTCGTCGACCGTGCGGTTGAGGTTGGCCTTGGCGAAGGACTCGGTGGCGCTGGCGAAGACGGCGACGCGGCGTGCGCCGAGGGCCAGCGCCCGCTCCAGACCGCGTTCGTTCGGCACGAGGACCGGCAGGTGCACGCCCGGGAGGTCGCCGAGGAGCGGGAAGAGGTGCTCAGCGTCGGCCAGTTGGGGCACCCACTTGGGGTGCACGAAGCTGGTCGCCTCGACGGTGGTCAGGCCCGCGTCGGCCAGGCGGTGGATGAACTCCGCCTTGATCTCGGTGGGGACCACCGACTGCTCGTTCTGCAGGCCGTCGCGCGCGCCGACCTCGTGGATACGGACGCGGGACGGCAGGTCCGGGGCGGGGACGGTCATGGGGAGTCCGGCGGGTGCGCCTGTGGTGGTCATCCCTTGTCCTCCTCGGTCGCGGGTGACTCATCGGGCTCGACGACCGCGAGCACCTGGTCCATGGCGACCGTCGATCCCGGCGTGACGTCGAGCTCGGTGACGGTGCCCGCGTGCGGGGCGGAGATGACGTGCTCCATCTTCATCGCCTCGACCACCAGCAGGCTCTGGCCCGCGCTCACCCGGTCGCCGGGGGAGACCTTCACGACCGTGACGGTGCCCGGCATGGGGGCGGTGAGCGCGTCGGCCCCGGCGTGCGCGGCGCCGGTGAGGCTCGCCTCGACGGGGTCGTGGTCCCGCACGTGCCAGGCGTCGCCGTCGCGGCCGAGCCAGTCGCCCGCGCGGTGGAAGGTGTGCCGGGTGCCGTCGACGGTGACGCTGACGTGGTCGGGGGTGACGGTGTGGATGCCGTCGCGGAGTTGGTGGGTGACGGGTTCAAGTCCCGCGACTCGCAGCCAATGGGTCAAGGGCGCAGGGGTGCCCCCCAGCCGCCAGCCGCTCGGCACCGAGAAGGGATCCGTCCAGCCGCCCTCCGCGGGGGCGAGCGCGGCCTCGCGCACCGCGGCCGCCGCCTCGTACACCTCGTCCGGCACGCCGTCGGGGACCAGGCCGTCCGCCTCGCGCTCCACGAGGCCCGTGTCCAACTCGCCTGCCACCACCGCGGGGTGGGCGAGCAGCCTGCGCAGGAAGCCCGCGTTCGTCGGCACTCCCAGCGTGACCGTCTCGGCGAGGGCGGCGCGCAACTTGCGCAGGGCGGTCGCGCGGTCGGGGCCGTACGCGATGACCTTCGACAGCATCGGGTCGTAGAGGCTGCCGACCTCCGTGCCCTCGCTCAGGCCGGAGTCGGTGCGCACACCGTCGCCCTGCGGCTCGCGCAGGGACAGCACCGTGCCGCCCGAGGGCAGGAAGCCGCGGGCGCCCGCTTTGACGGACACGGTCTCGGCGCAGATCCGGGCCTCGACCGCGTGCCCGGTCAGGGTGATGTCCTCCTGCGTGAACGGCAGGCGCTCCCCGGCGGCCACCCGGAGCTGCCACTCCACCAGGTCGAGCCCGGTGATCAGCTCCGTGACCGGGTGTTCCACCTGGAGGCGCGTGTTCATCTCCATGAAGTAGTACGAGGAGGGGTCCTTGCCCGGGACGATGAACTCCACCGTCCCCGCGCCCGCGTACCCGCAGGAGCGGGCCGCCTGGACCGCCGCCTCGCCCATCGCGGCGCGTGTGGCCTCGTCCAGGAGGACGCTGGGCGCCTCCTCGATGATCTTCTGGTGGCGGCGCTGGAGGGAGCATTCGCGCTCGCCGAGGTGGATCACGTGCCCGTGGCCGTCCGCGAGGACCTGGATCTCGATGTGCCGGGGGCGGTCGATCCACCGCTCCACGAGCAGCGTGTCGTCGCCGAAGGAGGCGCGGGCCTCGCGGCGGGCCGCCGCGATCTCCTCGGCGAGCACGGCCTCGTCCCGCACCAGGCGCATCCCCTTGCCGCCGCCGCCCGCGCTCGGCTTGAGCAGCACCGGGGTGCCGATCTCCCGGGCCGCCGCGGCCAGTTCGGCGTCGGTCAGGCCGCTTCCTGAGGAGCCGGGGACGACCGGGACGCCGGCCGCCCGCACCGTCTCCTTGGCGCGGATCTTGTCGCCCATCAGGTCGATCGCCGAGGCGGGCGGGCCGATGAAGGCGAGCCCCGCGTCGGCGCACGCCTGTGCGAACGCGGCGTTCTCCGCGAGGAATCCATAGCCGGGATGGACCGCCTGGGCGCCGGACGTGGCCGCCGCCCGAAGGATGCGCTCCACGGACAGATAGCTCTCGGCGGCCGGCGCCGGGCCGATTAGTACGGCCGTGTCCGCCTCGCGCACATGGCGGGCGTCCGTGTCCGCGTCGCTGAACACGGCCACCGATCGGACGCCGAGCGCCCGCAGGGTGCGGATGACGCGGACGGCGATCTCGCCGCGGTTGGCGACCAGAACAGTGCTGAACATCGCTGAGTCCCTCGGAACAGTGCTGAACATCGGTGAGTTCCTCACGTCACATCCGGAAGACGCCGAAGCCGGGCTCGCCCAGCGGTGCCCCGGCGCACGCGGTCAGGGCGAGTCCGAGGACCTGCCGGGTCTCCAGGGGGTCGATCACGCCGTCGTCCCAGAGCCGGGCCGTGGCGTAGTAGGCGCTGCCCTGCTCTTCGTACTGCGCGCGGATCGGGTCCTTGAATGCCTCTTCGTCCTCGGCCGCCCACTGCTCGCCACGCGCCTCCAGCTGGTCGCGCTTGACCGTGGCGAGGACGGAGGCGGCCTGCTCGCCGCCCATCACCGAGATCTTGGCGTTCGGCCACATCCACAGGAAGCGGGGGCTGTAGGCCCGGCCGCACATCGAGTAGTTGCCCGCGCCGTACGAACCGCCGACGACGACCGTCAGCTTCGGCACGCGCGTGCAGGCGACGGCGGTGACCATCTTGGCGCCGTGCTTGGCGATGCCACCCGCCTCGTAGTCCCGCCCGACCATGAAGCCGGAGATGTTCTGCAGGAAGACCAGGGGGATGCCGCGCTGGTCGCACAGCTCGATGAAGTGGGCGCCCTTCTGGGCGGACTCGGAGAACAGGATGCCGTTGTTCGCGATGATGCCGACCGGGTGGCCGTGGATATGGGCGAAGCCCGTCACCAGCGTCGTGCCGTACTCCGCCTTGAACTCGGCGAAGCGGGAGCCGTCGACCACGCGCGCGATGACTTCTCGTACGTCATAGGGGGTGCGGGAGTCCGTCGGCACCGCGCCGTACAACCCCAGGGGGTCGACCTTCGGCTCCTCGACCGGCTGCACCGGCCACGGCAGTTCGCCGCGCGCGGGGAGCGTGGAGACGATGGTGCGCACGATGCGCAGTGCGTGCGCGTCGTCCTCCGCGAGGTGGTCGGTGACTCCGGAGGTCCGCGAGTGGACCTCGCCGCCGCCCAGCTCCTCGGCCGTCACGACCTCGCCGGTCGCCGCCTTCACCAGGGGCGGGCCGCCGAGGAAGATCGTGCCCTGTTTCCGGACGATGACCGCCTCGTCGCTCATCGCGGGGACATACGCTCCGCCCGCCGTGCAGGAGCCGAGGACGGCCGCGATCTGCGGGATGCCCGCGCCGGACATCCGCGCCTGGTTGTAGAAGATCCGCCCGAAGTGCTCGCGGTCGGGGAAGACCTCGTCCTGCATCGGCAGGAAGGCGCCGCCCGAGTCGACGAGGTACAGACACGGGAGGCGGTTCTCCAGGGCCACCTCCTGGGCGCGCAGGTGCTTCTTCACCGTCATGGGGTAGTACGTGCCGCCCTTGACGGTGGCGTCATTGGCCACGATCACGCACTCGCGGCCCGAGACCCGGCCGATCCCGGCGATGACACCGGCCGCCGGGGCGTCCCCGCCATACAGCCCGTCGGCCGCGAGGGGTGCCAGCTCAAGGAAGGGCGAGCCCGGGTCGAGGAGGGTGTCCACGCGGTCCCGTGGCAGCAGCTTGCCGCGCGCTACATGGCGGGCCCGCGCCCGCTCGCCGCCGCCGAGCGCGGCCGCCGCCAGCTTGGCCCGCAGCTCCTCGACGAGGGCGGTGTGCGCCGCCTCGTTCCCCCGCCATGCCTCGGACGCGGGATCAGCCGCGCTCGTCAGCACTGGTGCCTGCTGCCGCATCAGTCGAGCCCCCTTGCTCCGTCCACCCGGCCACGCCCGGATTCGGTTAATGAGCGTTAACGCGCTCCCTTCAGGTTAACGAGCGCTAACCGGCCTGTCTAGAATTAATTCCATGGCCACCAGAACCGACGCCCCCACCCGCCGCGAGCAGATCCTCAGGGAGGCCGCCCGGCTCTTCGCCGAGCGTGGCTTCCACGGCGTCGGAGTGGACGAGATAGGAGCCGCCGTCGGCATCAGCGGACCCGGTCTCTACCGCCACTTCGCGGGCAAGGACGCGATGCTCGCGGAGCTGCTCGTCGGCATCAGCGGGCAGCTCCTGACGGGCGGCAAACGCTGCGTGGCCGACGCGGACGGGTCCCCGCTGAAGGTCCTGGACTCGCTCATCGAGGGCCACATCGACTTCGCCCTCGACGACCGCTCCCTGATCACCCTGCACGACCGCGAGCTGGACCGCCTGCGGGACAGCGACCGCAAGCTGGTCCGCCAGCTCCAGCGGCAGTACGTGGAGATCTGGGTCGAGGTGGTCCGCAAGGTCTACCCGGACCTCACCGAGAACGCGGCCCGCGTCTCCGTGCACGCGGTCTTCGGGCTGCTGAACTCCACGCCGCACCTGAGCCGCCGCGACGCGCTGCCCAGTCGCGCGGCCATGGCGGAGCTGCTCCACCGCCTCGCGCACGGGGCGTTCGCGGCGGCGGCGGAGGAGTGACGTGGTGACGTGCGTCTCTGGACGCTCTGATGACCGCCGGGTAACCTGCCTCTGAGCAAGCGCTTAGTCGATGCAGGCAAGAGGGAGTTCTCCGTGCGCCGTACCGTTTTCAATGAGGACCACCAGGCGTTCCGGGAGACCCTGCGCGCCTTCATCGAGGCCGAGGTCGTCCCCGTCCACGACGAGTGGTTCGCCGCCGGCCAGGTGCCGCGCGAGTTCTACTACAAGCTCGCCGATCTTGGCCTCTTCGGGATCAACGTCCCCGAGGAGTTCGGCGGCGCCGGCCTGGACACGCACAAGTTCGAGGCCATCCAGTACGAGGAGACGGCCCGCGCGGGCGTCAGCTTCGGCGGCTCCGGCGTCCACGTGCTGCTCGCCCTGCCCTACATCAAGATGCTCGCCACCGACGAGCAGAAGAAGCGCTACCTGGAGAAGTTCGTCTCCGCCGAGGAGATGTGGGCCCTCGCGATGACCGAGCCGGGCACCGGCTCCGACCTCGCGGGCATGAAGACCACCGCCAAGCTCTCCGAGGACGGCACGCACTACGTCCTCAACGGCTCCAAGACCTTCATCACCGGTGGCGTGCACGCCGACCGCGTGATCGTCTGCGCCCGCACCTCCGCGCCGACCGCCGAGGACCGCCGCCACGGCATCTCCCTCTTCGCCGTCGACACCAAGTCCGAGGGCTACTCCATCGGCCGCAAGCTCGACAAGCTCGGCCTGAGGACCTCCGACACCGCCGAGCTGGCCTTCGTCGACGTCAAGGTGCCCGTCGAGGACCTCCTCGGCGAGGAGAACAAGGGCTTCCACTACCTCGGCAGCAACCTCCCCTCCGAGCGCTGGGGCATCGCCTACGGCGCGTACGCGCAGGCCAAGGCCGCCGTGCGGTTCGCCAAGGAGTACGTCCAGGACCGCACCGTCTTCGGCAAGACGGTCGCCTCCTTCCAGAACACCAAGTTCGAACTGGCCGCCTGCCAGGCCGAGGTGGACGCCGCCGAGGCCGTCGCCGACCGCGCCCTCGAGGCGCTGGACGCGGGCGAGCTGACCGCCGCCGAGGCCGCCTCGGCGAAGCTGTTCACCACCGAGGTCGCGCACCGCGTGATCGACAAGTGCCTCCAGCTCCACGGCGGCTACGGCTTCATGAACGAGTACCCCATCGCCCGCCTGTACGCGGACAACCGCGTCAACCGCATCTACGGCGGTACCAGCGAGGTCATGAAGATGATCATCGCGAAGAACATGGGCCTGTAGAACTACCTCCATGAACCAGGCACTTGAGGACCTCCTCGACCTGCTCGACCTGGAGCAGATCGAGGAGGACATCTTCCGGGGCATGAGCCGTTCGGCGCTCGTGCCCCGCGTCTTCGGAGGCCAGGTCGCCGCGCAGGCCCTGGTCGCCGCCGGGCGCACCGTCCCCGGCGAGAGGCCCGCGCACTCCCTGCACGCGTACTTCCTGCGCCCCGGGGACCCGGGCGCGCCCATCGTGTACACCGTCGACCGCATCCGGGACGGCCGCTCCTTCACCACGCGCCGCGTCGTCGCCGTCCAGCACGGGCAGCCCATCTTCCACCTCTCCGCGTCCTTCCAGGCGTACGAGGAGGGGCTGGAGCACCAGGCGGCCATGCCGGACGCGCCCGACCCCGAGACGCTGCCCACCGCCGCCGAGTTGCTGCCCCGCCATCTGCCGGGGCCGGTCGCCGAGCGGCTCGTCGAGGCACGGGCCGCCGTCGATCTGCGCTATGTCGACGCACCGCCATGGGCCACCGTCGGCGACCCGCGCGAACCGCGCTCCCAGGTGTGGTTCCGGGCCAACGGCAAGCTCGGCGACGACTCCCCGCTGCACGTCTGCCTCGCCACGTACGTCTCCGACATGACGCTGCTCGACTCGGTGCTGCTCGCGCACGGCCGGGGCGGCTGGGCCGTCGGCGACGTCGTCGGCGCCTCGCTCGACCACGCCATGTGGTTCCACCGGCCCTTCCGGGCGGACGAGTGGCTGCTCTACGACCAGGACTCGCCGTCGGCCTCGGGCGGCCGCGGCCTCGGCCAGGCACGGATCTGGACGCAGGACGGACGGCTCGCGGCGACGGTCATCCAAGAAGGCGTGGTGCGCGTTCCGCGCTGACACGCACGCGTGGTTCGCGTTCCGCGCTGACACGCACGCGTGGTTCGCGTTCCGCGCTGATCGGACATACCGTCCGGTACATGAGTGAGCAACCGTCAGAGGGCGGCGGCGAGAGCACCTTCACGGTCGTCGTCGCCGCCGTCGCCAACCTCGGGATCGCCCTCGCCAAGGCCGTCGCGGGCGTCATCAGCGGGTCCAGCGCCATGCTCTCCGAAGCGGCGCACTCCGTCGCCGACACGGTCACCGAGCTGATGCTGCTCGTCTCCCTGAAGGCCGGCGCCAGACCCGCCGACGAGGAGCACCCGCTCGGCTACGGAGGCGCCCGCTACATCTGGGCGCTGCTCGCCTCCGTCGCCACCTTCGTCGGCGGTGGCGTCTTCGCCGTCTACGACGGCGTCCACACCCTCACGCACAGCGAGGAGCCGGGCGACCCGCTCATCTCGTACATCGTGCTCGGTGTCGCCTTCCTCCTGGAGGGCTACTCGCTGCGGACCGGCCTCAAGCAGGCGCGCGGCGAGGCCGACCGCTTCGGAGTGCACCTCAAGCGCTATCTGCGCCACACCCCCGACACGGCGGTCAAGGCCGTCGTCATGGAGGACTCGGCGGCGCTCGTGGGTCTCCTGCTCGCCGCGGCCGGGCTGCTCGGCGGGCAGCTCACCGGGTCCGGCGTGTGGGACGGCATCGCCTCGCTCTGCATCGGCGTGCTGCTCGTGTACGTCGCGTGGGTCCTCGGGCACGCCAACTCCGAGCTGCTGATCGGCCGTCCGCTGCCCGAGGAGATGCGGGCCGCGGTGCGGGCCGAACTGCTCGCCGACCCGCACGTCGTGGACGTACTGGAGCTCACCACGCTGCTCCAGGGGCCCAAGGAGGCCCTGGTCGCCGCGAAGGTCGACTTCCGGGACGTGTCCACGGCCGGGGACATCGAGCGGGCCTGCGACCGCATGGCGCACCGCATCCAGGAGCGCTTCCCCGCGATCAGGCGCGTGTACCTGGACCCGACGCCGGGCACGGGTCAGGCCTCGGGGCCGCCGGGGGCCTCGGGGGTCAGCCCCGCCGCGTCCAACAAGTAGGCCGTCATCGGGTCGTAGTGGCGGGGGCTCGTGACGTGGTCGTCCAGGGGAATCGTCACCTGCACCGTGCCCTCGGCCTCGCCGATGAACAGCGCCGGGTCATTGCAGTCGGCGTACCCGATCGAGTCCAGGCCGCGCTGGCCCGCGCGCCCCGCCCAGCCGTGGTCGGCGACCACCAGGCCGGGCTGGGGGCGGCCCTCGCGCTCCAGGCCGTCCAGGATCGCGTTCATCGGCTCGGGGGAGTGCGTGTGCCACAGCGTCGCGCCGCGCTCAAGGACCGCCACGTCCGCGAACTGGAAGACCATGCCCTCGTCGGCCATCAGGCCCTCGGGGATCACCACGATCTCGCAGCCCGCCGCGCGCAGGGCGGCGGCCGTCGCGCGGTGCACGTCGAGGAGCCCTCCGGGGTGGCCGGTGGCGAAAAGGACGCTCTCCTTGCCGGCGGCCGCCTTGCGCAGGCGGGCCGCCATGCGCTCCAGGGCGTCGACCGTCAGCTCCGGGTCGATGGTGTCCTGGCCCTGCCGGTGCCCGGGGTCGTCGATGACGCCGCAGCGCTCGGCCATCACCGCGAGGACGTCCTGCTCGTCGGTCCAGCGGTCGCCGAGCTCCAGGCCGAGCCAGTAGTGGCGGTCGCCGTTCGCGAGCTTCCTGTAGTGGCTGAGGTTGTTCTCGCGGGGGGTGGCGACATCGCCCGCGATGCGGGTGCGGACGAGGTGGTCTACGAGCGCGGCACGGCTGGGTATCGGCATGGCTCCTATTGTGCGGGACGAGTGCTCTGCGCCGGGCGGGGAACGGTCTGCCTCTGTCTGCGGGTCCGCTGTGGCTTGTCGCGCAGTTCTCCGCGCCCCTACGGGGCGCTCCTCAGCGGTCTACGTGCAGCGCAAACCAGAGTTCCATTCGTACGTCCGGGTCGTCCAGGTCCGCGTTGAGCAGCGCCGCACACCGCGTGATGCGTTGGCGCACCGTGTTGCGGTGGACCGTGAGGGCTACCGCCGTGCGGTCCCAGCTGCCGTGAAGGGAGAGCCAAGTCCTCAGGGTCTGCACGAGGGTGTCGTTGCCCGCGAGCGGAGCCAGCAGTACGCGCGCGTGGGTGGCGGCCTCCTCGGGGGCGATCAGGGTGGCGAGGCCGTTGGCGTGGTGGCGTACGAGAGGCCGACGGGTGGCCTCCGCGCGGCGCAGGGCGCGGGCCGCCTGGGCGTCGGCGGCGGCGAGGTCGCCCGGGGCGGCGGGGGCGGAGACGCCCAGGGTCCACGCGTGCGTGGAAGTGATCTCGCGGTCGGCGGGGAGGAGCAGGCGCACGACGTCCTCGCGCGGGTCGACCAGACCGCTGCCGAGCGCCGCGGCGAGCGCGGACGCGGCCAGCGGGGTGCGCTCCCCGCGCGCGTGCACCACGGTCCACAGATCGCTCCCCAGGAGAGGCCCGATGTCCTTCGGAGCGGCTCCCAGCAGCAGTCGTACGAGAGCCGCCGAGCGGGAGGCCTCCGAAGCGCCCTGATGCTCGCCCGTGAGCAAGGAGAGCAGTACGACCGCCGCGCCGGTGATGGTGTGGTCGCCCGGTTCGCGGCGCTCCGTGGCGGTCCCGAGCGCGAAGCCGCGGCCGCCGCCGAGCGCGTACGCGGCGAGGTGCGTGGCCCCGGCCGTGTCGGCGGCGGACGCCGGGGCGGCGGGTGTGGGGCGCCGTACGACCCCGGTCAGCTCCCGCAGGCCCTCCCGCGCCGCCTGCCGCGCCTGCCCCTCGGCCTGCAGCTCCGTGCCGTCCGGCCCGTACAGCACCGCGAGCCCGCCGAGCCGCGCCGCCAGCTGGCGCAGGACGGCCGGGACCGGGTCGGGCCGTGCGGCAGCTGTCGCGAGGCCCTGCTGCGCCTCCGTCACCCGGCGCAGCTCCGCGTGCCTGGCCTCGGCCATCAGCCGCCACACCGCGCGGGCGACGCCGCTGAAGGTGGTGCGCGGCGGCACCTCAAGGAGCGGCAGGCCGTGGCGGTCGCAGGCCTCCGCCAGGGCGGGCGGCACCGTGTCGTGCACGGGGGCGACGCCGAAGCCGAGGGCCGCGCCGCCCGCCGCGACGATGCGGGCCACGTAGGCGTCGAGGTAGCCGCCGGCGTGCGCCGGATCGGTGATGTGCACGCCCGCCGTCAGGAGCAGCTCGCCCCCGAGGAGATACGGGTAGGGGTCCGTCATCTCCGAGGTGTGCACCCACTGCACGGCCGTCCCCGCCGCGTCCGGGCCCGCGATCTGCCGCAGTCCGAGGTCCTCGCGGGCCAGCAGTGCGGCGAGCGGGACGGGCGGGGTTGGGGGTGCCGCTGGACGCCCCAGGGGGCCGGTGGGACCCGTGGGACCGGTGGGGCCGTAGGGGCCAGTGGGATCGGAGGGGTCGGTGGGATCGGAGGGGTCGGTGGCCATGGTGGACGTTCCATCCGCATCAGTGGGTGGGAGTAGATGAAACGTACACTTCAGCGTTGCTTTCCGGCCATCTAAGGTCGTGCCGACCGCAGGCCGTGGGTACGGGCGGATGTCCCCACGGCGGTCCTCACCCCCATCTGCACGACACGCCACCGAGGTGCGCGAAGGAGGCCCCCTTCATGGCCGTCGACTACACAGTGATCGTCGTCTATCTCGCCGGGATGCTGGCCATGGGCTGGTGGGGCATGCGCCGCGCCAAGTCCAAGAGCGAGTTCCTGGTCGCCGGGCGCCGCCTCGGGCCGTGGATGTACTCGGGCACCATGGCGGCGATCGTCCTCGGCGGCGCCTCCACCATCGGCGGTGTCGGTCTCGGCTACCAGTACGGGCTCTCCGGCGCCTGGATGGTCGTCACCATCGGCCTGGGAATCCTCGCGCTCAGTGTCTTCTTCTCCGCCCGCATCGCGCGCCTGAAGGTCTACACCGTCTCCGAGATGCTCGACCTGCGCTACGGAGGGCGCGCGGGCATCATCTCCGGAGTGGTCATGTGGGCGTACACGCTGATGCTCGCGGTCACCTCGACCATCGCGTACGCCACGATCTTTGACGTCATCTTCGACATGAACCGCACGCTCGCGATCATCCTCGGCGGCTCGATCGTCGTCGCGTACTCGACGCTCGGCGGCATGTGGTCCATCACGCTCACCGACATGGTGCAGTTCGTGGTGAAGACCATCGGTGTGCTGCTGCTCCTGCTGCCCATCGCGGTCGTCAAAGCCGGTGGCTTCAGTGAGATGAGGGCGAAGCTGCCCACGGAGTACTTCGATCCGCTGGGCATCGGCGGCGAGACGATCTTCACATACGTGCTCGTCTACACGTTCGGCATGCTCATCGGGCAGGACATCTGGCAGCGCGTCTTCACCGCGCGCAGCGACAAGGTGGCCCGCTACGGAGGCACCGTCGCCGGTACGTACTGCCTCGTCTACGCGGTCGCGGGCGCCGTCATCGGCACCGCCGCCAAAGTCATGTACCCCAAGCTGCCGAGCGCCGACGCGGCCTTCGCGACCATCGTCAAGGACGAACTCCCCATGGGCGTACGGGGCCTCGTCCTCGCCGCCGCGCTCGCCGCCGTGATGTCGACGTCCTCCGGGGCGCTCATCGCGTGCGCGACCGTCGCCAACAACGACATCTGGGCGCGTCTTCGCGGGGCTGTGAAGACCGGCGACAGTGACGGCGACGGCGACGAGCCGCACGACGAGGTCAAGGGCAACCGTGTCTTCATCCTCGTCATGGGCGTCGGCGTGATCCTCATCGCCATCGTGCTCAACGACGTCGTCGAGGCGCTGACCGTCGCGTACAACCTGCTCGTCGGCGGTCTGCTCGTGCCAATCCTCGGTGGGCTGCTGTGGCGGCGCGGCACCGCGCCCGGCGCGCTCGCGGCGGTCACCGCCGGCGGTCTGTCCGTCATCGGGCTCATGTGGGGGTACGGAATCCTCGCCAACGAGCCCGTCTACTACGGCCTGTCGATCTCGCTGGCCGTGTACGTCGTCGTCTCCCTCGCCACCAGGCCGACCGACGCGGCGGTCCTCGCCGCCTGGCGCGAACGCCTCGCCGGGCAGGGCGCCGAAGAGCCGGAACCGGATACTCCGGTGGCTGTCTGACTCTCCGCGCGGCCCGTTGTCAGTGGGCCGCGCGACACTTGAATCGCAGTACTCGCACCAGCAGGAGGAAACCGACCATGAGCAGCGCAGAGAACCCGACGACCCCCCGCGGCCCCGTCGACTCCTCCCGCATCCCGAGGTACGCGGGCCCGGCGACGTACGCCCGGCTGCCCCGCCTCGACGAGGTCGGCGGCCAGACGGACATCGCCGTGGTCGGCGTGCCCTTCGACTCCGGCGTCTCGTACCGCCCCGGCGCCCGCTTCGGCGGCAACGCCATCCGTGAGGCCTCCCGCCTCCTGCGCCCCTACAACCCGGCGCAGGACGCCTCGCCCTTCGCGCTCGCCCAGGTCGCGGACGCCGGCGACATCGCCGCGAACCCGTTCAACATCAACGAGGCCGTGGAGACCATCGAGGCCGCCGCCGACGACCTGCTCGGCTCGGGCGCCCGCATGATGACCCTCGGCGGGGACCACACCATCGCGCTGCCGCTCCTGCGCTCCGTCGCCAAGAAGCACGGCCCGGTCGCCCTGCTGCACTTCGACGCCCACCTGGACACCTGGGACACCTACTTCGGCGCCGAGTACACGCACGGCACGCCGTTCCGCCGCGCCGTCGAGGAGGGCATCCTCGACACCGAGGCGCTCTCCCACGTCGGCACGCGCGGCCCGCTGTACGGCAAGCAGGACCTCACCGACGACGAGAAGATGGGCTTCGGCATCGTCACCTCGGCGGACATCTACCGCCGCGGCGCCGACGAGGTCGCCGACCAGCTGCGCCAGCGCATCGGCGACCGCCCGCTGTACATCTCCATCGACATCGACTGCCTCGACCCGGCCCACGCGCCCGGCACCGGCACCCCAGAGGCGGGCGGCATGACCTCCCGCGAGCTCCTGGAGATCCTGCGCGGCC
Organism: Streptomyces sp. NPDC003379; assembly: GCF_053589195.1. Classification (NCBI taxonomy): domain Bacteria; kingdom Bacillati; phylum Actinomycetota; class Actinomycetes; order Kitasatosporales; family Streptomycetaceae; genus Streptomyces; species Streptomyces sp. NPDC003379. The sequence continues at coordinate 26,322 of NZ_JBSFRK010000002.1, read as the reverse complement.
TCGCCTCCTGCAACCTCGTCTCGGCGGACGTCGTCGAGGTCGCCCCGGCCTACGACCACGCGGAGATCACGGCGGTGGCGGCCTCCCACACGGCGTACGAACTGACGACGATCATGAGCAGGCAGATCGCCGCCGGACGCGCCGCCGGACGCGCCGCCGGACGCGCCTCCGGGGCGGAGCAGAACGCGAAGTGACCACGGCCGCGAGGCCGTTGAACGCCCAGGCACGCCAGGCACGCCGGGCCGTGCGCGGTCCGGCGGCCGGAAGGCACGCCGGGCCGTAGCCCGGGCCAGAAGGAGAAGACGCCGCATGACCCACGACCACGACCTGGTGCTGCGCCCCACGCCGCGGCAGACGGAGGCCGCCCTCAACCCGCCCCCCGGCCGCACCGGCGGCGACCTCGTCGTCGAGACCCTGTCCGGACTCGGCGCGACCACCGTCTTCGGCCTGCCGGGCCAGCACGCGCTCGGCATGTTCGACGCGTTGCGGCGCTCCTCGCTGACGTACGTGGGGCTGCGCGTCGAGAACAACACGGGGTTCGCGGCGGACGCGTACGGCCGGATCACGGGCGAGGTCGCCCCGCTGTTCCTGTCCACCGGGCCAGGCGCGCTGACCTCGCTCGCCGCGCTCCAGGAGGCGGCGGCCGGGTCGTCACCGGTCCTGGCGATCGGCAGCCAGGTCCCGGTCGCCGGTCTCGGCGGCGGCCGCCACGGCTACCTGCACGAGCTCCGCGACCAGCAGGCATCCTTCCGCGACATCGTGAAGTCCGTCCACACGGTCCGCACGGCCTCCCAGATCCCGTCGGCCATCGCCGCGGCCTGGGAGTCCGCGCTGACCGCGCCGCACGGGCCGGTCTGGGTGGAGATCCCGCAGGACGTGCTCCTCGCCGGGACGACGCTGCCCGTCGTCACGGCGATGGACGCCACACCCGACGAGATCGTGCCGCGCCCCGAGCTGACCGCCGTCGCCGCCGACCTGCTCGTCCGCGCCGAGCGCCCGGTGATCATCGCGGGCGGTGGAGTCGTACGTTCCGACGCCTCGGGGAAGCTGCTCGCGCTCGCCGAGCGGCTGAGCGCCCCGGTCGTCACGACCTTCGGAGGCAAGGGCGCCTTCCCCTGGGAGCACCCGCTCTCGCTCCAGTCGTGGCTGGAGGACCGCCACACCACGGACCTCCTGGAGGACGCGGACGTCCTCCTGGTGGTCGGCTCGGGGCTCGGCGAGCTGTCCTCGAACTACCACACGTTCAAGCCGCGTGGCCGGGTGATCCAGATCGAGGCGGACGCCGGGAAGCTGGAGTCCAACCACCCCGGGCTCGGCATCCACGCGGACGCGCGCCTCGCCCTCTCGGCGCTCCTGGAAACGATCGGGACGCCCCGCGAGGACCCCACGGCCCCCGAGCGGGTCGCGGCGCTCCTCGCGAAGGTCCGCGAGCGGATCGCCGACCAGGACCTCACCCTGGAGCAGCGGATCCTCGCCTCCGTGCGCGAGGCGCTGCCGGACGCGGCGCCGTCCTTCTGGGACATGACGATCCTCGCCTACTGGGCCTGGTCGGCCTTCGACGCCCGGCGCCCCAACACCATGCACTCGGCGCAGGGCGCGGGCGGCCTGGGCTACGGCTTCCCCGCGGCGCTGGGCGCGGCGGTCGCGGACCCCTCCCACCCGGTCCTCGCGGTCTCCGGCGACGGCGGCGCGATGTACTCGATCGCGGAACTGGCGACGGCCCGGCAGTACGACCTGCCGGTGACCTGGCTGATCGTCGACGACGGCGGCTACGGCATCCTCCGCGAGTACATGTCCGACGCCTTCGGCGAGGCGACCGCCACGGAGTTGGCCCGCCCGGACTTCGTGGCCCTCGCGGAGTCCTTCGGGGTACCGGGCGTACGGACGTCTCCGGAGACACTCCGGGACGACCTCGCGAAGGCGCTGGCGGAACCGGGACCCTCGGTGGTCGTGCTCCCGGCCCTCCTGCGGATGTTCGCGCCGACGCATCTTGCCGGGAACTGATCATTCATTCCCTTGACCTCAACCTTCCTTCAGGTCGCACCATGTGGGTGTTGCACCCGCAGCGCGTACCGAGGAGATCTCGATGATTCTGGTGACCGGCGCGACCGGAAAGACAGGCCGCCGCACAGTGGCGCAACTGCTGGCGGCGGGCGAGGACGTGCGCGCCCTGGTCCGTGACCCGGCGGCGGCCTCGCTGCCCGACCGGGTCGAGGTGGTACGCGGCGACCTGACCGACGCGGCTTCCGTGGAGGCGGCCATGGAGGGGGTGGACGCGGTCTTCCTCGTCTGGCCGCTGCTGACGGCGGACGCCGCGCCCGCGGTGATCGCGGCCGCGGAGAAGCACGCGCGCCGCATCGTCTACCTGTCCGCGTGGGGCGTGCCGGACGACGACACCGTGGAGCCGGAGCCCGGCATCCTCGCCTTCCACACCGCGATCGAGCGTGCGATCCGCGCCTCGACCTTGCAGTGGACGTTCCTGCGCGCGGGCGGCTTCGCGGCCAACACCCTCGCGTGGGCGGAGCAGATCAAGGAAGGGGACGTCGTCCGCGGCTCGCATGCCGGAGCGACGCGGTCGCTGGTCCACGAGGCGGATCTCGCGGCGGTGGCGGTATGGGCGCTGACGACGGACGACCTGGTGGGCGAGGCCCCGCACCTGACCGGCCCGCAGGCGCTGACGCAGGCTGAGCAGGTCCGGACGATCGGCGACGTCCTCGGCCGCCGGGTGGTCTTCGAAGAGCTGGACGAAGACGCGGCGGTCGCCGCGTTCGAGGCGCAGGGCCTGCCCCCGGAATACGCCCGCGCCATCGTCGAGGCCCACGGGCAGATGGAGGCGGAGCCGGAGCAGGTGTCGCCGGCGGTGGCCGAGATCACCGGCCGGCCCGCACGCACATACCGCGAATGGGTCGCGGACCACGTGGCGGACTTCGGCTGACGGCACCGCCCCCATGGCCGGGTCCCCGCGAGAGGTGACCGGGATCGCCCGCAGCCGCGGGGCCCGTCTCCCCGTACTCGCGTACGACGGCGATTTCGGGGAGGAGGAACCCGTCTACACTGACCGACCGAACTGATCAGCGGTTTTCCGTACAACCCCCGCCGGTATCGGTGAGTCATACGGGGCGAGTGCGCCGGGGGCGCGCTTGTACGGGCCCCGAGGGTCTTGTACGTACGGACCCAAGGGGATGGGGAAACTCCATGACTCACCCGGTATCCGGGATATCCAGGCGTGCCCGCGTGCTCTCGGCGGGACTCGCCGCCGGGGTGCTCGTGCCGCTCGGTGCGGCCGCGGGCGCACCGACCGCCGTCGCCGCGACGGCGCCGAAGGTCACCTGCGCCTCCGCGCAGCCGGGCCTGGCCGCCAAGCTCACGAAGGACATCACGGCGGCGCTGAAGAACCGCAAGGGCACGATCGCGGTCGGACTCCACGACCGCACCACGGGCACCACCTGCACCCTGCGCGCGACCACCTCGTACGACTCGGCCAGCGTCGTCAAGGCGACCGTCCTCGCGACGCTGCTGTGGGACGCCCAGAAGACCGGGCGGGCGCTGTCGTCCCGCGAGAAGAACCTCGCCACCGCCATGATCACCAAGTCGGACAACGCGGCCACCAGCACGCTCTGGCGCCAGCTCGGCGCGGCCAAGGTGAAGGGCTTCCTCCGGGCCGCCAAGATGACCCGGACGGTGCCCGGCTCCGGTGGTTACTGGGGGCTCACCCGTATCAACGCCACCGACGAGCAGAAGCTCCTCGCCCTGTTCACCGGCGGCAACACCGTCCTGACCGACGCCTCCCGCGCCTACGTCCTCAAGCTGATGGGCAAGGTCATCTCCTCGCAGCGCTGGGGCACCCCGGCAGGCGCTCCGTCCGCCGTCAAGATCCACGTCAAGAACGGCTGGCTGCAGCGGTCGACCCACGGCTGGCGGGTGCACAGCATCGGCGCGTTCAAGGGCGGCGGCCACGACTACACGATCTCCGTGCTCACCCACGGCAACAGCACCATGAACTACGGCGTCGCCACCATCCAGGGCGTGGCCAAGGCCATCCACAAGGATCTGACGCCCCGGGCCCCCGCGGCCGGGCGCTACGCCCCGACGGTCACGCCGCGCGAGGCGTTCGTGGCGGTCCCCGGCAACTGACAGGGCTCCGTGACGCAGGCCCGTCCCCGTCGCGGCGATTTGTTGCGGCGGGATGAAATCCGCGTCCCGCCGTGTTGGGCCTCTCGGCAGGTCAGGTCTACGGGAGGCAACTGGTGGCGGACGAACGGGGCGGGCCCGAAGGCGCACAGGCGGGCTGGGCCAAGCGGCTCACCGGCTACGCGTGGCGGTATCCGAAGGACGTCGTGCTCGCGCTCGGGTCCTCGCTCGCCGGCATGGCCGTCATGGCCCTCGTGCCGCTGATCACGAAAGTGATCATCGATGACGTCATCGGGGAGGACGGGCAGGGCGGTGTCAGGTCCATGGGGCCGTGGGCCGGCGCCCTGATCGGCGCCGCCGTCCTCGTCTACGTCTTCACCTACATCCGCCGCTACTACGGCGGCCGCCTCGCCCTCGACGTCCAGCACGACCTGCGCACCGAGATGTACGGGACGATCACGAGGCTCGACGGGCGGCGCCAGGACGAGCTGTCCACCGGGCAGGTCGTCGGCCGCGCGACCAGCGACCTCCAGCTCATCCAGGGCCTGCTCTTCATGCTGCCGATGACCATCGGCAACATCCTGCTCTTCGTGATCTCCCTCGTGATCATGGCCTGGCTCTCGCTGCCGCTCACCCTCGTCGCCCTCGCCGTCGCCCCCGCCCTGTGGCTCATCGCCCGCCGCTCCCGCACCCGGCTGCACCCCGCCACCTGGTACGCGCAGGCCCAGGCGGCCGCCGTCGCCGGAGTGGTCGACGGCGCCGTCAGCGGCGTACGCGTGGTGAAGGGCTTCGGGCAGGAGGACCAGGAGACCGGCAAGCTCCGCGAGGTCGGGCGCAAGCTCTTCGCGGGGCGGCTGCGGACCGTCAAGCTCAACTCCCGCTACACGCCCGCGCTCCAGGCCGTCCCCATGCTCGGCCAGGTCGCCATGCTGGCCCTCGGCGGCTGGCTCGCCGTGCGCGGCGAGATCACGCTCGGTACGTTCGTCGCCTTCTCCACCTATCTCGCGCAGCTCGTCGGACCCGTGCGGATGCTCGCCATGGTCCTCACCGTCGGCCAGCAGGCCCGCGCCGGCGTCGACCGTGTGCTCGAACTCATCGACACCGAGCCGAGCCTGCGGGACGGGACCAAGGAGCTGCCCGCCGACGCCCCCGCCACCGTCGAGTTCGACGACGTGGGCTTCGCGTACGAGGACGACCGGCCCGTTCTCGACGGGCTCTCCTTCCAGATAGCCCCCGGCGAGACCCTCGCCGTCGTCGGCTCCTCCGGAAGCGGCAAGTCGACCGTCTCGCTGCTGCTGCCCCGCTTCTACGACGTGACGCACGGCGCCGTCCTCATCGGCGGACGCGACGTGCGCGAGCTGACTCTCGACTCGCTGCGGTCCGCCATCGGGCTCGTCCCCGAGGACTCCTTCCTCTTCTCCGACACGGTCGGCGCGAACATCGCGTACGGGTATCCCGACGCCACCCAGGAGCAGATCGAGGCCGCCGCGCGCGCCGCCCAGGCCGACCGGTTCATCTCCGAGCTGCCGCAGGGGTACGACACCACGGTCGGCGAGCACGGACTCACCCTCTCCGGAGGCCAGCGCCAGCGCATCGCGCTCGCCCGCGCCATCCTCACCGACCCCCGCCTCCTCGTCCTGGACGACGCGACTTCGGCGGTGGACGCGCGCGTGGAGCACGAGATCCACGAGGCGCTGCGCGGTGTCATGGCGGGCCGTACGACGCTGCTCATCGCCCACCGCCGCTCCACCCTCAACCTCGCCGACCGCATCGCCGTCCTCGACGACGGGCGCCTCGCCGACCTCGGCACCCACGACGAACTCCAGGAGCGCTCGGCCCTCTACCGGCGCCTGCTCACCGACCCCGACGAGCTGGGCGGCGTCTCGCCCGGCCACGCGCTCCCCGCCGACCTGCCCGAGGACACCTCCGTACGCGAGGAACTCGACGCCGAGTTCGACGCGGAGAGGGGTATCACGCCCGCCCTGTGGACCGGCGACCGCGAGCCCAAGGACACCGCGCTCTCCGGAATGCCGTCCACGCCCGAACTCCTGGCCCAGGTCGACGCGCTGCCCCCGGCGGACGGCAAGCCGGACATCGACGAGGCGCGGGCCGTCACGCCCGAGGAGTCGTACGGACTGCGCAGGCTGCTCGCCGGCTTCGGGCTGCCGCTGCTCCTGAGCCTGCTGCTGGTCGCCGTGGACGCGGGCATGGGCCTGCTCCTGCCCGTCCTGATCCGGCACGGCATCGACGAGGGCGTCAACCAGCTGGCGCTCGGCGCCGTCTGGGCGGCCTCCGGGCTCGCGCTCGCCGCCGTCGCCGTGCAGTGGGTGGCGCAGACCGGTGAGACGCGGATGACGGGACGCACCGGCGAGCGGGTCCTGTACTCGCTGCGGCTGAAGATCTTCGCGCAGCTCCAGCGGCTCGGGCTCGACTACTACGAGCGGGAGCTGACCGGGCGCATCATGACCCGGATGACCACGGACGTGGACGCCCTCTCCACGTTCCTCCAGACGGGACTCGTCACCGCGTTCGTCTCCGTCGTCACCTTCTTCGGCATCATGGTCGCCCTGCTCGTCATCGACGTGGAGCTGGCGCTGGTCGTCTTCGCGACGCTGCCGCTGCTGATCGTGGGCACGTACTTCTTCCGCAAGTCGAGCGTGACGGCGTACGAACTGGCGCGCGAGCGGGTCTCCGTCGTCAACGCCGACCTCCAGGAGTCCGTCGCCGGCCTGCGCATCGTGCAGGCCTTCCGGCGCGAGCGCTCGGGCGCCGAGCGGTTCGCGCGCAACAGCGACAGCTACCGCCAGGCCCGTATCCGGGGCCAGTGGCTGATCTCGGTGTACTTCCCGTTCGTCCAGTTCCTGTCGTCCGTCGCCGTGGTCGCCGTGCTGATCGTGGGCGCGGGCCGGGTCGAGGCGGGCACGCTGACGACCGGCGCGCTCGTCGCCTACCTGCTCTACATCGACCTGTTCTTCGCGCCCGTGCAGCAGCTCTCCCAGGTCTTCGACGGCTACCAGCAGGCCACCGTCTCCCTCGGCCGCATCCAGGAGCTGCTCCAGGAGCCGACGTCGACCAAGGACGCCGACGAACCCCTCGACGTGCTCTCCCTGCGCGGCGAGATCGCCTTCGAGGACGTGAGTTTCGCGTACACCGGCGAGGAGGAGGCCCTCAGCGACGTGAGCCTGCGGATACCCGCCGGGCAGACCGTCGCCTTCGTCGGCGAGACCGGCGCGGGCAAGTCGACGCTCGTCAAGCTCGTCGCCCGCTTCTACGACCCCACGGGCGGCCGGGTCACGGTGGACGGCACGGACCTGCGGTCCCTGGACATCACGTCGTACCGCCACCGCCTCGGTGTCGTGCCGCAGGAGGCCTACCTCTTCGCGGGCACGGTCAGGGACGCCATCGCCTACGGGCGGCCCGACGCCACCGACGCCCAGGTCGAGGCCGCCGCCCGCGCGGTCGGCGCGCACGACATGATCGCCACCCTGGACGGCGGCTACCTCCACGAGGTCACCGAGCGCGGCCGCAACCTCTCCGCCGGGCAGCGCCAGCTCATCGCGCTGGCCCGCGCCGAGCTGGTCGACCCCGACATCCTGCTCCTCGACGAGGCGACCGCCGCCCTCGACCTCGCCACGGAGGCGCAGGTCAACCAGGCCACCGACCGCATCGCCGGCAAGCGCACCACGCTGGTCGTCGCCCACCGCCTCACCACGGCCGCCCGCGCGGACCGCGTCGTCGTGATGGACGACGGCCGCGTCGCCGAGGACGGCACGCACGAGGAACTCCTCGCCCGGGACGGGCGGTACGCGCGGCTGTGGCGGACGTTCGTGGGGGAGCCGGTGGAGGCCGCCTGAGCGCGGCCGGGGCGCGACCGGGGCGCGGCCGGGGGCGATCGGGCCGGCCAGGTCAGAAAATCAGGGGATCCCGCAACCATGCGGGCGGCCGTCCGCGTCCGTACATCAGTACGTTGATGCCGCAGTGGCGGGAGGGGAAACCGTGAGCAGTGGTCGCGGCCGTGGTCGCATACGACGGCGGCTGGCGCTCGGCGCCGCCGGGCTCGCCGCCTCCGTCCTGCTCGCCCTCGCGGGCCCCGGCGCCGGCACGGCCCACGCCGCCGCGGGAGCGTGCGCCGGGCACAAGGTGCGCACCCTCCCCTTCAGCACGGGCAAGGTCGAGGTCTTCAAGAACCGCGGCTACGTCTGCGCCATGACCATCGCCAAGCGCCCCGGCCCCCGCAGGACCATGTCCGTCAGCGTGCAGGCCCGCGGCAGCCGCGCCGCGCGCGACAAGGGGCGCTACACCCACCGTGCGGGCCCGGTGACGGTCCACGCGGGCCACCGGTGCGTGCGCGTGACGGGGAAGGTCGGGGGGCGCGGGGTCAGCACGGGGTGGATCCTCTGCTGACGGCGGAGCCCCGTGGCCTCACAGCCGTACGGCGCATCCGACGGGACGGTCCCCGCCCACAGCCACGTACAGGGCGGTCGAGGCCCCGCACGCGGCCCGGTTCCGCACCACCGACGCCACGCGGTACTCCGGCTGCCGCTCTCCGGAGCCGTCGCAGGCCGTCTCCCGCACCTCGCCGCGCCCCGCGCCGTACACGCAGTCGCCGACGATGGTCCGCGGCCCACCGCCGCCTCCCGGATCACCGGGGTGCGGCGGCTCCAGGTTCCGCATGCAGGCGTGGCCGCGCGGTACCGCCCCGTCGCCGTCCTCGTCGACCGCGGGCCTGCTCTCGCTGATGTGCAGCACGAAGTCCGTGCGGGCCGGGCACGGCGGGCCCTGTCCGGCCTTGCCGTCGCGACGGGCGACGACCCGGGCCGCCGCCCGCTCGCTGGTGCACGGCACCTCCGTGAACGTCTCGTGCCCCCGAGAACCGCACTCGCCGACGGCGAGGAACACCGAGCCGAAACCGGTGGGGCGCGAGATCACGGGCGTCTGGTCGTCGATGCGTCCCGAGGCGGAGCCGCCGTCGTCGCCGTCGTTCGAGACGCCGGACTTCTGACAGCCGGTCAACAGCAGCGCGGCAGCCAGCAGCGGCGCGGCGGCGAGCACCAGTGCGGCGATCGTCTCCGTGACCGTACGAGGCCGCGCCCCGGTGCAGGCAAGCATCACTGTCCCCCCGACATGTGCCCCCAGCGTGGCCCGTCGGAGCGGGGCCACGCCAGCCGCGCGAGAGGCTTTGGGGCAGTCGGCGGTGGTGCGCCGGGGGCGCGTCGTACGCGTCAGTACGTCAGCCCGTGCCCGATCGGGTACAGCACCTGCGCCGGGTCGTCCGCCCGCCGTACCGGCACCGGCAGCCGCCCTCGCGGCACGGCGCGGCCCGCGATCACCCGTGCCGCGGCGCGCAGTTCGACGTCCGTCCAGGAGTACGAGGCGAGCGCGGCGTCGACGGGGGGCAGATGGGCCACGTCGTACGGATTGCGGATCGCGAGGGCGACGACGGGGACGCCGGTGGCCTTGAGGGCGGCGACCAGGGCGGTCTGGCCGTCCTCGACGGCCGTCGCATTGTGGGCGGCCGGGGCCGGGGCCGTGGCCGGGGCCGTGGCCAGGGTGGCGTTGGCCGCCTGGGTGTTGTCCCTCGCCGTGACGGTGTGCGTCGAGATGTTGTACGTCGCCACGATCACCGCGTCCATGCCCTTGGACTCCGCCACGGCCTGCTCGACCGCCGTGGCGTCCGGGGCCGTGCCCGTGGACAGCGCGGTCGCGGTGAACCCGAGGCCGGTCAGGGCGTCCGCGAGGACGGTGGTCGGCGGGCCCGTCGTGCCGGACGGCGAACGGGGGTCCGCGCCGACCACCAGGATGTCGCGGTGCGTGTGGGGGGAGAGCGGCAGCAGGGAGTCGTCGTTCCGCAGCAGGGTCGTGGTGGCGTCAGCGATGCGGTCGGCGGCGGCGAGGTGGTCAGGGGAGCCGACGGCTGTGATCGGGGTGCCGGTTCCGGTGGCCGGAGTGCCGGTTCCGGTGACCTGGGTCCCTGTTCCGGTGTCGGGCAGAAGGCCCACCTTCGCCTTCATGCGCAGGACCCGCAGGACCGACTCGTCGATGCGGTCTTCCGTCAACTCGCCGTCCCTGACGGCCTGGAGCACGGCGTCCCGGGCGACCCGCGGCTGCGGCGGGTTGAGGAGCTGGTCCACGCCCGCCTTGAGCGCGAGTACGGCCACACGGTCGTCGCCGTACTTCGTACGGACCCCGCGCATCGCCAGCGAGTCCGTGGCGATCACGCCGTCGAAGCCGAGTTCCTCGCGGAGCACGCCCGTCACGATCGGGTGGGAGAGCGTCGCGGGGTCGCCCGACGGATCCAGGGCGGGCACCACGATGTGGGCGGTCATCACCGAGTCGACGCCCGCGGCGATCGCCGCCCGGAAGGGCGGGGCGTCGAAGCGGTCCCACTCCTCGCGGGTGTGGTGGATGTGCGGCAGCTCGGTGTGGCTGTCGTCCGTCGTGTCGCCGTGTCCCGGGAAGTGCTTGGCCGCGGTGGCGATGCCCGCGCTCTGGTAGCCCTCGATCTGCGCGGTCACGAAACCGGCGACCGCTTCGGGGTCGGCGCCGAAGGAACGTACGCCGATGACCGGGTTGGCGGGATCGACGTTCACGTCGGCGTCCGGGGCGTGGTCCTGGCGGATGCCGAGGGCGTGCAGCTCGGTGCCGGCGATGCGGGCCGCCTCGCGGGCGTGCGCGTGCGAACCGGAGGCGCCGAGGGCCATCGCGCCGGGGAGCAGGGTCGCGGGGGCGCCGATGCGGGCGACGGCGCCGTGCTCCTGGTCCACGGAGATCAGTACGGGGACGCCCGACGGCAGGGACGCCGCCGCCGCTTGCTGGATGCCGTGGGAGAGGGCGGCGATCTGGTGCGGGTCGCGGGTGTTGTGGGCCCAGCCGAAGTAGATGATGCCGCCGAGGTGGTAGCGGGCGATCAGCTCGGCGGCGTCGCGGACGCCGAGTTCCCTGAGGTTGATGTCGGCGTCGCCCGGGTCGGGGTCGGTGGCCGTGTGCCCGTACACGTGCATCACGAAGAGCTGGCCGACCTTCTCCTCCAGGGACATGGCGGAGACGAGGCCGCGAAGCCTCCGGTCGTCGGGCTGGGGCACGGGCGCTCCTGCGGGGTGGAGGAAACTTTCAGGGGCTACGGATATCCCGAAGATTTCTGCCGGTCAAGGGCGGAGCGCGAGAGGGGCCGTCACCGGCGCTGTGTGAAGGGGGGCACGCCGGTGACGGCGGGCTGCCGGGCCGCAGGCGGCGGAGAGGGTGGTCAGCGGTCGCAGCCAGCAGCGATGCCGACACCGCCATGCGGGGACTCAGCGGCAGCGTGCCGGTTGGACGCTGCCGCTCTTGGAAGGGTTCCCGTTTCTGTCGTTCCTTCGGTACGGGCTCGTCTCCGCTCAGGGATCAACCGACCCACCGCGACTGCAGGACGCGGACCGTCTCCGCGATGGCGGGCCGCCCCGCCGCCCCCGTACGCCACAGGGCGTAGAGCCGCCGCACCGGCACAGGATCCAGACGTACGGTGACCGCACCGCACGGAACGGGCCCGCGCCCGAGGCGAGGGATGAGCGCGATGCCGAGCCCCGCCGCGACCAGCGCGACCAACGTGGGGTTCTCCTCCGCCTGGTGAGCGATATCGGGCTCACACCCGGCCTCGCGCAGCGTACGGACGAGCCACTCGTGGCAGACGAGCCCCGGCGGCTGGGTGATCCAGCGTTCGTCCTTCAGCTCCTCGCGCCGGACCGACGTACGCCCCGCCAGCCGGTGGCCGTCGGGGACGACGAGGTCGCAGAGGTCGTCCCCGATGACCGCCTGCTCGACGCCCGGCGGCGTCGGCAGCGGCGCGATGTCCCAGTCGTGGACGACGGCCACGTCCACCGCGCCCTTGGCGACCAGGTCGATGGAGAGATGCGGGTCTATCTCCGTCATACGGGCGTCCAGCGCCGGATGCAGACGGGCGAGGTCCGCCAGCGCCCCCGGCAGCAGCCCCCGCGCCGCCGAGGCGAACGCGGCGATGGTGAGCCGCCCCGCCGGCACCCCTCGCCGCTCCTCCAGCTCCGTCTCGGCACGTTCCACGATGGCCATCAACTGCTGGGCGGTCTCCGCGAGATGGAGCGCCTCCGCGGTGAGCGCGACGCCCCGGCCGCGCCGCTCCAGGAGGGTGGTACGGGTCTCCCGCTCCAGCTTGGCGATCTGCTGGGAGACCGCGGAGGGGGTGTAGCCGAGCGCGGTGGCGGCGGCGCCCACGGTGCCGTGCACGGAGACGGCGTGCAGCGCGCGGAGCCGGGCGAGATCGAGCACGGGCCACCCCATTTTCGGTCCACGGAATTTCGGTAGCGTTGCTTCATCCAACCATGCAGATATCCGCGCTGGTCCTACACGGTCGGGCCGGGTGATCCTCGACGCATGCGACCTGCTCATGTCTGTCTGGCCGTCCTCGTCGCCGCCGTCTGGGGCGTCAACTTCGTGGTGATCGAGGTGGGGCTCGACCACTTCCCGCCGCTGCTCTTCTCCGCCCTGCGCTTCCTGGTGGCCGCGCTGCCCGCCGTCTTCTTCGTGGGGCGGCCGAAGGTGGCGTGGAAGTGGATCGTGGGGGTCGGGCTGGTCCTCGGGGTGGCCAAATTCGGGCTGCTGTTCATCGGGATGGACGCGGGGATGCCCGCCGGACTGTCGTCCCTGGTGCTCCAGGTCCAGGCCGTCTTCACCGCCCTCTTCGCCTTCGTGGCGCTCGGTGAACGACCCGGTCGCGTACGGGTCCTCGGCATGGTGATCGCCCTCGGGGGGATCGCGGTCGCCGCCGTCGACGAAGGGGGGACCGGACCGCTGGCCGCCTTCGCGCTGCTGATCGGCGCCGCGGCCTGCTGGGGCGTGTCCAACGTCCTGACCCGCAAGGCGTCCCCGTCCGACTCCCTCAACTTCATGGTGTGGGTGAGCACCGTCCCGGTGCTGCCGCTGCTCGGGCTCTCGCTCCTGTGGGAAGGGCCCTCCCGGGACCTGGCGGCGCTGCGCTCCCTCGACTGGTCGGGCGCGGGCATCATCGTCTACGTCGCCTGGATCACGACGGTCTTCGGCTTCGGCGCCTGGGGCTATCTGCTGCGCCGCCACCCCGCGTCCACGGTCGCCCCGTTCTCGCTGCTCGTACCGGTCTTCGGGATGTCGTCGGCCGCCCTGGTCCTCGGCGAGTCGGTGAGCGGCCTGCGGTGGTGCGCGGCGGCCCTGCTGGTGGGCGGCGTCGCGCTGACCTCACTCCCGAAGGCGGGCGGCGGCGTCAGCCGGAGCGGGTCAGCAGCCGCGACAGGTACTCCCGCCCCGGCCCCAGCAGCTGAGCCAGCGGCGCCGCCTCCTCGTACCACCGCTTCTCGTACTCCCAGCACAGCCACCCCATCCAGTTCTCCGCGCTGAGCAGCTCCACGCACTCGGCGAGCGGCAGCGTGCCGGTCCCGAGGGCCAGTGGTGTCGTGTCGTCGGCGGAGGCGATGTCCTTCACCTGGACGTAGCCGAGGTAGGGGGAGAGCGCGGCGAAGCTGTCGGTGGGCGACTCGCCGCCGAGCCAGGTGTGCATCACGTCCCACAGGGCGCCGACCTGGCGGTGTCCGACGGTGCCGAGGACGCGGGTGGCGTCGGCGCCCGTGCGGTGCGAGTCGTGGGTCTCCAGGAGGATGCGTACGCCGGCGTCGGCGGCGCTCCGCGCGGCGGTGCCGAGCCGCCTCGCGGCCGTCGCGTCGGCCTCGTCCGCGCTCTGGTCGGTGCCGCCGCCCGGGAAGACGCGTACGAAGGGCGCGCCGAGGTCACGCGCGAGCGCGACAAGGGAGGCCAGCTCATCGAGGACGGGCCCGTCCTCCCCGGGCTCCGCCACGCGCGCGTACCCCGCGATCCCGAGGATCTCGACCCCGGCCGCCTTGAACTCGGCCGCCACGTCGGCGCGCTCGACCAGCCCGAGCCCCGGGTGCACCGGCTCCTCGGGGTGCGCGCGAAGCTCGACCCCCTGATAGCCGTGCTGGACGGCGAGCCGCAGCACATCGGGTACGGGCAGACCGGGCACCCCAAGGGTGGAGAAGGCAAACTTCATGGCCCCGACCCTAGGCGCCATGCGGATGTGGTCAACCCCGCCGTGGCTCAGCCGAGGTCGCCGGCCTTGGGAAAACCGTCCGTCCTGACGGTGATCTTCCGCCCGGTCGGCGGCAGGACCAGATCCTCGCCGAACGGGACCTCCGTCTCGTCCTCGTAGACCCCCGTCCTGGTGGGGCGGCGGTGGACCGTGCAGGCCCCGGCCTCGGGATCGATCACCGTGTAGACGGGGATGCCGCACTCCGCGTACAGGCGGAACTTCTTGGCGAAGTCGTTGTCGCGGCTGCTCTTCGATACGACCTCGAGCACCGCCTCCAGGCTGTGCCACTCGAAGCGGCCGCGGCGGTTGCGCTCGGCACCCGGCGCGATGATCGCCAGGTCGGGCGCGTACCCGTACTGGCTGGACGGAAAGTCGATCATGACGTCCGAGAGGATGTCGCCGTGGGGGGCGAGCTGCTGCTTGATCTGAGGGGCTGCCTCAAGGACGACTTTCCACCGGTACTCGCCTTGCGGCGTCATGATGATCTTCCCCTCGGTGATCTCGACGCGGTAACCGCGGGGAAGGGTGACGCCGTCCAGTACGTCCCAGGCGCTGGGCGCATCCATGACCATGACTGCCATATGAGCCTCCTTTTCCCGCTGCTCTCAACGACATCGGAACGCCGCGGGCACGGCGGCGCGTACCGGCACGCTGCCGACCTCAGAGGAACGCCAACCGCGCCCCCAGCGCCGCGAACGCCACTCCGGCGACCTGGAACGCCATCTGCGGCTCATCCGCAAGCACCACCGCAGACGCAGGGACGCGATGATCGAGGCGATCCGTACGCACCTGCCGGGAGCGGTGGTGCACGGCGCCGCAGCCGGCCTCCACCTGCTGATCACCCTCGACGAGCGCACGTACGCCGACTCCGACACGGCCCTCGCCACGGCCGCCCTCGCCCACGGCGTCAAGGTCCCCCCTGTCCGACCCGGATCGCCGAGGGCGTGGCGGTGCTGGGCAGGCTGGGCGCGTGGCCTCTGCCCTCTACCTCGGCCCCCCGGTGGAGCCCCGCACCATCAGCTCCCCGTGGAACGTCGCCACACCGCCCGGCGGCGGCTCCTCCTTGCCCATGGCGATGCGGCCCGCCCGCGCTCCCGCCTCGTGCAGCGGCAGGCGGACCGTCGTGAGCGCGGGGACGGCGTCGATGCTGAACGGCAGGTCGTCGAAGCCCGCCACCGAGACGTCGTCCGGGATGCGCAGGCCCTTGTCCCGCAGCGCCGCGCAGGCGCCGAGCGCCACCGTGTCGTTGGCGGCGACGACGGCCGTCAGGTCGGGGGCGCGGCGCAGGAGTTCGGCCGTGGCGTCGTAGCCGGAGCGGCGGTCGTACGGACCGTGCACGGTGAGCGCCGGGTCGTCGGCGACACCGTGCGCGGCCAGCGCCGCCCGGTGGCCCTCCAGGCGGTGCCGCGTGGTCGTCCGCTCCTGCGGGCCCGCGATGTAGCCGACACGCCGGTGGCCGAGGCCGAGCACGTGCTCGGTGAGCTGCCGGCCGCCCCCGCGGTTGTCGAAGGTGAGCGCCACCGCGTCGGTCTCCGGCGACGGCGGCCGCCCGCACAGCACCACCCGCGAGCCCGCTTCCGCGAGGCGCCGCAGCTTCCCGGCGATGGCGGCCGCGTGCTCGGGGTCCTCGACCGCGCCGCCGGTGAGGACCACCGCGGCGGCGCGCTGGCGCTGGAGGAGCGTGAGGTAGGTGAGTTCGCGCTCCGGAGAGCCGCCGGTGTTGCACACCACCGCCATCCGCTCGCCGCCCGCGCGCCCGCCGGGTCCGCCGATCTCGGACTGCACGGCGCCCGCCATGATCCCGAAGAAGGGGTCGGCGATGTCGTTGACGAGGATGCCGACCAGGTCGGAGGTGGCCGCGGCGAGCGAGCTGGCGGGGCCGTTCAGGACGTAGTCGAGATCGTCCACGGCCCGCAGGACCCGCTCGCGGGTGGCGGTCGCGACCGGGTAATTGCCGTTCAGCACGCGGGAGACGGTGGCGGGGGAGACCCGCGCGCGTGCCGCCACATCCGCCAGGGTCACGGTCATCTCGTCGTCCTCCGGTCACTGCGCTGGCCCGAAAGTCCGAAGCCCTTGTCCGAACCTTGTGCGGCAGGCTAGCTTCTTCAGCGATAGAAAGCGCTTGCTACGTTCTTACGGAGGGACTCTCGTGACACGCAAGACGGTGCGCATCGCCATGAACGGCGTCACCGGACGCATGGGCCACCGCCAGCACCTCGTCCGCTCGATCCTCGCCCTCCGCGAACAGGGCGGCCTCGACCTCGGCGACGGCACCGCGCTGTGGCCCGAGCCGGTCCTGGTGGGCCGCAGGGAACACGCGCTGCGCGCGCTCGCCGAACAGCACGGCCTGGAGCACTTCTCGACCGACCTCGACGAGGTCCTCGCCGACCCCACCGTCGACATCTACTTCGACGCGCAGGTCACCTCGGCCCGCGAGGACGCCCTCAAGAAGGCCATCGCCGCGGGCAAGCACATCTACACCGAGAAGCCGACCGCCACCGGCCTGGACGCCGCCCTCGGCCTCGCCCGCCTGGCCAGGGACGCCGGCGTCAAGCACGGCGTCGTCCAGGACAAGCTGTTTCTGCCGGGCCTGCTCAAGCTGAAGCGGCTCATCGACGGCGGCTTCTTCGGCCGGATCCTCTCGGTCCGCGGCGAGTTCGGCTACTGGGTCTTCGAGGGCGACTGGCAGCCCGCCCAGCGCCCCTCCTGGAACTACCGCGCCGAGGACGGCGGCGGCATCGTCGTCGACATGTTCCCGCACTGGGAGTACGTCCTGCACGAGCTGTTCGGCCGCGTACGCACCATCCAGGCCCTGACCGCCACCCACGTCCCGCAGCGCTGGGACGAGCGCGACAAGCCCTACGACGCCACCGCCGACGACGCCGCGTACGGCGTCTTCGAGCTGGACAGCGGCGTGATCGCGCAGATCAACTCCTCCTGGGCGGTGCGCGTCAACCGCGACGAGCTGGTGGAGTTCCAGGTCGACGGCACGGAGGGGTCGGCGGTCGCGGGGCTGCGCGACTGCCGCGTACAGCACCGCAGCGCGACACCCAAGCCGGTGTGGAACCCCGATCTGCCCGCCACCCACTCCTTCCGCGACCAGTGGCAGCAGGTGCCCGACAACGGCGAGTTCGACAACGGCTTCAAGGCGCAGTGGGAGCTTTTCCTCAAGCACGTGTACGCCGACGCGCCCTACCACTGGGACCTGCTGGCCGGCGCACGCGGTGTGCAGCTCGCCGAACTGGGCCTGAGGTCCTCCGCCGAGGGCCGCCGCCTCGATGTACCGGAGATCGAACTGTGAGCGCCGCCCGACCGGGGGACACCGTCCTCCTCCCCGCCGAGGGAGGCGGCACGCGCGCGTACACCCCACGGAACGAGCCCCTCCGTGTCGCCGCCGACGGCCCCCCGTTCACCTCGCGCACCGTCTTCTCCGCCGCCCACGTCGTCGCCGACCCCTCCGCGGACGTCTCCCCGGACGGCCCCGCCGCCGTCGACTGGGACGCCACGCTCGCCTTCCGCCGCCACCTCTGGTCGCACGGCCTGGGTGTCGCCGAGGCCATGGACACCGCCCAGCGCGGCATGGGCCTGGACTGGACCCGCGCCGCCGAACTCATCCGCCGCTCGGCCGCCGAGGCGAGGACGGCCGGCGGCCGGATCGCGTGCGGCGTCGGCACCGACCAACTGGCCATGCCCGCGAGCCTGACGCAGGTCAGAGAGGGCTACGAGGAGCAGCTCGCCCTCGTCGAATCGGTCGGCGCCCAGGCGATCCTGATGGCGTCGCGCGCCCTCGCCGCCGCGGCCGGCTCACCGGACGACTATCTGGAGACGTACGGCCACCTCCTGCGCCAGGCGAGCGAGCCGGTGATCCTGCACTGGCTCGGCCCCATGTTCGACCCCGCCCTGGAGGGCTACTGGGGCTCGGCCGACCTGGACGCGGCGACCGACACCTTCCTGGAAGTCATCGCCGCCCACCCCGACAAGGTCGACGGCATCAAGGTGTCGCTCCTGGACGCCGACCGCGAGATCGCCCTGCGCCGCCGACTCCCGCACGGGGTGCGCTGCTACACCGGCGACGACTTCAACTACCCCGAGCTGATCGCGGGCGACGACCACGGCTTCAGCCACGCGCTGCTCGGCGTCTTCGACCCGCTGGGACCGCTCGCCGCCGAGGCGGTGCGCATCCTGGACACCGGTGACGTGACGGCCTTCCGCGCCCTCCTCGACCCCACCGTCGAGCTGTCCCGCCACCTCTTCCAGAACCCCACGCGCTACTACAAGACCGGCGTGGTCCTCCTCGCCTGGCTGGCCGGGCACCAGACACACTTCACGATGGTGGGCGGCCTCCAGTCGGCCCGCTCGCTCCCGCATCTGGCCCGCGCCTACGAACTGGCCGACGCACTCGGCCTGTTCCCCGACCCGTCCCTGGCGGCGTCCCGGATGCGCTCGCTGCTGACCGTCCATGGAGTACCGCAATGAGCACCGCGATGAGCACCCCACTCCCGCTGTCACGGCTGAGCATCAACCAGGAGACCGTCAAGCAGCTCTCGCTGCCCGAACTCGCCGAAGGATGCGCCAAGGAGGGCATCACCGCGGTCGGCCTGTGGCGCGCCCCGGTCCAGGAGTACGGGGTCGAGCGCGCCGCCCGCCTCATGCGCGAGAGCGGCCTCACGGTCACGAGCCTGTGCCGGGGCGGCTTCTTCACGGACCCCGACGAGACGGCACGCGCGCGTGCCCTGGACGACAACCGCGCGGCGATCGACGAGGCGGCGACGCTCGGCACGGACACGCTGGTCCTGGTCTCGGGCGGCCTGCCGCCCGGCAGCCGTGACCTCGCCGGGGCACGGGAGCGCGTCGCGGAGGCCCTCGCGGTCCTCGGGCCCTACGCCGAGGAGTGGGGCGTACGCCTGGCCATCGAACCGCTGCACCCGATGTTCGCCGCGGACCGCTGCGTGGTCTCCACGCTGAGCCAGGCACTCGACCTCGCGGAACGCTTCCCCGCGGACCAGGTGGGCGTGGTGGTGGACACGTACCACATCTGGTGGGACGACCAGGCGCCCGCGCAGATCGCGCGGGCGGGGGCGGGCGGCCGTCTGCACGCCTTCCAGCTGGCGGACTGGATCACTCCGCTGCCCGCGGGTGTGCTGCTGGGGCGTGGGCAACTGGGCGACGGGAGTGTCGACTTCAGGGCCTTCCGCGCGCTCGTCGAGGCCGCCGGGTACGACGGTCCGATCGAGGTCGAGATCTTCAACGAGGCACTGTGGGCGCGGGACGGGGGAGAGCTGCTGCGGGAGACGGCGGAGGCCTTCCGCACACACGCGTGAGCGTGACGCGTGGCTCCGGCTGACGGGCAGCCGATTAATTTTGTGTGCCACGCCGTGCAACCCTTCGGCCACCATGCGTGTCGTACTTGACGTCAGGACTTCCCGAGGGGGAAATCTGGGGGGATTCCGGGGGGAATCGCGGGGTTACTGACAAAAGGGGAGGGATGGAAGGGGCCCGGTCGACGGACCGGGCCTCTTCGAGTTTCCACAGGGCCCGTAGTTGTCCACAGGCCGCCCGCGCTGTCGGTGCCGGGCGGTAGCGTCGGATCATGTCCAGTCCAGTTGCAGCGATGGCGGTGCTTGAGGGCGTCCTTGAGCGCATCACGTACGCCAATGAAGAGACCGGTTACACGGTCGCGCGTGTCGACACCGGCCGCGGCGCCGGTGACCTGCTCACCGTCGTCGGCTCGCTGCTCGGCGCCCAGGTCGGCGAGAGCCTGCGGATGCAGGGCCGCTGGGGCTCCCACCCGCAGTACGGCAAGCAGTTCACCGTCGAGAACTACACGACGGTGCTCCCCGCCACCATCCAGGGCATCCGCCGCTATCTCGGCTCCGGCCTCATCAAGGGCATCGGCCCCGTGATGGCCGACCGGATCACCACGCACTTCGGCGTCGACACCCTCGACGTCATCGAGACCGAGCCGAAGCGACTGGTGGAAGTGCCCGGCCTCGGCCCCAAGCGGACCAAGATGATCGCCGCCGCCTGGGAGGAGCAGAAGGCCATCAAGGAAGTCATGGTCTTCCTCCAAGGCGTCGGCGTCTCCACCTCCATCGCCGTGCGCATCTACAAGAAGTACGGCGACGCGTCGATCTCCATAGTCAAGAACGAGCCGTATCGCCTCGCCGCCGACGTCTGGGGCATCGGCTTCCTCACCGCCGACCGCATCGCCCAGGCCGTCGGCATCCCGCACGACAGCCCGGAGCGCGTCAAGGCCGGTCTTCAGTACGCCCTTTCGCAATCCACCGACCAGGGCAACTGCTATCTGCCCGAGGAGCGCCTCATCACCGACGCGGTGAAGCTGCTCCAGGTCGACACGGGCCTGGTCATCGACTGCCTCGGCGAGCTGGCCGGGGAGGAGGAGGGAGTCGTCCGCGAAGCCCTCCCCGACCCGGACGGCGGTGACGACATCACCGCCGTCTATCTCGTGCCCTTCCACCGGGCGGAACTGTCCCTGGCTGCCCAGCTGTTGCGCCTTCTGAAGACTCCGGACGACCGCATGCCCGGCTTCCGGGACGTCGCCTGGGACAAGGCCCTCGCCTGGCTCGCGGACCGCACGGGCGCCCAGCTCGCCGTCGAGCAGGAAGCGGCGGTCCGTCTCGCGCTGACCCGGAAGGTCGCCGTCCTGACCGGCGGTCCCGGCTGCGGCAAGTCCTTCACGGTCCGCTCCATCGTCGAGCTGGCCCGCGCCAAGAAGGCCAAGGTCGTCCTCGCCGCCCCCACCGGACGCGCCGCCAAGCGCCTGGCCGAACTGACCGGCGCGGAGGCCTCCACGGTGCACCGCCTGCTCGAACTGCGGCCGGGGGGCGACGCGGCGTACGACAAGGAGCGGCCGCTCGACGCCGACCTTATCGTGGTCGACGAGGCCTCGATGCTCGACCTGCTCCTCGCCAACAAACTGGTCAAGGCCGTCCCGCCCGGCGCCCATCTGCTCTTCGTCGGCGACGTCGACCAGCTGCCCAGCGTCGGCGCGGGCGAGGTGCTCCGGGACATGCTCAGTGACGACAGCCCGATCCCCGCGGTCCGCCTGACCCGCATCTTCCGGCAGGCCCAGGAGTCGGGCGTGGTCACCAACGCCCACCGCATCAACTCCGGTGTACCGCCCCTCACCCAGGGCATGAAGGACTTCTTCCTCTTCGTCGAGGAGGAGACGGAGGACGCGGGCCGCGTCACCGTGGACGTCGCGGCCCACCGCATTCCCCGCAAGTTCGGCCTCGACCCGCGCCGCGACGTGCAGGTCCTCGCCCCCATGCACCGCGGCCCCGCGGGCGCCGGAAACCTCAACGGACTCCTCCAGCAGGCCATCACGCCCGCCCGCCCCGACCTGCCCGAGAAGCGGTTCGGCGGGCGGGTCTTCCGCGTCGGCGACAAGGTCACCCAGATCCGCAACAACTACGAGAAGGGGGAGAACGGCGTCTTCAACGGCACGGTCGGTGTCGTCACCGCCCTCGACCTCGACGAGCAGCGGCTCACCGTCCTGACCGACGAGGACGAGGAGATTCCGTACGACTTCGACGAACTGGACGAGCTGGCCCACGCGTACGCCGTGACGATCCACCGCTCCCAGGGCAGCGAGTATCCAGCCGTGGTGATCCCGGTCACCACCGGCGCCTGGATGATGCTGCAGCGCAACTTGCTCTACACCGCCGTGACACGCGCCAAGAAGCTGGTGGTCCTCGTCGGTTCGCGCAAGGCTCTGGGCCAGGCTGTACGCACGGTCTCCGCGGGCAGGCGCTGCACAGCGCTTGATTTCAGGCTCTCGGGGCGCCGCGGAGAGGGTCCTCGACGTTTTGATCGATCAAACGAGTCGGAAACGTCACACAGCACTTCCGGAACCGGGGCGAAGGGGGCAGGATGAGCAGGTTGGCGGCACTGAGTGCCGCCAATAGGCCCAATGGTCGACCCCGAGTGCACTCTCCAGGGCCAAATGGGGGATGGTAGAGACAGTCAGGGCACCTCGAAGAAGAGGCACAACGTCGGTGAGGGATGACGTGAGCGACAACTCTGTAGTACTGCGGTACGGCGATGGCGAGTACACCTACCCGGTGATCGATTCGACCGTCGGCGACAAGGGCTTCGACATCGGGAAGCTCCGCTCCCAGACCGGTCTGGTGACCCTGGACAGCGGCTATGGCAATACCGCCGCCTATAAATCCGCCATCACCTATCTCGACGGCGAGCAGGGCATTCTCCGGTACCGCGGCTACCCGATCGAGCAGCTGGCCGAGCGCTCCACCTTCACCGAGGTGGCGTACCTGCTGATCAACGGCGAGCTGCCGAAGGTCGACGAGCTCGCGACCTTCAAGAACGAGATCACGCAGCACACGCTGCTGCACGAGGACGTCAAGCGGTTCTACGACGGCTTCCCGCGTGACGCCCACCCGATGGCCATGCTGTCGTCCGTGGTGAGCGCGCTGTCCACGTTCTACCAGGACAGCCACAACCCGTTCGACGAGAAGCAGCGTCACCTGTCGACGATCCGCCTTCTCGCCAAGCTTCCGACGATCGCCGCCTACGCGTACAAGAAGTCGCAGGGCCACCCGGTCGTCTACCCGCGCAACGACCTCGGCTACGTCGAGAACTTCCTGCGCATGACGTTCTCGGTGCCCGCCGCCGAGTACGAGCTGGACCCGGTCGTCGTCGCCGCGCTCGACAAGCTCCTGATCCTGCACGCGGACCACGAGCAGAACTGTTCGACGTCCACCGTGCGTCTGGTCGGCTCCTCGCAGGCGAACATGTTCGCCTCGATCTCGGCCGGCATCTCGGCCCTGTGGGGCCCGCTGCACGGCGGCGCCAACCAGTCGGTCCTGGAGATGCTCGAAGGCATCCAGGCCTCCGGCGGCGACGTCGACACCTTCATCCGCAAGGTGAAGAACAAGGAAGACGGCGTGAAGCTCATGGGCTTCGGGCACCGCGTCTACAAGAACTTCGACCCCCGGGCGAAGATCATCAAGGCGGCGGCGCACGACGTCCTCTCGGCGCTCGGCAAGTCCGACGAGCTGCTCGACATCGCGCTGAAGCTCGAAGAGCACGCGCTGGCCGACGACTACTTCGTCGAGCGGAAGCTCTACCCGAACGTGGACTTCTACACGGGTCTCATCTACCGGGCCATGGGCTTCCCGACGGAGATGTTCACCGTGCTGTTCGCGCTGGGGCGTCTTCCGGGCTGGATCGCCCAGTGGCACGAGATGATCAAGGAGCCGGGGTCCCGTATCGGTCGTCCTCGGCAGATCTACACCGGTGAGGTTCTGCGGGACTTCGTCCCGGTCGAGGGTCGCTGACCCCCACTCAAGCGGAAAGCGCCCCGCCGCCGATCCCCCCACGGGTCGACGGTCGGGGCGCTTCCCTTTTTCCCGGTGCGGATTCCCCCCACGGGATCCGGCCGGGCGTCTTGGTTGCCCTGCGGTCTGCCGGGACGCGTACGCACGGGAGGGCCGCTCAAAGCTCCCCGGTGCACGTGCCCCGGCAACGCAATTCCAGGAAACATCCCCCAAGATGTCCCCTGATGTCAGACGACGTCCCCCAAGACGTCTTCTGGCATCGTCCCATTAGACTCGCGACCCCCCTAGATGGTTACGTTCGGATCACTGTGA
The DNA here is from genome assembly GCF_053589195.1 of Streptomyces sp. NPDC003379. Classification (NCBI taxonomy): domain Bacteria; kingdom Bacillati; phylum Actinomycetota; class Actinomycetes; order Kitasatosporales; family Streptomycetaceae; genus Streptomyces; species Streptomyces sp. NPDC003379. The sequence continues at coordinate 2,475 of NZ_JBSFRK010000002.1, read as the reverse complement.
TCTGCGTCTCTTGCATATGTCCTGTACATACGCAAGGGCCCCGAAATGGGGATCCGGAGAGGTCCGTGAGGATGCTGAGACGGACATGTGAAGGGGTTATGTGAACGTCCGCAGCCGCAGGCTGTTCGTGACCACGAACACCGACGAGAACGCCATCGCGGCGCCCGCGATCATCGGGTTCAGAAGCCCCGCCGCGGCGAGCGGCAGTGCGGCGACGTTGTAGCCGAAGGCCCAGAACAGATTGCCCTTGATGGTGGCGAGTGTCTTGCGGGAGAGCCTGATGGCGTCGGCCGCGACCCGCAAGTCCCCGCGCACCAGCGTCAGGTCGCTCGCCTCGATCGCCGCGTCCGTGCCCGTGCCCATCGCGAGGCCGAGATCGGCGGTCGCGAGCGCCGCCGCGTCGTTCACCCCGTCCCCCACCATCGCCACGACCCGGCCCTCTGCCCGCAACCGTCGTACGACATCGACCTTGTCCTGCGGCAGGACCTCCGCGTGGACGGCGTCGGACGGGATGCCCACCGCGTCCGCCACCGCCCGGGCGACGGCCTCGTTGTCGCCGGTGAGCAGCACCGGCGTCAGGCCGAGCGCGCGCAGCTCGCGCACCGCCTGGGCGCTGGTCTCCTTGAGGGCGTCGGCGACCGTCAGCACGCCGCGCGCGGCGCCGTCCCAGGCGACCAGCACGGCCGTACGTCCCGACGCCTCCGCCTCGTCCTTCAGTGCGGTCAGCGCGTCCAGGCCGGTGACGCCCGCGTCCGCGAGGAGCCGCTCGCGCCCGGCGAGCACCTCGTGCCCGTCCACTGTGCCGCGCACCCCGAGCCCGGCGACGTTCTCGAACCGCTCCGGCGCGGGCAGCTCCCCGATGGCGGTGCCCAGCAGGTCGGCGGCGCCCGCCGCGACGGCCCGGGCGACCGGGTGCTCGGAGGCGTGCTCCAGGGCGCCCGCGAGGCGCAGCAGCTGCTTCTCGTCGGTGTCCCCGGCGGCGCGGACCTCCGCCAGCTCCATGCGGCCCGTGGTCACCGTCCCCGTCTTGTCCAGGACGACCGTGTCGACGCGGCGCGTGGACTCCAGGACCTCGGGGCCCTTGATGAGGATGCCGAGCTGGGCGCCGCGTCCCGTGCCGACCATCAGGGCCGTGGGCGTGGCCAGGCCGAGCGCGCACGGGCAGGCGATGATCAGGACGGCGACGGCGGCGGTGAACGCGGCGGTCGCATCGCCCGTCACGCCCAGCCAGCCGCCGAGCGTGCCGACGGCGATGAGCAGGACCACCGGCACGAAGACCCCGGCGATCCGGTCGGCGAGGCGCTGCACCCGCGCCTTGCCGGTCTGCGCGTCCTCGACGAGCCGCGCCATGCGCGCCAGTTGGGTGTCGGAGCCGACGCGGGTGGCCCGTACGACGAGACGGCCCGAGGCGTTCACCGTGGCGCCGGTGACGGCGTCGCCCACGCCCACGTCCACCGGCACGGACTCGCCGGTCAGCATCGAGGCGTCGACGGCGGACGCGCCCTCGACGACGGCGCCGTCGGTCGCGACGGTCTCGCCGGGCCGTACGACGAAACGGTCGCCGACGGCCAGCCGGCCGACCGGAATCCGTTCCTCCGTGCCGTCGCGGACCACGGTGACGTCCTTGGCGCCCAGTTCGAGCAGGGCGCGCAGGGCCGAGCCGGCCCGCCGCTTGGAGCGGGCCTCCAGCCAGCGCCCGAGCAGGATGAACGTGATGACGCCCGACGCCACTTCGAGATAGATCGTCGAGGCGCCCGCCCCGGGCGAGGCGGTGAAGTCGAAGCCGTGCCGCATCCCGGGCATCCCCGCGTCCCCGAAGAACAGCGCCCACAGCGACCAGCCGAACGCGGCGAGCGTGCCGACCGAGACGAGTGTGTCCATGGTCGCGGCGCCGTGCCGGAGATTGGTGAACGCCGCCCGGTGGAAGGGCAGACCGCCCCAGACGACGACGGGCGCGGCGAGCGTCAGCGAGAGCCACTGCCAGTTGTCGAACTGCAGGACGGGAACCATCGCGAGCAGCACGACGGGCAGGGACAGGAGGGCGGAGACGGTCAGGCGCTGCCGCAGGATGTCGGGCTCGGTGATGTCCGCGGTGGTCGGCACGGGGGCGGGGCCGGGGCCGGGGCCGGTCTCGGGCTCCGGTGGCGGGGGGACGATCTCCTCGGCGGTGTAGCCCAGCTTCTCGACCAGGGCGATCAGCTGGGGGACCTCGACTCCGTCGGCGTATGTGACCTTGGCCTTCTCCGTGGCGAGGTTGACCGTGGCGGTCACGCCCTCCAGGCGGTTCAGCTTCTTCTCGATGCGGGACGAGCAGGAGGCGCAGGTCATTCCGCCGACGGCGAGTTCGACTTCGGAGACTTCGGTCATGGCTCTTTCGTACTACTTCTGGCGCGTCTGTGGCTGGTGGGACGGCGGCGGGGGCGGGGGGGGGGGCGCCCCGCCCCCCCCGCCCGGCCGGGGCCCCAGACCGCCCCC